>NZ_CP129118.1:3160256-3480384 GCF_033304615.1 Sporosarcina oncorhynchi | reverse complement strand
TGCGCGGCCGTGAATTCGGAATGATATCCTTAAGGGCTTCAGCAGCGAGATCAGTTGTAATATCCATATTTACAAGTGAAGAATAAGCAACAACACGGATGAGCGCGCCTTCTAGCTCTCGGATGTTTGTATCAATCTGATTGGCGATATAGAGCATCACTTCATCAGCGATGTCCAAAAGCCCGTCAGCTTTCGCTTTCTTACGCAAAATGGCAATTCGCGTTTCAAGATCCGGCGGTGCGATATCTGTGATCAAACCCCATTCAAACCGCGAACGTAGCCGGTCTTCAAGTGTTGGTATTTCTTTAGGCGGACGGTCGCTGGAGATGATAATCTGTTTTGACTCTTCATGCAATGTATTGAATGTATGAAAGAATTCCTCTTGTGTCTGTTCTTTTCCTGCAATGAATTGAATATCGTCTATTAATAGAACATCCACGTTTCGGTACTGATTTCTGAAATCACCGGCTTTATTATTCATGATCGAATTAATAAATTCATTCGTAAACTTCTCTGAAGACAGGTAAACAACTTTGGCGGATGGATCTTGTTCCATAATATAATGGCCGATCGCATGCATGAGATGCGTCTTGCCAAGCCCTACGCCTCCATAGATGAAGAGTGGGTTGTATGATTTCGCTGGCGCTTCTGCAACTGCGAGTGATGCAGCGTGCGCAAAACGGTTTCCTGAACCGATGACGAATGTATCGAATGTATACTTTGGATTCAACATGATAGATGCCGATTGGACAGGTGCTTTCTCCACCTGTTGAACTTGCGTTTTGGGCACCGGAAAATCACTCTCTTCCATTTCTTTCGGGACAATGAAATGTATAAAACGATCTTCGCCGGTCAATTCTGAAAGGATACCTGTGATGAGATGCACATAATGCGTCTCGAGCCAGTCCTTCGCAAACGAATTTGGAACAGCAATTGTAACGTTCTCTTCGCCGTAGGTCAGTAATTTTGTCGATTTAAGCCACGTTTCAAAACTCGGACGAGAAATTCGTTTTTCAATTTTCGACAAAACTTCTTCCCATAATTTTTCTAGCTGATCCACTCGTAGGCCTCCTTTACTTACAAAATATAAAAACACAGGAATATGTATTATACACAAAAAAAACACCTTGTGGATAACAATTGCCCATGGATGTTGAAATAATTATCCACAACCTATTAACAATTGTGGATAAGAAAATTAGGTTTTAAATTATCAACAGCAAAATCTTTTTCATTGTAACAAGAATCTATAACATTAACAAGGATTTCTATGAGTTGTCAACAGTAGGGGCAATTGTGGAGTATTATGTTATCCACACCCTTTTGTATGTGTAAAAGGTGTAGATAAGGCCTGTGCATAAAAAAAGTGACGAGAATTTCTATGAACATATTGTTCAGTGGGCCATAAATTGGATTGTGGATAAGCCTGTGGTGTCTTTTTTTTCGGAAATCCGATGTCGACTGATGGAAATTCCAGTCGGATAGTCGAAAGACCTCCAGTACACTCTGCGAAAAAAAGATTGACATTCAGAGTTCAGGACTTTATACTATTCAAGACTGTCAGGTTGTTAACAGACAATGCAGGAGGTGTCTTTGAAATGAAACGTACATTCCAACCAAATAAACGTAAACGTAGTAAAGTTCACGGCTTCCGTGCTAGAATGAGTTCGAAAAGCGGTCGTAATATTCTCGCTGCTCGTCGTCGTAAAGGAAGAAAAGTGCTTTCAGCATAAGACCACTGTACCCAGTGGTCTTTTTTTTATAAACAAAGGCGTAAGACGCTGTTTAGCCCCGACAGGCGTTGGAGAGGTAGAGGAAAAGGCGGTTTTTGCCTTTCCCTCTACCTTGAAACGACCCGAGGGGCTAGCGTCTGAAGTCTAGCCGAATACAAAAGCGGAGAATGGCGCTCAGGCGTGATAGGCGCTGGAGGGAATGAACGAAAGGCGGTTTTTGCCTTTTGTTTCATTCCTGAAGCGACCCGAACGCCTGCCATTCGGAGTCTAGATGGAAACAAAAGCGGAAGGTGCTTGCTTAAATGATACATAGCTAGTGGAGGTGAAGATCTTGAAAAAAGGTCAACGGATTAAAAAGAACGAAGATTTTCAAACCGTATTCAAAAATGGGAAGTCCGTTGCGAATCGACAATTCGTCATCTATTCCTATAAGAAGGAAGAGCAGCAGGAGTTCAGGATCGGCTTGTCTGTCGGCAAGAAATTAGGAAATGCTGTTACACGTAATCGCATTAAACGGTATATTCGTCAAGCCTTTATGGAAATGCGAGAAGAGCTTAAAAATGATCAGGACTATGTTATTATCGCCCGGCATCAGGCGACCACAATGGATTTCCACGAAACAAAGAAAAGTTTGCAACACGTACTTCGGATTGCGAAAGCATTCAAACCATATAAACAAGTGAAATGAAAACAAGGACTACTACCATAGATTGCGAATTGCTACTATATATAAGAAGTAGAACGTTACAAACGTTCATGATAAACTGAAACTAACTATTGATTTCATAGGAACAGATTTGGGGGAACCGATTTGAAGAAAAAAGGCGCGTTATTGCTGATGTTGTCTGTATTCACCGTATTCCTGGCAGGATGTTCAGAGTTTAAATCTCCGATCTATTCAACCAGCGAAGGATTCTGGAACCAATACATCGTATGGCCGATCGTTTCATTGATCAGCACATTCAAGGAATTACTTGGAACATACGGATTAGGAATTATTGCTGTTACAATTATCATCCGTTTGATCTTACTTCCATTAATGATCAAACAAGCGCAAAGTTCTAAACGGATGCAGGAAATGCAACCGCTGCTTAACGGATTAAAAGAGAAATACAAATCGAAAGATGCTGTAACGCAACAGAAGTACCGTGAAGAAATGCAGAAATTGATGTCAGAACAGAAAATCAATCCTGCAGCAGGCTGTTTGCCGGTCATCATCCAGATGCCAATTGTTATTGGTCTTTATCACGCAATTAGTCGGATGAATGCCACGCCTGAAATTACTATCGGAAACTTTCTTTGGTTTGAACTTGCTGCACCAAGCATTACGCTAGCAATCGTTGCAGGACTAATGCAGTTTGCTGTATTACGGACAGGTCCAGCAATGGACAACCCGCAGATGAAAATGATGATGTACATCATGCCTTTCATGATTATGTTCATGGGTATGATTCTACCTGGGGCACTTGCGCTATATTGGGTTGTCGGTAATATCATTTCAATGATCCAGAATATCTTCATTTACAAACCATTCAAGAAAAAAGAAGTGGTACCTGTAAAAGTAGGAGGGAAAAAGAAATGAAAAAGATAACGCGAAAAGGAGCAACAGCAGAGGCGGCGATTGCTTCAGCCCTGCAAGAGCTCGGTGTGACGCGTGACAAAGTAGAGATAGACATCATAGAAAAAGGCAAAAAGGGTTTCCTGGGATTCGGTGCAAAAGATGCGGAAGTAACCGTAACAGTGAAGGAAACGGAATCTGTCTCTTCTATAGAAGAGAAGCAAACTGAAATGATTGAACAACCTGCTGATATATCAACAGACGTACCTGTAAAGGTGAGTTCGAAAGTGGCAGAAGAAGTATCGGAACCAGAAGTTGTCGACGCTCCTGTTGAAAGGTCTATGACAGAGGAAATTGTATTGGAAACAGCTGAAAAACCCGAAGTATCCGATGAAAAAGCTATCGAAGAAACAATGACCTACATTACGGACATCGCAAAAGGCATGGGAATTGACGATTTAACGATTGAGCATGAACAAGACGGAAAGTACATTTCGTTCAAATTGGAAAGTGAAAAAGCAGCATTTTTGATTGGAAAAAGAGGACAGACATTGAACGCACTGCAACAATTGGCGCAGTTAGTCGTCAATAAATTCTCAGAACAGTTTAAAGTCGTCCGCCTCGATGTAGGAGATTATAGGGAACGTCGTGAACAGTCTTTGGAGCAATTCGCTGAACGCATGGCGGATCAGGCCGTACGAAACGGTCGAAAGATGAAACTGGAACCGATGCCTTCCTATGAACGGAAAGTCATTCATAATATTTTGTCTAACCGATTGGACATCGAAACTTATTCAGAAGGCACAGATCCAAACCGTTATCTAGTCATTGAACCGATTATTTGAATAGCCTAAACTCCTGTAAAGTGAAATTCATACTTTACAGGAGTTTTTTTGTTTTATTAATTTAATTTTGCTGTCATTCAGTTCAAGGATGTATCCACATTAGATTTTTAACGTCACTCACTATGAGAAAAGATGCATTTGTGTTAATATATTATGTTAGATAGTCATGTCAAAACGGGTTACCCACATGTGGATAACCGGGTTAGGAAGGTGAAGAGTGTGCATTATGATACTATAGCTGCCATTTCTACTCCAATGGGGGAAGGCGCTATTGCCATCGTCCGGCTAAGTGGAGATGAGGCTATCGACATTGCTGATTCAATTTACCGTTCACCGTCAGGTAAAAAACTTGCGGATGAAAGGTCACATACAATCCATTATGGACATCTGGTCGATCCGTCAACAGATGAAGTTGTTGAGGAGGTCATGGTTTCCCTGATGATGGCTCCAAAGACATTTACGCGTGAAAATGTTGTGGAGATTAATTGCCACGGAGGCGTTGTGGCGGTAAATCGTGTTCTTAATCTTGTGTTGCGAGAAGGAGCCCGACTAGCAGAGCCCGGCGAATTTTCAAAACGTGCATTTTTAAATGGGCGCATTGATTTATCACAGGCAGAAGCCGTTATGGATTTGATCCGCGCTAAAACGGACAAGGCGATGAATGTCGCCTTGAATCAGATGGAAGGGAAACTTTCCAGATTGATAAACGATTTACGACAAGCGCTACTTGAAACACTTGCGCAAGTGGAAGTAAATATCGATTATCCGGAATATGATGACGTTGAAGAAGTGACGATTCCGCTCATGATTGAAAAAGGAACATGGGTGAAAGAGGAAATTGAAAAACTTCTGCGCACATCATCTCAAGGGAAAATCTTACGTGAAGGCTTATCGACCGTCATTGTCGGAAGACCGAACGTGGGAAAATCATCATTGCTTAACAGTCTTGTCCAGGAGAATAAAGCGATTGTTACCGAAATAGCGGGGACAACACGTGATATAATAGAAGAATACGTCAATGTTAGAGGAGTACCGCTACGACTAGTCGATACAGCAGGCATCCGTGAAACGGAAGACATCGTCGAACGGATTGGTGTTGAACGCTCACGCCAAGTACTCAAAGAAGCAGATCTGATTCTGCTCGTCATAAACGGTTCTGAAGCACTTTCCGAAGAGGATCGTCGTCTGTTTGAGGCAGTTGCCGGAATGGACATTATCGTCGTTATCAATAAGACCGATTTACCGCAGAAAGTTGATATGTCAGAAATGATTACCCTGGCAGGAAGAGGACAAGTAGTGACAACGTCCATTCTGAATGAAGAAGGTATCGATGAACTTGAGGACTCGATTGCCAAACTCTTCTTTGAAGGGAATTTGGAGGCGGGAGACCTCACATACGTTTCCAATGCCCGACATATTGCCTTGCTACACAAAGCGCACAAGACGATCCAAGACGCTATCTCTGCAGCCGAGATGAATGTACCCGTCGACATGATTCAAATCGATGTTACACGTACGTGGGAGTTGCTCGGAGAGATTGTCGGTGACACGGTGCAGGACAGCCTTATTAACGAACTGTTCTCCCAGTTCTGTCTCGGAAAGTAATATGTAACAGTGAATCACATCTAACGAACTCATTTATATAGACACGGAAATTATAAACAAGGAAGGATGAACGAACTTGCCACAATTTGAAGCAGGCACGTTCGATTGTATAGTCATCGGAGCAGGCCATGCCGGCGTTGAAGCGGCTTTAGCTTCTGCGAAGATGGGTGCATCGACACTGGTGCTTACGATGAACCTCGATATGATCGCATTCATGCCATGTAATCCGTCACTCGGCGGTCCTGCAAAAGGGATTGTCGTGCGTGAAATTGATGCACTCGGTGGAGCAATGGCAAAAGTAATCGACAAAACACATATTCAAATGCGGATGCTCAACACAGGTAAAGGACCTGCCGTCAGAGCGCTTCGTGCACAAGCGGATAAAGTACTGTATCAGCAAGAAATGAAAAATATTCTTGAAGAGCAGGATAATCTGAAGTTACATCAAGGCGTTGTAGAAGAATTAATTGTAGAAGACGGTGAAGTGAAAGGTGTCATTACTCAAATTGGTGGTATCTACCGTGCGAAAACAGTCATCATCACGACTGGTACTTTCTTACGCGGTGAAGTGATCATTGGGGATTTGAAATATTCCAGTGGTCCAAACAACCAGATGCCGGCTATCAAGCTTGCAGAGAACTTACAAGCGCTTGGGCTGGAGATGGTTCGTTTTAAAACGGGTACACCTCCACGCATCAATGGTAAGACCATCGATTATAGCAAAACAGAAATTCAACCAGGCGATGAAGAACCGCGTGCATTCAGTTACGAGACGACAGAATTCATCCTCGACCAATTACCATGTTGGTTGACGTATACGACATCTGTCACACATGAAATTATTAATGAAAATCTACATCTTTCACCAATGTATTCAGGAATGATCAAAGGAAAAGGGCCAAGCTATTGTCCATCCATTGAAGATAAAATTGTCCGTTTCGCGGATAAATCACGTCATCAGATTTTCCTGGAGCCTGAAGGCAGAAATACAAAAGAGTATTACGTGCAAGGACTTTCCACGAGCTTGCCGGAACATGTTCAACGCAAACTAATCGAAAGTGTACCAGGACTTGAGAAAGCTGAAATGCTGCGTGCGGGTTATGCAATTGAGTATGATGCAGTGACACCAACTCAGCTATGGCCGACACTTGAAACGAAAAACATTAAAAATCTCTATACTGCCGGACAGATCAATGGAACTTCTGGTTACGAAGAAGCGGCTGCTCAAGGGATTATGGCAGGCATCAATGCTGCAAGCAAAGTTCTTGGTAAAGAAGAAGTCATTTTAGGTAGGGCTGATGCTTACATCGGTGTACTTATCGATGATCTCGTCACGAAAGGAACGAGCGAACCGTATAGACTACTGACATCCAGAGCGGAATATCGTTTGTTGCTACGTCATGATAATGCCGATATGCGACTTACTGAAATCGGTTATAATCTTGGTATGATTAGCGAAGAAAGACATGAAAAGTTTCTCATTAAGAAACAGCAAATCGATGAAGAAATTGCAAGACTACGCAAAGTTTCGATTAAACCGGACGAAGCAGTCCAGGAAATCATCCGTGAATCAGAAGGAACAGAGTTGCGAGAGCCGATGAAAGCGGCAGATTTGTTGAAGCGACCTGAAATGAAATACAGCCAGATAGTGAAAGTTGTGCCCCCGGAAGTTGAAGTGTCAGCAGACGTGGCGGAACAAGTTGAGATCTTCATCAAATATGAAGGTTATATTGAGAAATCCATGCAACAGGTTCAACGCATGAAGAAGATGGAGAACAAAAGAATTCCTGAAAACATTGACTATCATGCTATATCTGGTATCGCTAAAGAAGCAAAGGCGAATTTGACTGCTGTTAGACCACTATCGATTGCCCAAGCCTCACGAATTTCAGGTGTGAACCCAGCTGACATTTCCATATTGCTTGTCTATATCGAACAAGGAAAGATTGCAAAAATTTCAGGTTAACATCATTAGACTGATGTCGGCAACAAGTCCGCATCAGTCTTTTTTAAAAGGAGAATCCAAGTTGAACGAAGCCCAATTTGTAGAAGCATTGAAAGAGCAGGGAATTGTCTTAACAGAAAAGCAATTACTACAATTTAACAAATATTTCCAAATGCTTGTGGAATGGAATGAGAAAATGAATTTGACGGCTATAACTGACCAGCCATCTGTATATTTAAAGCACTTTTTTGATTCAATTTCAGCAGCATTCTATGTAGATATGACTGGAAAAAGATCTATTTGTGATGTCGGAGCCGGAGCTGGATTTCCCAGTATTCCCTTAAAAATCTGTTTCCCTGAACTATCAGTAACAATTGTAGATTCATTGAATAAACGAATTTCATTCCTAAATGAACTGGCAAGTGAATTACAGCTTGATCACGTCAACTTCGTTCATTCAAGAGCTGAAGACTTTGGCCAGGACCCTAAATACCGTGAAGAGTTCGACATTGTAACAGCGCGTGCCGTTGCAAGATTATCCGTCTTATCTGAGCTATGTGTTCCACTTGTAAAAGAAGGTGGCGTTTTCATCTCCATGAAAGGTGCTGCGGCGGAAGAAGAATTACAAGATGCTAAAAAAGCAATAGCTGTTCTAGGCGGAGAACTAGTTAATGAATTTTCATTTAATTTACCGATGGAAGAAAGTGAAAGAACAATTTTTCTTTTCAATAAAACAAAAAAGACACCGAAGAAGTATCCACGTAAGCCTGGCATTCCAAATAAAACACCAATTGTTTGATTGTTTCACGTGGAACATATCGCTTATCTATTTTCACTTTTTGAAGTATGATAAAGTTATAGATTCTACCCTTTAATAAGTAATACAGAGGATATATAATAGATATGACGAAATAGCTAATTAGCAGTTTTGTAAAGGTGGTGCCGGGATGAAAAATACGTTTTCGCGCTTTTTTGGCAATAGTGAAAAGGAAACTGATTTACCTGAGACAGAAGTAGTCGTTGCGCAAGAACAGGTAGATCAAGTGGATATTAATCTCATCAAGCCGAATAAATATCAGCCGCGTACAATTTTTTCTGAAGAAAAAATTGAGGAATTAGCGCGCACAATTCATACACATGGGGTAATTCAGCCAATCGTCATTCGTAAAACCGATGAGGGTTATGAAATCATTGCGGGTGAACGAAGATTCCGAGCGATGAAAAAGCTTGGTTGGACGGAAGTGCCAGCAATTATTCGTAATTTGGACGACAAAGAAACAGCTTCTATTGCATTGATAGAAAACTTACAACGAGAAGAGCTAACTTCGATTGAAGAAGCTTATGCGTATGAGAAGTTACTGGAATTGCATAATTTGACGCAAGAAGCCTTGGCTCAACGTTTGGGAAAAGGGCAGTCAACGATTGCTAATAAGCTGCGTTTATTAAAGTTACCTGAAGAGATTAAGAATAAGATTCTTACGAAGGAACTTTCTGAGCGACACGCGCGTGCACTCATTTCGATTAAAGATACAGAATTGCAATCGAAAATATTTCACCAAGCAATTGAAGAACAATTAAACGTGAAGCAATTGGAAGAACGTATTCAATTAGCGCTCAACCCTGTAGAAGAAGAAAAGACGAAGAAGAAGCCCGTCAAAAGAAAATCAGTCAGTAAAGATGTACGTATCGCCTTAAATACAATTAGGCAGTCATTGCAACTTGTTACAAAAAGCGGTATTGCGGTTAAAACAGAAGAAGAAGATACTGAAGACTTTTACACGATTACTGTTAGAATTCCTAAGAAGAAATGATCTTATACATTATATAAGCCTCTGCGACTTGTCAGAGAAGACTCTTGCTTCAATGGAGCAGGAGTTTTTTTGCGCGAACCATTACCATGTGCAACGTTTTTTTGATAAACTAGTAATAAGCTTTAAAGTCTGCAAAAATGATGGATTTTACGGCCACGCAGCCCGTTTTACATCTTAAGCAGGGAAAAGCTTTACAAGAGATTACGATTCGTTTGTTACGGACGAGTGAGAAAGCAGGTGCAAGCGTGGGTAAAATTATTGCAATCGCCAATCAAAAAGGAGGAGTTGGAAAAACAACCACTTCTGTGAATTTAAGTGCTTGCCTTGCCCATATCGGCAAAAAAGTTTTGCTGATAGATGCTGATCCACAAGGAAATGCAACAAGTGGGGTAGGGGTCAATAAGGGAGATGTGCATCAGTGCATCTATGATATGTTAATCGATGATGTCAATATAAAAGAAGTCATTCACCATACAAAAGTTGAGAACTTAGATATCGTGCCAGCTACGATTTCTTTAGCAGGGGCAGAGATTGAACTTGTATCTACAATATCGAGGGAAGTCCGCATGAAGCATGCCATCCAGGATGCTAAAGCAATGTATGATTATATTATCATCGATTGTCCACCGTCTTTAGGGCTCTTGACGATTAATTCATTGACAGCTGCTGATTCAGTTATCATTCCAGTCCAATGCGAATATTACGCTTTAGAAGGACTTAGTCAATTACTGAGCACAATCAGACTGGTGCAAAAGCATTTGAACGAAAACTTAATGATAGATGGTGTCTTATTGACAATGTTTGATGCCCGGACAAACTTAGGAATTCAAGTCATTGAAGAAGTGAAAAAGTATTTCCAAGATAAAGTGTACAAAACGATCATTCCTCGTAACGTACGATTGAGCGAAGCGCCAAGCCATGGAGAACCGATTATCATTTATGATTCAAGGTCGAGAGGCGCAGAAGTATATTTAGAGCTGGCAAAGGAAGTGGTGCACAATGGCTAAAGGATTAGGAAAAGGGTTGAATGCTTTATTTCCCGATGAGTCATTAACGAAAGCTGAAAAAGTCGAGAGTATTCGATTGAAGAGCATTAAAGTGAACCCTTATCAGCCAAGGAAATTATTCGATGAAAATGCAATTCAAGAATTGAGTGAATCGATTAAGGAACACGGGGTTCTGCAACCAATCATCGTACGAAAAGTAAATACGATGTATGAAATCGTTGTAGGAGAAAGACGTTTTCGTGCTGCAGGCTTGGCGGGATTGGTTGAAATCCCAGCTGTTGTTCGTCAATTAACAGATGAACAGTCGATGGAAATGGCAATTCTAGAAAACTTGCAACGCGAAGACCTGACACCTATTGAGGAAGCAGAAGCGTACCAGAAACTAATGGACAACCTTAGTTTAACTCAAGAACAGCTCGCATTTCGTTTAGGAAAGAGCAGGCCCCATATAGCGAACCATCTTCGTTTACTAAGTTTACCAGACGTTGTGCGTAAACTGATCATGGATGGAAAGTTGTCGATGGGCCATGGCCGTACACTTCTTGGCTTACGCAAGAAAGAGCAAATTATTCTTACTGCTGAAAAAACGATGAATGAAGGTTTGAATGTCAGACAATTGGAACGACTTGTCCATAAAATGAATGAGGATGTTCCACGTGAAACAAAACCTGAGAAGAAAAATATTTTCTTAGAAGAACAGGAAACAAACTTGCGTGAATATTTCGGTACAAATGTATCGATAAAAAAGACCAAAAACAAAGGGAAAATTGAAATCGAGTTTTTCACTGAGGAAGATCTTGAACGAATTCTTGAGTTATTGAACGAATAAGCATGTACCTATTTTGCTCATACTGCAAAATAGGTATTATTTTTAGTAAACGGAAGTGAGCACCTTGGTTTTATTCGGCTCCATTGTAAATATTGTTTTAATCATTGTTGGTACGTTAATTGGCCGTTTTCTATCGAACATACCTGAACGGATGAAAGAAACAGTAATGTACGGAATCGGATTGGCAGTCGTTGCAATCGGAATCCAGATGACATTTGAAAGTAATCAGATTTTAATCGTGATTATTAGTATTGTTCTAGGTGCTGTTGTAGGAGAGTGGATAGATCTTGATGGGAAGATTAATCGTCTAGGTAAATGGCTTGAAGTAAAATTGCCATCAAAGAAAGAAGGGCCAGGAATTGCACAAGGTTTCGTAACGGCGACGTTAATCTTCGTTGTGGGTTCAATGGCAATCCTGGGAGCCATTGACAGTGGATTGCGTAATGAGCACGATGTATTAATTATGAAGGGGATACTGGATGGGTTTACATCAATTATTCTTAGTTCTACACTTGGAATAGGTGTACTATTCTCTGCCGTCCCAGTATTTATTTACCAAGCAACCATTACGTTGTTGTCAACGCAAATCAGTCGGTTTGTACCTGATGTACTATTGGATTCATTCATAGCTGAGATGACAGCGGTCGGCGGTCTGATGATTGTCGGGATTGGTTTGAATCTAATAGGGATTACAAAAATCCGTGTTGCGAATCTCATTCCAGGCATTGCGGTTGTTGCTGTTATTGTGACAATTGTTCATTTTTTGTTCTGAAACGACCATAAGCGAGTTGCAACGCACGCGAGATGACACGGCTCATTTCAAACGATAAATGCAAACGAGTACTTTGCAACACAGCTTGTTCCATGAATCCAGCTATATTGACGACACCTTTAATGGATAAATCTCCGACTGGAGGCAAGTCCTTTCCGACGGCTTTGCCAGGGTAAAGTGGTCCATTATGAAACAACAGATGGCCGATGGAATCACTTCTGCCTAGACAGGCGTCGATGGCTACGATGTATGTGGAAGGATCAGAAGAAATCTTTTCATCTAACTGCTGACGTAAGTTTAATGCATGCAGAGGTTTTTCAAGTGTGCCAACGACAGAGAAGGGAAACAGCTTCGATTCTGCCAGAAGAGACCCTGTCAGAGGACCGAGTGCGTCACCTGTTGAGCGATCCGTTCCGATGCAAAAAAAAGATAAGGATTCCCGTTCAAAAGGAATATGTTGAAGAAAGTATGAGCTGAGTTTCCAGACGGCTCCGGTTTCATTGAAATGAAGTCGATAATCATAATCGATAGATTGAGCTGAGTGCATGACAAAACTCCATTCTAGGTTTTATTTCTTAATGTATTGATTGTTTAGCAGTATACGCAGCTGTGATGCAATTTATACGGAAAGGATGTTGGCAATTGTCGACAGTGACAGATAAGAAAGCTGAGAAAGACGCATGGGATCAATTCGGTCGTTATGTATTTGATGAAGATACATGGATTCATTTTGGCTTGGTTGCTCTGAAAATCGTTTTTATTATCCTGATTTCAATGATTATCGTGAATGTTGGAAAACGGATTATTAAAAAGGTCTTTATGATTAAACTAAAAGGCCCGTTACGTAAAGAGGAACGGCGTGAACGGACACTATTAAAACTGTTGGAAAATACGCTGACATATGTTGTATACTTCTCGGCCATCCTTTCAATCCTTCAGGAATTTTCAATAGATGTGAAAGGATTGCTTGCAGGAGCCGGGGTGTTGGGACTAGCCGTCGGTTTTGGAGCGCAAAGTCTTGTGAAGGATGTAATTTCAGGTTTCTTCATCCTGTTTGAAGATCAGTTTTCAGTAGGGGATTATGTCAAGATAGGTACAGCAGAAGGACAAGTGGAAGAAATCGGTCTGCGGACGACAAAAATCAAAAACTTCACAGGGGAATTATTCATCCTGCCGAATGGTACAATCGCACAAGTCGTCAACTACTCTCTTAAAAATTCGTTGGCCATCGTAGACGTGACGATTCCTTTTGAACAGGGGATTGAGCGTGTGGAGAAAGCGATTGATCAGTACTTGGAGACGATGAGCAAAAACAATTCCGATTTGCTTGGAAAGCCAAGATTAGTTGGTGCGTATGACTTTACAGATGAAGCCGTCATTGAACGGATTATCGTGGAGACAAAACCTATGCGTCACTATGACATTGCCAGAGCAATCAGCATGGGATTGAAACCGCATCTGGAACAGGAAGGGATTCAAATTCCATATCCCGCCCTGATCACTAAGAGTTTCGATAATCGTTAAGGGCAGGGGTGAGTATGATGAACGAAAAGGAATTTCAGTTGAATGACGTAGTGGAAATGAAAAAACCACATCCTTGTGGGACTAATGCCTGGAAAATCATCCGGATGGGCGCAGATATACGCATCAAATGCGAAGGTTGCGGACATAGTGTTATGATCCCTCGGAATGAATTCGCCAAAAAGATGAAAAAGGTACTCGTCAAAGCGGAACCTGAAGATTAATTAGACAGGAACGTTAAGTATTCCTATAATAGAAGAGTTGCATAAATTATTTTGAAATTGACCTATATGAAAGGTTGGGAAATAGATGGCGTTAACAGCAGGAATCGTTGGTTTGCCGAACGTCGGTAAATCTACATTATTCAACGCAATTACAAAGGCAGGCGCAGAGGCTGCCAACTATCCGTTCTGTACAATCGATCCGAACGTTGGAATCGTTGAAGTACCGGATGAAAGACTGGAAAAGTTAACGGAACTGGTCGTACCAAAGAAAACAGTACCGACTGCTTTCGAGTTTACAGATATCGCGGGTATCGTCGAAGGAGCAAGTAAAGGGGAAGGTCTTGGAAATAAGTTCCTATCCCATATTCGTGAAGTTGACGCAATTTGCCAAGTCGTACGTTGTTTTGAAGATGAAAATATTACGCACGTATCAGGTAAAGTCAATCCAATCGATGATATCGAAGTCATCAACCTTGAACTTATACTTGCAGACATGGAAAGTGTCGACAAGCGTCTAACGCGCGTTACTAAAATGGCGAAGCAGAAGGACAAGGATTCCATGGCGGAAGAACCGGTACTTCTTAAATTCAAAGAAGCCTTTGAAAATGAACAACCGGCACGATCTGTCGAACTTACTCCAGAGGAATACAATATCATTAAAGGTATGCATCTGTTGACAATCAAACCGATGCTTTACGTGGCTAACGTATCCGAAGATGAAATTGCAGATGCAGAGAATAATGAATATGTGAAAATGGTTCAGGAATTTGCCAAAAAAGACAGTGCAGAAGTGATCATTGTCTGTGCAAAAATCGAAGAGGAAATGGCGGAGCTTGACGATGAGGAAAAAGCAATGTTCCTTGAAGAGCTAGGTATTAAGGAATCAGGTCTTGATCAATTAATCAAAGCGGCGTATCATTTACTCGGTTTGGCAACATATTTCACAGCAGGTGTACAGGAAGTACGTGCCTGGACATTCATCAAAGGCATGAAAGCACCACAATGTGCCGGTGTTATTCATACAGACTTCGAACGTGGTTTCATCCGCGCTGAAACAGTTTCATACGATGCGCTTGTTGAAGCAGGATCAATGGCAGCTGCAAAAGAAGCAGGCAAAGTCCGTCTAGAAGGTAAAGAGTACATTGTTCAAGATGGCGACGTCATGTTGTTCAGATTTAACGTATAAGAGTTATTATGGGAAAGCCTGGTTGTGTACTTACGACTTGGCTTTTTTGTATAGGCAGAAGTGTAAGATAAGCGATCATCTGTTTTAGTAAAACAGGAAGAATAAAATGCACGATAGTAGGGAAGTGAAGGAGAAAGTAGCCGCAGACTCGGGAGGGAATGGAAATGGATACAAAGGAAGCGCAATTAAGGCATCATCTTGCCACATTGAATCCGGACAAGAATATCAATAAACTGTTTGAAAAAGGTGTAAAGGTTGGTATTTATGGTTCGTCTTTTGACCCTGTAACGAATGTCCACTTATGGACTGCTTCGACAGTCGCTCATCGAAAGAAACTAGATTACGTCATCTTTTTACCGTCTTCAAGTAAACGTACCGATAAACAGTTGCAGACGAATGATATCCATCGGCTTGAAATGTTGAAATTGGCGGTAGCCTCCAATCCGAAATTCATCGTGGATGATTACGAATTAAATGTTTTGCCGGGGAATCAATATACGTATTACACGATGCAACACTTCAAAGAGACCTTCCCGGCTAGTGAATTCTATTTCATCATGGGTGCTGACTTGTTAGTTGATATTGCGGCGGGTAAATGGAAATGGGCGGAAGCGCTACTAAACGAGAACAACTTCATCGTTATGGCGAGAAGCGGCATAGATGTGCTGGAGACGATCTCGAAGTCTTCATTGTTGAGAAATCTCGATGATGGTCGTTTTCAGCTACTAGATAAAGGCCTTGCAATGGAAATCAGTTCAACCTATATACGTGAGGAATTTGCACGCGGCGGGGAACCACAGTATTTATTGCCAGGTGCTTGTTATGATTATATTAAAGAGAATCATCTTTACAGAGAAGAGATTTAAATTGGTTGTTTGATGAGCGTCCTAGTAAGTATAGGGGCGCTCGTATTTTTGTAGGACGGGATTAGCGTATAGGGAACTGTGCATGCTTTTATCGCGCGTCTGTACTGCCCCGGCTGCGCCCGTAAATGAGGCATTGGTGCTCGTACTAATGGCGTGTCGCCCGTAATGGCCTTGGCAGCGCTCGTAATACATAAAATGCGCTCGTAACTGCCTCGGCGGCGCTCACAATATCGGGAGCCGCGCCCGTATTTACTCTAGCCGCGCCAGAAAAAAAACTGGAGCTGCCCACTTCTATCCAACCGAACTAAAGTCAGCTTCAATATCTCATATCCCGTAATCCGCTCAAGTTCGCCCCAAAACCGCTCAACCTAGTGCGTAATCCGCTCAAGTTCGCCCCAAAACCGCTCAACCTAGTCCACAATTCGCTCAAGTTCACCTCAGAACCGCTCAACCTAGCCCGTAAACCGCTCAACCTCACCTCAAAACCGCTCAACCTAGTCCACAATCCGCTCAACGAATCTCATCAATCCACTCGCTCAGGCTTATACACATACAATCGCGGTAACTCAGGGTCATCTTTTACAACCCAATCATCTGGCAACCTCCGTAATTCCTTATACATGGCGAAGTCACCAGCGGCACCACCGATTAGGAATGCAGCAAGACCTATAAGCACGCCATTCTCTAATACAAGGCCAAGGACCGCCGGAACGACTCCCGTTGTCCAGAAGGGAAGCAAGAGTGCTTTGCGGATGGCTTTGTTCGTCATCAGTTTATTCGTTGTCGCATAAGCGATACCCATTTTTAAGTTGACACCGACGATCATACTTTTCCAAGGTACCTTCCCGAAGATGCGAAAGCCTAGTAGATGGAAAAGTTCATGCAGGACAATTAAAAAAACATAGCCAATAATGAAACTGAGGAAAGTCCATAGTGTAAATGTAAAAGAAAACTCTCCTTTAATAAGTACGAGTGCACTCAGTAACAAGATCCACGAAAGTCCAGTGAGCCATAAACCGCTTTTCGCAACTTTTGGCAAATCAATTTCGATGAGTTTATCAGGTTCTCTAGTCATCTCCATAGCCATTCACTCCTTCCTTAAAGTATACACAAACAAATAGTTGTATGTCTTGATGTATTGTGATAAAATATGATGATGTGAGTAATAAACATTACTTACTCCTTGCCCACCGTCATAAGTGGGCCCAAGTCCATAAGGAGGTGACTACAGATGAGAAAGTACGAAATTATGTACATCATGCGTCCATCATTGGAAGATGAAGCGAAGAAAGCATTGATCACTCGTTTCGATGAAATCCTAACTTCTAACGGAGCGGAAATCATCGAGTCGAAAGAGTGGGGCAAGCGTCGTCTTGCTTACGAAATCGATGAATTGCGCGAAGGCTTCTACCAATTGGTAACAGCGAACGCAGGTACTGAAGCAATCAACGAATTCAATCGTCTTGCGAATATCAATGAAGATATCATTCGTCATATGGCTATTCGTTTAGACAAATAATCCATATAGAAACGAAAAAAGGGAACTTGAAATTGATGAGGGAGGTTGCATCTGATGATTAACCGTGTCGTTTTAGTTGGCCGATTGACAAAAGATCCTGAACTTAAGTATACACAAGGCGGTGTAGCGGTTACTCGCTTTACACTTGCGGTCAACCGTACATTCTCGAACCAACAGGGCGAGCGTGAGGCTGATTTCATTAACTGTGTAACTTGGAGAAAACAGGCAGAGAATACTGCCAATTTCTTGCGTAAAGGAAGTCTTGCCGGAATCGAAGGCCGTATTCAAACGAGCAGTTTCGATGGACAAGATGGTAAGCGTGTCTTTATGACGGAAGTCGTAGCAGACAGCGTACAATTCCTTGAACCACGCAGTGCAAATTCTGAGAGATCGGGCGGAGCTGCTCAAGGCAGTGCACCACAAAACGATCAACCATATTATCAGAACCAGCAGCAGAACCAACAATATCAACAACCGAACCAACAAAACTATACACGTACTGACAATGATCCGTTTTCAACGGGCAGCGGTCCGATCGAAGTATCGGATGACGATTTGCCGTTCTAATCCGTTATCATCAGTGACGTAGTTCAAGTAAGGAGGGAAAGCGATATGGCACCACGCCGTGGAGGTAAAAGAAGACGTAAAGTCTGCTATTTTACATCAAACAACATTACACATATCGATTATAAGGACACAGATCTACTAAAGAAATTCGTTTCTGAACGTGGTAAGATCTTGCCTCGCCGTGTAACTGGTACAAGCGCGAAATATCAGCGTAAATTGACGACTGCTATTAAACGTTCACGTATCATGGCACTTCTTCCGTTCGTTTCGGAAGAAAGATAAGTTAAAACATCCAACCGCCTTGTGGTTCCGGTCTATCCGGTCTGCAGGCGGTTTTTTCATAACGACATAAACGTAAGTGGCAGTTCATACCGTGTTTGCTAGTATGCTGTCTTTGGTTTATAGATGTTAATCATGATACAATTGCAATAGCTCACATTTTTTTGTAGGTAAAATTCAGTCCGTTGACTGGACGGAGGAAATGACTCATGCAACACCAATCTCAAAAAATTACATATGGTGCAATGATGATGGCTTTTTTCACGGTTCTGCTTGTCGGTGCGTTTTATATACCGCTGCTCGGTATCATAATTATGTTGCTTATACCACTTCCCATCATCCTATATCGTTTACGGTATGACAGAAGTTCTACAGTATTTGTCATACTTGCAGGTACTTTGCTGACGTTGTTGATAGGCGGAGTTCCGGTTATTCCGTTTGCTTTTGTTTTCGGTTTATTGGGCTTCCTAATTGCTGAATCATTGCAACTTGGCAAATCAAAAATCTACACATTCATGGCTTCTGCCTTATTTTTTATTATCATTGGTATGGTCTTTTACGTCGTTGGTGTCTTCTTATTCGACTTCAATATTGTGAATGAATTGTTCGACATCCTTGAAAACACGAGGGCGGAACTGATCACTTATTTCGAAGCTGCAGGCATGGCACCACAGCTATATGAAGGTGTTATTGAAAATGCGTTTGTATTTTATCGATCAGCAGTCCCAGCCATCTTTATCCTAGGTGTATTTGTTTTCACCTATATGATGGTCATTCCGAACTTCGAAGTTTTAAGAAGGCTTGGCCATAATGTGCCGAGGTTTTCACCTTTCCGCACATTAAAGTTGCCTGTTATCCTGATCTTCGTCTATGGCGTGACAATCCTCCTGCCGTATATTACGGACTTGAAACCTGAGTCGTCACTCTACTTGATGTACATCAATGCCACTGTCATTTTACGAACGTTGCTGCTGATTCAAGGACTATCCCTGATTTTCTATATCATGCACAGAATGAAAGCACATTGGGTGTTAACATTCTTCACAACATTGCTCGCTATAGCATTCAGCCCGATTACAACACTTTTAGGAATATTGGATATCGGTATGAATGTAAGGAGCTTTATTGAAAAAGACAACAGGAAGTAAGGAGATGATACAGTGAAATCTTTTTTTAGAAAAAGAACCATCCGCTATCCGTTGGCTGTCATTTCTCTACTTGGATTAATTGCAGCCGTCCTTATATTCCTGTCGAACTTCTGGGTAGGTCTCCTATTCAGTATGACGTTCCTCCTGTCTATCGGCATCGCATGGAAATTGGAGGACCAAACGTATTTGGAAACGGAAAAGCATATTGAATCCCTCTCTTATCGTATGAAAAAGGTGGGGGAAGAGGCATTGTTGGAACTTCCTATTGCTATTATCCTTTTCAATGAAAAACATACAGTCGAATGGGCAAATCCCTATGCGGGAAAGGTCTTTGGCAAGGAAACGCTAATTGGAGACGATTTAGTCGAGCTGTCGGATACTTTTAAGACCATCCTTAAGAATGAGGAATCGAAAAACATACATGTAAAGGTAGGCGACTTGACATATAAAGTTGTCTACCGTATAGAAGAAAAGCTTATCTATCTGTTTGATGTCACGGAGAAAGTGGAAATGGAATCGTTGTACTACGAAGATCGCACCGTGCTTGGCATCATGCTCATCGACAATTATGATGAACTTGCACAGACGATGGATGACCAGACTCGTAGCCAACTCAATTCATTAGTCACCTCGCTTGTGAACAGTTGGGCAAGTGATAATGGCATATTCGTGAAAAGAATTGCTTCCGACCGCTTTATCGCTGTCTTCAATGAAGCAATTTTGGCGGAACTAGAAACAGCTAAATTCACAATCCTCGATGATATAAGAGAGAAGACAGCAAAGGACCATTCCGGCATGACATTGAGTATTGGTGTCGGAACCGGATCTGCCACGCTGACAGAACTTGGTGAACTTGCTCAATCAAGTCTAGACCTCGTTCTAGGCAGGGGCGGTGATCAGGTTGCGATCAAACATACCGACGGAAAGCTGAAGTTCTTCGGCGGCAAGACGAACCCTGTTGAAAAACGGACGAGGGTACGTGCCCGTGTCATATCCCATGCTTTGCGCGATCTTATCCAAGGGAGCGACAGGGTACTGATAATGGGGCATAAGATGCCGGATATGGATGCAATCGGTGCTTCGATTGGCGTCCGGAAAATGGCCCGAATGAACAATATCGAAGGTCAGGTTGTTCTTAATTTTGATGAGCTGGATGGCAGTGTCACTCGTCTGATGGATGAGATTAAAAAGGATGATGAGTTGTATAACCAGTTCATTGATCCGGAAACGGCATTAGCTTCCGTGACGGAAAAAACACTGCTTGTTATCGTTGATACACACAAGCCAAGCATGGTTATCGATGAACGGCTCATCGCCAAAGCGGAAAAGGTTGTTGTCCTGGACCACCATAGACGTGGTGAGGAGTTTATTAACAATACGATGCTCGTCTATATGGAGCCTTATGCATCTTCAACCGCTGAACTTGTGACAGAATTACTGGAATACCAGCCGAAGCTTGAAAAACTGACGATGCTTGAAGCAACAGCTTTGCTTGCGGGGATTGTCGTTGATACGAAAAGCTTCACGTTACGGACAGGTTCAAGGACTTTTGAAGCGGCCTCCTACTTACGGACACTTGGCGCAGATACGGTCCTCGTACAACGTTTATTGAAAGAGGACATCGAGACGTATATTGAACGCTCTAAAATGATTGAGACTGTGGAACTGTCTTCGACCGGAATTGCCATAGCAAAAGGCGAGGACGGTGTCGTTTACAGCTCCGTGCTCATCGCACAAACCGCAGACATCCTGTTGACTATGAAAGACGTCATCGCATCGTTTGTCATTGCACTGCGTGCAGATGGTAAAATCGGAATTAGTGCCAGGTCACTAGGCGAATTAAATGTTCAACTCATTATGGAAGAGCTTGGCGGCGGTGGACATTTGACAAATGCTGCTTGTCAGTTAGAAGTGGAAACAGTGGAAGACGCAAAGGCTTTATTGGATAAAGCAATAACAGATATATTGGAAAGGGGAAATTGAAGATGAAAGTTATTTTCTTGAAAGATGTAAAAGGAAAAGGTAAAAAAGGTGAAGTGAAAGAAGTATCTGTCGGGTACGCACAAAACTTCTTGTTGAAAAACAAAATGGCGATTGAAGCGACTCCCGGGAACTTGAGTCAACTTGCAGGTCAACAGAAACGCGTGGAGAAAGATGCCGCTGAGGAGTTGGCAGAAGCGAAGGAACTGAAAACACTCATTGAAACAAAAACTGTTGAAATGAAAGCAAAATCTGGCGAAGGTGGCCGTTTATTCGGATCCATCACAAGTAAACAGATTGCTGATGCATTGAACAAGCATCATAAAATTAAAGTCGATCGCCGGAAAATGGAACTGCCAGACGCGATCCGTGCGCTCGGGTTTACGAATGTGCCAATAAGATTGCATCAGGACGTTACAGCTACGCTTAAAGTACATGTAACTGAAGAATGATAGGGAGCGATACTGATGGACCAAGTGTTTGATCGTGTCCCCCCGCATAATAACGATGCCGAGCAATCAGTCATCGGAGCCATCTTTCTACAGCCAGAAGCACTGATTACAGCATCGGAGATCCTGCTGGCGGACGATTTCTACCGTACCGCTCATGAAAAAATCTTTAACACGATGCTTGTCCTCAGTGACCGCGGTCAAGCAATTGACGTCGTAACTGTCACAGAGGAGCTTTCTGCGAAGAAAGAGCTTGAAGACGTCGGTGGCATTTCTTATCTGATGGAAATTGCAAATGCGGTACCGACCGCTGCGAACATTGAATACTATGCCAAAATTGTAGAAGAGAAGTCCCTTCTGCGCAGACTAATTCGCGTA
This sequence comes from Sporosarcina oncorhynchi, assembly GCF_033304615.1. Taxonomy (GTDB): domain Bacteria; phylum Bacillota; class Bacilli; order Bacillales_A; family Planococcaceae; genus Sporosarcina; species Sporosarcina oncorhynchi. The sequence continues at coordinate 3,458,162 of NZ_CP129118.1, read as the reverse complement.
GCGACAAACATTGTCGAAGAAGGATTCACTAAAGAAGATGAAGTGGATGCAGTTTTATCTGAAGCCGAGAAGCGCATCATGGAAGTATCCAGTCGTAAAAACGCAGGAGACTTTAAACATATTAAAGACGTCCTTGTTGAAACGTATGATAATATCGAAATTCTTCATACACGAAAAGGGGAAGTAACCGGTATTCCAACGGGATTCCGAGACCTTGATAAGATTACGGCTGGTTTCCAACGTAACGATTTGATCATCGTAGCAGCTCGTCCGTCTGTTGGTAAAACCGCATTTGCGTTGAACGTGGCGCAAAACGTAGCTACTAAAACGGATGAAAACGTCGCGATTTTTAGTCTTGAAATGGGAGCCGAGCAGCTCGTCATGCGTATGCTTTGTGCGGAAGGAAATATCGATGCGCAAGTACTGAGGACCGGTAACTTGGAATCCGAAGACTGGCGGAAACTGACAATGGCAATGGGCAGCTTGTCCAACGCCGGGATTTTCATCGATGACTCGCCTGGTATCCGCGTCAATGAGATACGCTCGAAATGCAGACGTTTGCAACAAGAGCACGGTCTTGGAATGATTATGATCGATTACTTGCAACTCATCGCGGGCAGCGGCCGTTCAGGTGAAAACCGACAGCAGGAAGTATCCGACATTTCACGCTCATTAAAAGCATTAGCGCGTGAATTGAAAATTCCTGTCATAGCTCTGTCCCAGCTCTCTCGTGGTGTTGAACAGCGACAAGATAAACGGCCGATGATGTCCGACTTGCGTGAATCAGGGAGTATTGAGCAGGATGCCGATATCGTCTCATTCCTCTACCGTGAAGATTATTATGATAAAGAAACAGAGAATCAGAATATGATTGAAATTATCATCGCTAAGCAGCGTAACGGTCCGACTGGAACAGTGACGCTCGCTTTCGCAAAAGAATATAACAAGTTCTTAAATATTGATTGGAGTCAGCATGAAATGCCCTCCTATGAATGAATATATCTGAAAAGCCTCGATGAGCTAATACTCATCGAGGCTTTTGTATGTAAAGTCTATCCATTATATGTAAAATATTAAGTATATATGGTAGTAATACTACAAATTCATTACAAAGACATGTAAAGTGACAAGACACCGAGCAAATATGGTAGATTGAAGAGGCGTGAAAATCTTTCAGTATGATAAGCGACTCATATAGGTTGCTAGGTCGGAAGGAGTCTTAACATTGTTTTTCAAGAAAGAGAACTCGATAGAACATAAAAATAGTAGTTCATTATATAAGAAGATTCAAAAGCTTGGAATGGTAACAATATTATTTGCAGGTTTAAGTATCAGTTCAGGTTTCGCAAATGAACCTGAGGATAAGTCATCCTTGCATACCGTGTATCATGTTTATTCAGAAGGAAAATATGTAGGCGCGTTATCTGATGATAAGAAATTGGAGCAATTGAAAGAGGAACGGTTGGAGAAAGCGGCTTCCGAATTTGCAGAACTGCCTTTGATTATTGGAACTGACTTATCTGTCGTACCGGAAAAGGTCTTTTCCGTTGGAGCAGATGATGCGTTAGTTTTAGGAAAACTACAAGATATGTTAACGGTGGAAGCTGAAGCAGTCGGTATTCAGATCGGAGACGAGACACCACTCTACGTAAAAGATCTGAATGATTATGAACAAGTGATCCGAAAACTAAAATTACAGTCAGTTACTGAGCAGGAACTGGCAGAATTCGAAAACCGCCAACAATCTACTGAGCCTATACCCGCCTTGAAAGAGTCTGAAACACGTCTGACTGAAGTACGTCTCAGTCAACCGATTCAATCAGTTGAAGGAGAAACGCCTCCAAACCTCGTCCGAACGGTGGATGAAGCAATGACGTTGTTGAATAAAGGCACCTTGGAAGAAAAGAAGTATGCGGTACAGGCAGGAGACGTACTTGGCACGATTGCGAGTGCGCACGACATGTCTTCCGATCAGTTAATGGAACTGAATCCTGGTGTGACACACAGTACAATCCTTCAAATCGGGCAGGAATTGAATGTGACGATTCTTGCACCTTTTATTGAAGTAGAAGCGATTTATGAGTCAAAAGAAATCCAACCCATACAATTCAAGAAGATGACCGAGAAGGACGAAACGCAATATAAAGGTGAAGAGAAAGTAAAGTCCGTTGGTAAAGACGGCAAGAAGTCGGTTACCTATAGCGTCCGTAAGAAAAACGGTGAAGTGATTGGCAAGTCTGTGGCAGAAGAGCATGTCCTTGAAGAACCTGTCCATGAAGTAACGATTGTCGGTACGAAAGTAGTGCCTTCACGTGGTACAGGAAACTTTGTATGGCCGGCAGATGGTGGCTACGTATCAAGTCAAATGGGTAAAAGATGGGGCCGCGTGCATCAGGGAATTGATATCGCACGCCCTTCAACCCGCTCTATTTTTGTCGCTGACAATGGTGTCGTGACAAATGTCGGCTGGCATAGCACATACGGTAACCGTATCGTTGTTACGCATAACAACGGCTATGAGACGCTTTATGCGCATCTGTCATCGATTGATGTGAAAGTAGGACAAACGGTACCACAAGGAACCAAGATAGGCGTTATGGGGTCTACAGGACGTTCAACAGGCATCCATCTTCACTTTGAAGTGTACAAGAACGGATCGAATATCAATCCGTTAAGTGTGTTACGATAGTTTATAAGGAATGGAGACGGAACAGGTATCTGTTACTGTCTCTTTTTTTTTATACCTTCATAGCTATTATAGTCCAGCTGCGGATGGCAGCGTCTCGGGTCGCTTCAACTTATAGGTAAAAGGCAAAGAGCAAAGAGCGCCTTTTCCTATAAGTCTCCAGCGCCTGTCGCCGCTTAGCGCCCTCCTTCGCTTTGTTATAGTCTAGCTACGGATGGCAGCGTCTCGGGTCGCTTCAACTTATAGGTAAAAGGCAAAGAGCGCCTTTTCCTATAAGTCTCCAGCGCCTGTCGCCGTTAGCGCCCTCCTTCGCTTTTTTATAGTCCAGCTACGGATGGCAGCGTCTCGGGTCGCTTCAACTTGTAGGTAAAGGCAAAGAGCGCCTTTTCCTATAAGTCTCCAGCGCCTGTCGCCGCTTGACGCCCTCCTTCGCTTTGTTATAGTCCAGCTACGGATGGCAGCGTCTCGGGTCGCTTCAACTTGTAGGTAAAGGCAAAGAGCGCCTTTTCCTCCAAGTCTCCAGCGCCTGTCGCCGCTTAGCGCCCTCCTTCGCTTTCTTATATTCCCCAGGAAATATATTGACGAAATAAGTAGAAGGATTATTTTGATTGAAATAGAATAGAGTTAGCTAAAGTATAGCTAGGTAAGTGCGTTCTGAACGTATTAATGATAAAGTTAGAGAACAAAGATAGGGTCGCCAGTGGGCGGGAAAGGGAATGAATTATGCAAAATAAAACGATTCTTGTCGTAGATGATGAAAAACCAATTGCTGATATATTAGAGTTTAACTTGAAGAAGGAAGGTTTCATCGTCCATTGTGCGTATGATGGCGAGGAAGCGCTTGAGAAAGTTGAGGAAGTTCAGCCGGATATCATGCTACTCGATATTATGCTGCCGAAAAGAGATGGCATGGAAGTGTGCCGAGAAGTACGGAAAAAATATGATTTCCCGATTATCATGCTGACAGCCAAGGATTCGGAGATTGATAAAGTTCTTGGGCTTGAGCTTGGTGCTGACGATTATGTAACAAAACCGTTCGGTACGCGGGAACTGATTGCCCGGGTGAAGGCTAATTTACGCAGACATTCGAAAACATTGTCGGAAGAACAAGAAGAGACTTCGAATGAAATAACAGTCGGCAGCCTGGTCATTCAACCAGATGCGTATCTTGTTCAAAAGCGTGGGGAGTCAATTGAGCTGACACATCGTGAGTTCGAATTGCTCCACTACTTGTCGAAGCATATCGGGCAAGTAATGACGCGAGAACATTTGCTTCAAACGGTGTGGGGATATGATTACTTTGGAGATGTGCGGACAGTCGACGTGACGATTCGCCGTTTACGCGAAAAAATCGAAGATGTCCCGAGTCATCCAACTTGGATTGTGACTAGACGTGGTGTCGGTTATTATTTGCGTGATCCAGAACAGGAGTAAACGAAATGCAGAAAGTGGGCTTCTTTCGATCTATCCACGTAAAATTCGTGTTGATTTTTATTATGCTCATCCTTGTCGCGATGCAAATCATCGGGCTTTATTTCGCGAGGGAATTAGAAGAGACGTTAAAGACAAACTTCAGGACATCAGTAATTGACCGGATGAATTTGGTCGAATTCAGTGTGCGTGAAGAAATGATGAAAGATCGTACGGACGATCCGGAACTCGAAAGGAGTTTACGGACCGTCCTTTCGGGCTTTAACTCAGGAGATATTAATGAAATTCGTGTCATTAACTCCAAATACCGTATCCTTGCAACTTCTGCTTTGGACAACCAGTCCTTGGTCGGACAGCGTTCTATGGAAGATAGTGTTCGAAGGGCGATTTCATCTGAATCTCCTTCAGAAACAATTCATTTTGATCCAACCCTTAGAAAACGAGTCATGGTATTGGTGATGCCAATTGAAAATAATTCCGAAATCATTGGCACACTCTATGTAACAGCAAACATTGATAAAGTGTTTAAGCAAATCGATGAGATTAATCAAATTCTTGCAAAAGGTGTGGCAGTTTCATTATCCATTACGATTGTGATTGGTATTTTCATTGCTCAGACATTTACGAGACCGATATCGGATATGCGAAGACAAGCTCAAGCGATGGCACAGGGGAACTTCTCTCGGAAAGTTCATGTATATGGTGACGATGAAATGGGCCAGCTGGCGATAGCATTCAATCATTTAACGAATCAGTTGCAGGAATCGCAATCGACAACGGAAAGTGAACAGAGAAAATTAGCTTCTGTTCTGGAGAATATGACGGACGGTGTCATTTCCACAGACAGGAAAGGCCGTGTCAGCTTGATCAACGATTCTGCCCTTATGATGCTGCGCATGACACGCGATCTTGTTTTAAATCGGCCGATTTCTAGCATTTTAGGGCTTGAACAAGAGTATTCATTCGAAGATCTGATCCAAGTAAGGGATTCAATTGCGCTCGACTTCAGTACACAGGAAGAGCCATATATTTTACGGGCGACATTCTCCGTGACACAGAGAGAGACCGGTTTCGTCAATGGACTAATTGTCGTATTGCATGACAATACCGAGCAGGAGAAAATTGATATGGAGAGGCGCGAGTTCGTTTCGAACGTTTCCCATGAATTGCGGACACCGCTCACAACCATGCGCAGTTATTTAGATGCATTGACGGATGGTGCTTGGAAAAACGAAGAGATTGCGCCCAATTTCCTACGGGTTACCCAGACGGAAACAGAGCGGATGATTCGGCTCGTCAATGACCTGCTAAAATTGTCACGGATGGATAGTAAAGAGTACGAATTGGATACAGAATGGGTAGAATTTAATCATTTCTTCAATTCGATTATTGAACGGTTCGAGTTTTCGAAGTCACAAAAAGTACATTTTAAAAGGTTGTTGCCTTCTACGGATCTATTCGTGGAAATAGATACAGACAAAATGACACAGGTTATGGATAATATTATTTCGAATGCATTGAAGTATTCTCCTGACGGGGGAGATGTCCGATTTGGTGTGACAACATCCGGCACGTTCATCAAAGTGATGATTTCAGATGACGGACTTGGAATACCAAAAGCGAATGTCAATCGGATATTTGATCGATTTTACCGCGCTGACCGTGCCAGATCCAGAGCAATGGGTGGCACAGGACTTGGACTAGCTATCGCCCGCGAAATGATTATTGCGCACGGCGGGGAGATTTGGGCTGAAAGTGAAGAAGGAAAAGGAACGACCGTCTTCTTCACATTGCCATTTGAACAACAAGAGGACGGTGAATGGGATTGAAATATATTGAACCGATCAAGTCAATCGTCCTGTTGCTGCTCGTCCTGTTGAGCATCACATTCACCTTGTCCATCTGGACGTACACACCAAGGCTTGATCCAATCGAGCAGTCGCCAACAGTGGACATTTCGATTGGTCAACGTAAAAACGTCAAGGAAATTATTAAACCGTATAAGTTTATGATTAAGAACGATGAGTTTATGAGAGGTACGACAGAGCAGTTAGACATCGATCAGATTGTCAATGAAATGGCGACATGGAAGATCACTCAACTACTCCGCAATCCAGTGGAAATGAACAAAAAGCAAATGAATGAATTTTTCCGACAACAGAATCAGTTTACACTCTACTTTCAAGGAGATGTTCCACTTTCGGTTTATGATGAAATTTTAGAAATAGAAGAGGTCAATATTCCGCAGTTTAGTTTTGACCGATTAGTTGTGAAGTGGAACCCGAAGGATATCTCGTTTGAAGTCCACTTTCTAAACCGTGCTTCGGGCATTCATTATTATGGTAGAGTGACTCCAATAGACACAATGAAATCATATCGCAGTCTCGTTGTTGGCAGTGAAGCGTATAAGAATTACGCAGAAGTCCTCCAACCAGATGGAACTTATTTGGCAGTATCTAATGAATCGCTAACTATACAAAAGTTGACCTATTTCCAAGAAGAACTTAGTCCGACCCGTTTCCGTGATGCGTTGTTCAATGATCCAAATGCTGTCAGACGAAGCCAGGTCGATGCAACGCATGAGGAATTCGGTGACGATCATGCTTCCATGATTGTCGATACTGATTTGAAGATGCTTAATTTTGTTCATCCCGCAGCAGAAACAAGTGAGTCGATTAAGCCATCAGAGTTGTTAATTGATGTGATTGACTCCATCAACGAGCACGGTGGATGGACGAATACGTACCGATTTTCTCATATCAATCCTTCATATAGATACGTGAAGTTTCAATTGTTTACGGAAGGCTATCCTGTTCACAGCAACGCAAAGGAAACGACGGAAATTGCACAATTTTATGGAGATGACCGCGTATTCCGGTATATCCGTCCGTATTACATGCTTGACGATCCATTGAGTGAAGAGGTAGAGCTTCCATCCGGCGTGTCAGTTGCGAATGCTTTGATGAATTCTGATCAGTTGGATTTTGGAACAGTTGAAGAGATTTCTGTTGGTTATATGATGAGGCATGACCCTGAACAGCGGGTTTATGTAATGGAGCCTTCCTGGTTCTACCTAGTCAAAGGTAATAAAAATTGGAAACAGTATACACCTGAGCAAGATGGAGGTGAGCAATATGGATTGGAATAAAACGAAAACGATTTTTATTGTTGTCTTTTCCATCTTGAATATTTTCCTTTACTCGCTCTATTTGAAGCAACATACAGAAACGCAAAACGTACAAACTATCGGGAAGACATCTATCGAGGAATTGATGAAACAAGAAAACATCACCTATAACTTACCGCAAGCAGTCAAAAATGATTTTTCTTATATCTCCGCAAATATTAAAATGTTTTCGAAGGAAGAACTGGAATCGTTAGTAAGCCAGTCCATTATCATTGTTGATAATACACAGATCGAATCCACAATGAATAAACCGATATCGATTCAAAACAGCAAAGGAGATTATCATTTTATAGATTTCCTGACGAAGTATGTATGGAACGGTACGGAATATGAACTGTGGGAAGTCGATAAGAAAAACCAATCTGCAATGTTCTTCCAACAGGTAGACGGTGAACCGATTTTCTACAGCACGAACGCGATGTTGATTATTCATTGGAATGAAGAGCATGAAGTGACTAAATATGAACAGCGTATGTTAAAAGATTTCACTAGTTTTAACAAGAAAAAAGATTTGATGACACAAGACGAAGCCGTAAGTTCACTTGTCACACGAGGATATGTAAAACAAGATTCCAAGATTTTACGTGTGATTCCAGGCTACTCCACACGCGTTCAACTGACGACTGAAACTCAAGTATTTGCTCCCACATGGAATATTCGTGTAGAATTGAAAGATGGTAGCATCGAGGAACATTTCATCAATGCGATAGAAGGTAAGGTAATAGACTTCCAATTCGAGAAGATGGAAGAAGACAATCCCGATGAAGAGCTCGACGATGATGAAGTCGATGAATAAGGAGTTTTTAACATGCGTTTTAGTGTGCTCGCAAGCGGCAGTACGGGCAATTCTATATATGTAGAAAATGAAAATCATGCATTTTTAGTCGATGCAGGACTGAGTGCAAAAAGAATGGAGCAACAACTCGCTAGTATTGGACGGTCAATGGCAAATGTAGACGGTATTTTTGTCACCCACGAGCATAGTGATCATATTAAAGGAATTGGTGTACTTGCTAGACGTCATAAAGTTCCAATCTATGCGAATGAAAAAACATGGATCGCAATGGATGGCCTTGTCGGAGAGATTCCTCTGGAACAACGTTTTCATTTTGATATGGAAACGTCCATGTCATTTGGTTCGATCGATATCCAATCTTTTGCCGTGTCCCATGACTCCGTCGATCCGATGTTCTATGTATTTTACGAGAACGATCGCAAGTTGTCCGTCATCACGGATACAGGCTATGTCAGCGACCGGATGAAAGGCCATATCCAAGCTTCCGATGCGTATGTGTTCGAAAGCAATCATGACGTAAGCATGTTGCAAATGGGCCGCTATCCATGGTCAGTGAAGCGACGTATTCTAAGTGACGTTGGTCACGTGTCCAACGAGGACGCAGCAATCGCCATGAGTGAAGTCGTCGCTGAAAAAGAGACAAGTATTTACCTATCTCACTTAAGCAAAGACAACAATATGAAAGACCTTGCTAGGATGAGCGTTTCGCAAACATTGGAATCCTGCGGTATCCGAGCCGGCGAATTTGTTCATCTGTTTGACACCGATGCCGAAAAGCCAACAGAGCTTGTACCTGTTTGAATGAACAAAACCTCGCCTTCGGGTGAGGTTTTTTGGATTCGTCGGGAGAGGAGAAAATGATTTCTTTGATTGCGGGATAGCGAGGTGGATTTGCTCAACCTTGTGCCGTATCCGCTCAACCTGAGGCTTGAACCGCTCAACCTGTAGCCTTATTCGCTCAACATAGAGCCGGAATGACTCAATCCGTTGATAATATAAGTGCACTGGTATTTTCAGCAATTCCACACGCCTGAATAGTACCGTCATGCGCCCATAAAAGTCTAATCCGCGCTCGTAAATCCCGGTTATGCGCCCATAAAAATCTAATCCGCGCTCGTAAATCCCGGTTATGCGCCCATAAAAGTCTAATCCGCGCTCGTAAATCCCGGTCATGCGCCCATAAACGCAAAACCCGCGCTCGTAAATCCTGGTCATGCGCCCATAAAAGTCTAATCCGCGCTCGTAAATCTCGGTTATGCGCCCATAAAAGTCTAATCCGCGCTCGTAAATCCCGGTTATGCGCCCATAAAAATCTAATCCGCGCTCGTAAATCCCGGTTATGCGCCCGTAAAAGTCTAATCCGCGCTCGTAAATCCCGGTCATGCGCCCATAAAAGCAAAATCCGCGCCCGTAAATCCCAGTCGAGCGCTCATAAAATCTACCGCACATCGGTATCAACCTGCTGAATGAAGAAAACAATCTTTCAGCAAGCAGGTTGCTATCATAAATCTGGTTCTTACCAGTCGGATTGGGGTACAGTAACTATATCTGTACATAGAAAGGAAGAGGTGAATGGACGATTATAATCAACGGCCTCCTCATGAGGACGAACATCCTGAAATCATTGATCCACAAAAACGTGAAGAGCCACCTCGCTATGAACCACCAACTTCAACTCCGCCAAAAGTAAAGCGACGCGGCGGCTTTTTGCCTGCTTTATTCGGAGCGGTTCTAGGTGGACTGATTGTTTGGTTTCTGATGAATTCTTCAGTAGGTAAGGAAGAAGGATCGTTAGGCACTCAAAATGGGCAATCAAATGACAACAATCTAACGAGTGAACAACTTTCCGTCGACATCAACACGGACGTGACAGATGTCGTCGGGGAAGTGGCCGACACCGTCGTCGGTATTACTAATCTGCAGACGGTCCGCGATTTCTGGTCTGCCACCGAAACAACGAGAGAATCAGGCAGTGGATCGGGTGTAATTTATAAAAAAGTAGGCGATAAAGCTTACATCGTTACGAATCATCACGTTGTCGAGAATTCACAAGGACTTGAAATCACTTTCGATGACGGCACAAAAGTGGAAGGAAAACTGATTGGCAGTGATATGTGGACAGACTTGGCTGTCGTGGAAATCGATGCGGCCAATGTGAATACAGTCATCAACTTCGGCGATTCAGACGCCTTAAAACGCGGTGAGCCTGTTATTGCTATTGGTAATCCGCTTGGTCTAGGGTTCGCGGGATCCGTCACGATGGGGATTGTATCCGGAAAGGATCGGTCAATTCCAATTGATTTTGATAATAACGGCACAGTCGACTGGCAAGCGGATGTCCTTCAGACAGACGCAGCCATCAACCCCGGTAACTCAGGCGGCGCACTCATCAACTTGGCCGGACAGCTTGTCGGTATCAACTCCATGAAAATTACACAGGAAACAGTCGAAGGAATCGGGCTAGCAATTCCTATTAATATTGCAATTCCAATCATCAAAGACCTTGAAAAGACAGGTACAGTCAATCGTCCGACGATGGGCGTCAGCTTATTGAACTTGAGAGACGTTCCTTCATCGCAACGCCAAGAAGTATTGAAGTTACCTAATGATGTCAAAGATGGCGTCATTGTTACGCAAGTAATGCGCAATACACCTGCAGAAGCGGCTGGTGTTCAACAATATGATCTCATTGTAGAGATGGACGGTAAGAAAATCGATGATATGGTCGGTTTACGAAAGCATCTTTACAATGAAAAAGAAGTAGGCGATACGATGAAGATGAAAGTGTATCGTGCGGGTGAGCTTGTAGAAGTAGAAATGGAATTAAGGGATGGCAACACATTCTGATTAAATCCCAATAAAGGGAGCATAAAACTGAATACAATGTTACAATTTTCATTAGGATGTAACAGAACGTTTATCCACAGCGGGTGGTATAGCAGAACAACGGCTATACTGCCCGCTTTTAAGTTCACTTTATCGACATGTGGATAAGAATGAAAAAATGTGAATAACATTGTGTAAAAAATAAGGATAGAAAGAAGTGGATATTATGAAAAGATATAGCTGTCAAAGTCATATAGATCAAGTGATAGAAGAATTCATCACAACAGAAGAAACTTTTCCAATCCTCGAAAAAATCGACATCGACGATAAGTTATCCACAACATGCGAGTACTGTGACACGCCCGCAAGTTATGTTGTGGCGAACGGATAGTCGGACACAATATGTAGATAAGTACTGTAGATATGTGTATAAGTTCTGTTTATAACTTTTTAAAAGAGGTGGACAACCTGTGAATATTACAATTGTGTCAGTTGGCAAACTAAAAGAAAAATATTTGAAAATGGGAATCGAAGAGTACACGAAAAGACTTGGAGCTTACGCAAAAATCGATATTGTCGAAGTGGCAGACGAAAAAGCGCCGGAGTCATTAAGTGAAGCCGATATGGAAATCGTGAAGAAAAAAGAGGCAGACCGCATACTCGCAAAAATCGGAGCAGATGCTCATGTTATAGCGTTAGCAATCGAAGGAAAACAAAAGACATCCGAGGCACTGTCAGCGAACATCGAATCGTTGATGACGTACGGAAAAAGCAAAATCGTTTTCGTCATTGGTGGATCACTAGGTTTACATGATGATGTCACAAAAAGAGCAGATGAGCTGCTGTCATTTTCAAAGATGACGTTCCCGCATCAGCTTATGAAGTTAGTATTAGTAGAGCAAGTGTATCGGGCTTTTCGAATAATGCGGAATGAACCATATCATAAATAACGTAGGTCTTCTCAAGTCTGAAGAGGGAGCATCTATTAGCTCTTCAGAATAAATAAAATATCATTATTCAAATAAAAAGCCGTAACCAACAAGGACTATTCTTGTAGGTTACGGCTTTTTTTAATGATTGGCATACAAAGAGGTATCCAAATTTAAAATACTGTCTATTTCGCTTTCCAAGAGCACTTCAATCCTCTTCCTACGTTTTAATCCTTTACAGATAGGCCAACCTACATTCATCAATTCAAACAAAAATCTATACGGAAAGCTTTCATACGTATAGAATAGGACAGTTGGCATTTGGTTGGTGGAAGGATGATGAATAGGTTGAAAGCATACGCTTGGCTAACTTTTTGTGTAATCGTGTGGGGAAGCAATTTTGTTTTTGGGAAGATATTAGTCCAAGATTTCTCTCCAGCACTGATCACCACGCTTAGACTTCTATTTATAGTACTTTTTTTAATTGGATTATCCTTCTACAGAGGACATTTTAAACGACTTAATAAATCCGATGTACTAGCGGTTTTCTTTCTAGGGGTTATCGGTGTTTTTATAAATCAGTGGTCTTTTTTTGAAGGTTTACAAACAGCTGATCCAACGACGTCTGCATTAATTTTGGCAACTACGCCTATTTTAACTGGTGTTTTGGCTAGCATTTTCTTAAAAGAAAAATTGACCATTCGAATGTTGGTGGGATCTATTGTTGCGATCATAGGGATTTATTTTGTTGTTGCAAAAGGGGATTTGTCTTCTTTGCATATCGATAAAGGTTTATATTGGATCGTGATTACGATGGTGACATTCGCTATTATGATTATTATGACGAGGATTCTTTCCAATCGAATTGATCCGCTTTCCATAACTTTATATTCAAACATTGTCGGCTTGATTGTGTCAATTCCTTTTGTTTTTATACTTGATACGCCCATCATAATAAGTTCTAAAGTGTCGGATTGGTCTTTATTGATCGTAACGGCTGTTGTTGTGCACGGAATAGCGACGTTGATTTGGAATAGCAACATTAGATATGTTGATGCTTCAAAAGCTTCAATCTTATCTAATTTGGAACCGTTTGTTGCTATGATAATGGGCTTAATATTACTATACAAACCTATAACGGGAGCAGAAATGTTAGGGTCACTCTTTATAGTAGGCGGGGTAGTCTTATCTACATACCAGCGAAAAAGGCTAACTAGCAGGTTAAATTAACAAGGCCACTTTAAATTTACTGTTACATGAATATCAAAATGCATTAGTTTATATTTTGGGAAAAACATACTGTTTAAATTATCGATGTTAACTAACTGATGTCAATAGTGATTCTTACTGCATCATAAGTTCTCATTCATGCTAGGGAACAACTCAACGGGTATAATGACAGGACAGACATAGTAGATATGAAAGGAGTCCATAAAAATGGCACAATCATTAAATGGAAAAACAGCATTTGTTACTGGCGCAGCAAGAGGTATTGGGAAAGCAATAGCACTTCACTTAGCAAAAGAAGGTGTCCATATTGGATTACTTGCGAGAACAAAGTCTGCTTTAAAAGAAGTGGCTGCAGACATTGAAAGTTACGGAGTGAAAGTAGCTTACGCAACGGCTGATGTCTCGTCAAAAGAGCAAGTAGATGCAGCGATAGCATCATTAACAAAAGATTTAGGCCCGGCTGATATTTTAATAAATAATGCAGGTATTGCAACATTCGGTACGGTCATGGAAATGGACCCTGAGGAATGGAAGAACATACTCGATGTGAACTTAATGGGTACGTATTATGTTACGCGTGCTGTATTACCGCAGTTAATTGAAAAAAATACAGGCGACATCATTACGATATCATCTACAAATGGTTTAAATGGAGCAGCTACTTCCAGTGCATACAGTGCATCAAAATTTGCTGTAATTGGTTTTACAGAATCACTGGCACAAGAAGTGCGACGCAATAATATTCGTGTTTCAACTTTGACACCTAGTACTGTAGCAACTGATTTAGCACTTGATTTAAACTTAATTAAAGAAAACGATGAGTCCAAATTAATACAAGCGGAAGACATTGCTGAATTTGTCGTAAATCAATTAAAATTAAGCCCGCGTGTATATGTGAAAACAGCAAGCTTCATCGCTACTAATCCATTTTAAGCTCTATACCAAGAAGAAAATAGATATAGAAAAAACACGGGACATCGAACGTAGATAATCTCGTGTTTTTTTTGTACGCCAATAAATAAATGAAGATGAATTTATCGCTCTGTGATTTATCCTCCGTACGGTTAATTCAGCAATACCGCTGTGATCCACTTTTTTGAGGGGACGATCCGATACGAGGAATGAAAACTGAGACATCTACATTACACGTTCCTCCTTAAATTCCATTAAATGCTCTCCATCAACAGCCAACCACCCGATCCCGCGAATCTCTAAGCCATACCAATGCAACCCAATCACGGATTCATCGTCATATTCCCAAACGGAAAAAGAGAATGGAGAATCCATTTAATGAAAAAGATCATTTACATCCTGCTGGTGATCGGGTTGCTGTTTGTGGCGATAGAGTTCTTTTCCCACCGGGCTAGTCAGGATCTAATTCTGGCTGAAAAGATCGGTGATTTGCTGAAACAGGGGGAGGAAAGAGTGGATCTGGCGGAATTGACCTCATTTGAATGGGATCAGGTTGCCGTGTTCGGTCCGTATACTTCCAAAGAGGAAATGGATGCGACCATGGGAATCCGGTTTAAAGGCGATAACGGTGGAATTGATATGCTTGATGATCGGTTCCTTTTAGTGTTTGCGCATAAGAAGCATGCGGTGAAAACAGTAGTCCTTTCCAGGGAGTTTGGCTCGCATCGTTATGTGACGGAGGGCAACCAGTTTTTGATTGTCGAATAAAACCCAAAGAACCTGCGTACATACAAATCCCCCATGCAGTCAGCACGGGGGATTTGGCATTCTCACTTCTGATTCGCGCCAATCTTGTCCAGCATGAACGCGTAACAGGCAGCAGCTTCCTTCAAATGATTAAAACGGCCGGATTCTCCAAAATGGCCTGCACCCATATTCGTTTTCATAACGAGGGTGTTGTCATCCGTTTTAAGCTCGCGCAGACGCGCAACCCATTTCGCTGGTTCCCAGTACCCGACACGTGGATCGTTGAGTCCGGTTGTGATATATAGATTCGGATACTCTTTCGCTTCGACATTGTCATAAGGACTATAGGATTTCATGTAGAAATAGTCATCCTTTTTCTGTGGATTTCCCCATTCATCCCATTCTAAAGTAGTTAGGGGGATGGTTGTATCGAGCATCGTTGTGACAACGTCGACGAATGGCACTTCAGGAACGATGACTTGGAACAGGTCGCCTGCCATATTGGCAACAGCCCCTACAAGTAATCCTCCTGCACTGCCTCCGCGCGCAGCTAGTTGATCCTTGGTCGTGTAGTTTTCATCGATAAGATGCTTTGCAGCAGCTATGAAGTCGGTGAACGTGTTCCGTTTGTTCTCCATCTTTCCGTCTTCATACCAGTTCCATCCCATTTCGGAACCGCCGCGTACTTGTGCTGTGACAAACACAATCCCTTTTTCAAGGAGCGGAAGTCGATATGGATTGAAGTATGGATCACTATTGGATCCGTATGAACCATAGGCGTGTAAAATGAGCGGAGCGGGTCCGTTATCGAGCGCGCCTTCGCGATAGACCATCGTCATCGGTACCTTGACACCGTCTTCTGCCGTAGCCCACAAATGCTCTTGGCGGAAGCGAGCAGGATCATATTCACCGCTGACGGGTGCCACTTGCAACTGCTGTTTCTGTCCGGAAAGCAAGTCCAGTCCGTATGTTGTTTCCGGTGTTAGTAAAGATTCATAACTGATTAAGGCTTCAGTCGTGTCATAACTCTGATTGGATAAAACCGATACGCTATATAACGGCTCATCCCATCTAATTGGCTCTAACGAATCGTCTTGCAACACCCACACTTGCGTCAATCCATTCTCCCGACCTGCTACAAGCAGCTTATCGTGAAACGGGTATACTGCCTGCAAATAACGGTCTTCGTTGTAAGGCATAACATTTGCCCGTGCGTGAATATCCGTGAGTGGACAACGTAGGAGCTGGAAGTTCGTTGCCCCTTCGTTTGTCAAGATGAGCAAGTCATCTTCCCAATGTTCGACTTGGTACAGAATGCCTTCATGGCGCGCATCCAACACTTGCAATGATGATAGCGGAGAAGCGGCGTCAAGCATACGCACTTCACTTGTCGTTTTCGACCCTGAATAAATGAAGATGAATTTACCGCTCTGTGATTTATCCATATACAAAGAAAATGTATCATCCGTCTCTTCGTAAAGCATTTCATCACTTTTTGTATCTTCACCTAAACGGTGTCGCCATAATTGAGAAGGACGCTGGTTTTCATCGACTGTAATATAAAAGAGATAATTTCCGCAATCGCTCCATTCCAAACTACCATATAAAAATACATCTGCAATTCGGTCTGGTAATAGCTCGCCCGTTGCCATATCTTTCACAAACACCGTATAGCGGTCTGTACCGTCTCGGTTTTCTAAATAGGCAAGGCGAGTATGATCGGAACTCATACGTTGCACAGTCACATTTAAATAGTCACTCTGTGTAGCGAGGTCATTTAAATCGAGCACAATTTCTTCTGATGCTTCATCCAAATGGTCGCGGCTTTCCGCTTTCTTGCGCGCGAAAATCGGATATTGTTTCGCTTTGTCCAGTAGGGAATAATAGAAATACGGACCACGTTGAATGGGGACATCCACTTCAGAATCAGGCACTCGATCCATCATGCTTTGATAGATCTGCTCCGTACTGTCTTTCAACGGTTCCATAATTTCTTTGTAATAACGGTTTTCATCCTCCAAGTATTGAATGACCTCTGGGTTTTCTTTATCTTTCATCCAATAATAATCATCTTCGCGCACATCGCCATGCAGTTCGTGGGGATGTGGAATGTGTTTTGCAATAGGTGGTTTCATCAAACTTCTCCTCTCGATCTTTCGGTATACGTATTATTTTCGAGATACGAATGAGGAAACCCTCTTTTTCCCGCGGACTCTATGCATTGCCCTTCATAGAACTACGATTTATCTTTAAAACACAACAATTGTCATAAGAATAGATTCGATGCAAGCTATACTTTACTTCAGGGGTGGGGCAGATGAATGAATATATACAGCAAATGATTGATTGGATTGAGGGGCGTTTAAAAGATGTGTTTTCGCTAGAGGATTTAGCAAATTATATGGGGTATTCCCCTTATTATTGTTCGTTTAGATTTCATCAGGCAACAGGGATAAGCATTAGAAGATACATTCTTCTGAGAAGGTTGTATGTATCTACGGAAGATTTAGTGAAAAACCGGAAGATTATAGACATAGCGTTTGACTATGGTTACTCCTCTCAAGAGGCCTACAGCAGAGCGTTTAAAACAGTGTTTGGAATTAGTCCGAGAGAATTTCAACTCAATCAAAAGCCTGTCCAATCGTTTCCCAAGTTGATGTTTTACGAAAGAAGGGGTGGCGTTACGATGAATAGAGAAGCAGAGGTTATCCAACTAAAAAACCAGAAAAGTGAATTGTTTGACCAGGATGTGTTAAATATATTGAATGGACAAATGATGTACGATGAATTTTACAGTAAGAAGCTTATGGGAGAATCTGATTATGCACCCTTCAATGAAGCGATGTGTGTACATGCAACAACAACGCCCATTTTCGATAATAATTTTATAGAAGTGCGTGCAAAGGGGCACGGCGTAACGGTGGAAAACTACAACAATAAAGTCATCAAACCTTTATCGAATCTATTTGAGAAGGACTATACCTATATTGTTTTATGGTTCGGCGAAGATATGTTTTGTCAGATGAATTTGTTGACACTTCTAGCGTACCTTGAACAATCCGATTACAAAGGTCGAGTATTTCTGAATAGCTTTAGGGAAGACGAGTTTAAAGTTAACCAAACAGAGATTACGTTAGGTGACTATTGTTCAGTATATGAAGAAGTATTAGTCAATCATACGAAGCCGATCCATGAACTGTTTCCGCTCATGTATCAAGCGATCGAGATATTTTTAGGTATGCAGACGGAAAATAATCCTGTCACTGCTTATATTTTGAAGAATAAACAGCTCCCACAATCTCAATTGCTTACACAACTATTCAAGCTTTTCCCGACTGTAGGATATGGAGATACACAATATATTGAGTTAATTAACAAAATAAAATAATTGGAACGAATGACAAGTACTAGCTCAAAACAACTGATGTTAATCGTAATCAACCGTAAAAAGCTTTATACTAAGGTCAACCGTAAAACACGAAAGGATTAAGGTGATATTCATGAATAATAATGACATTCTGAGCAGGTTGAGATATGCACTCGACATAAAAGATGTGGAAATGGTCGAGATATTTGGGCTGGGTGGCATTCAAACAACGAAGGAAGAAGTAAAAGAAATGTTGACGAAAATGAAAAATACAGATGCTGATGAGGAAGACACGGAATATGGGAGAACGATTGATAACACGACATTAGAGTCCTTTTTAAATGGCTTTGTCACGTTGAAAAGAGGTGTACAGGAGGACAAGCAGGGAAATCGTCAAACCCAGTTTCTCATGTCTTCTACTAACCGCAACGTCAATAATATCGTCCTGAAGAAATTGAAAATCGCACTTTCTCTCACTAGTGAGGATATGATCGCTATTTTACATGAAGCCGGAGTTGAACTATCCAAAAGTGAATTGAGTGCAGTGCTCCGTAAAGAAGGTCATCGGAATTATAAGGAGTGCGGTGATCGATATGCGCGAAACTTCCTAAAAGGGTTGGCATTACGATATCGGGATTAATGATGAAAAACCCCGAAAGTAAGCGAGCAGCGCTTACTTTCGGGGTGCATTTCAAAAAAGGTTGGTTGGCTTGTGAATGTCTGTTATTCCTTGTGATAGGCTTCTAAGAATTCTTTTACCTTACTTGAATCAGCTACAAGTTCGTTTCCTGTATCAACGAGCGGGCTGACTGTCGAGTAGGCTTTTTTCTTATTACCGTGGTAATAATTTAAGAACTCGTCTTGATTGATAGAGAATAATACAGCTTTACGTAAGTTTTCACTCTGTGAAACCTTGCGGCCGGCAGTATTGAATTGCAAGTAAGCAACGGCATTGCTGTCGCTCTTTTGAAGCAGCAAGTTATCTGCTTTTTCTACGAGGTCGTACTTCGTTTCGGGAACGCCGTTAAAGAGATGAATCTCACCGTTACGTAATGCTGAGAGGGCACTATCTGTGTCATCGATGAAGCGTACAATTACAGTTGAGATTTTAGGTTCAAATTCACTACCTGTGCGATATCCAGGGTTTTTAACGAACTCTGCCTGATAATCATTTTTCTTCACGAGAATATAAGGTCCGCTTGCATAGAGCTGGTTGTTATATTTTGCACCTTCAGTTATTGTCCGCTGATCTCCATATGGAATATCCGTATCCAAGTTAAAGGATGCAACATCATATGTGTTTATATTCTTTACTTGTTTTTCTGAAACAATTCCCGCGGATTGGTGTGCCAAGTAATTTAAGACTTGTGGGAACGGTTCGGTCGTTGTGACTTTGACGACTTGATAATCGCCTTTGCCGTTGTCGGCTTCTGTTTTATGTTCTACAATTCCGGATAGTTTTGTCTTGAGCCCCTGTTCAAGTTTTTCTAGAACAGTTTCTTCGCTGCCGGAAATTTTTGTATTCTTTAGCTCTGTTAGATCAGTGACAATTTCAGCGCTTTTAATACGTTCGTGTAAGCTGTATGTCCGGTGATCCGGCACGGAATCTTTGTCTTTAGCACGTTCTAGTGAGAACACAACATCTTCTGCACCAACACGTTCACCAGAATCGATGACATTTCCATCCGAGACAGATGCAAAGTGAATGTCATCGCGAAGAAGGAAGTAATAGTCTGAATTCCCTTCAGCCATTGCATAATTATGAGATAGTGAACCATCAGAAACCACTTCGTCTTCATCTGTTAGGTTGACGAGTCTCACGTACATATTGGTGTTAAGTGTATTTATTGAGCCATCATTTCCTTTGATCGGATCCAGCGACGTTAAGTCACCAATGGCTTGTTGTGTAATAAGAGGTTCAGTAGTACGTTTTGCCCCGTCTTTGAAGTCAATTGTTTCCCAAGCCACTGCACGGGATTTTGCCAGTCTAACGGTATCCGGATTCAATACCTCTTTGTTTACCCCCTGCGCTTTAAAGGAATTATAGAGTGGAGCGATGAATGCTTTTTCCGTTACAAGTTGCTGTTCAAGTTCCTTGTATGTGTTCGTATATTCGTCTGCGGTTTCTCTACTTGCCTGGTCGATTAATTCATCCACTTTAGCATCCTTGACGAGACTGTTTGCTCCGTCAGTTTTGAAGAGCGCACGGACGGCATAGTCGGGGTTACCGGTAACTGTCGTCCAGCTCGATAGGGCAATGTCAAAGTTTCCTGCGTCTTTTTGTGCCGAAAAAGATCCATAATCCGGCTGGATGTTTAGTTTGACGTCAAAACCATTTTTGATGAGCTGATCTCGCACAATATTTAAGTCTTCTTCACCCGCCGCCGTTCCAAGGACTTCAATTTGTACTTTCTCATTCGAACTGCCTTTACCGCCATCTTCTTTGCCTTCACTTTCAACCTCTGATTTTGTTTTCACACAGCCTGCAAGCACGAGCACTAGCAGCAGGGTCAGTGTTAATAGTTTCTTTTTCATCGATAAATTCCTCCAATTTTTTAGTTGTTAATCAAGCTTAGGATCTAGTGCATCTCGTAATCCATCACCCAAGAAGTTGAATGAAAGGACAAGCAATACAATTGCAAGGCCGGGGAAAATAGCGAGATATGAATTTGTTTCAAGATACGTACTTCCGACTTTCAAAATATTTCCCCACTCTGGAATATGGGGCTCAACGCCAAGGCCTAAGTAACTAAGGCTACTTGTTGCAATGACTGCACCGCCGATGGTTAAGGTGGACTTTACAATCATCGGAGCGAGTGAATTTGGTACGACCTGCTTAAACAGTATGGAAAAGTCGGATGCACCTAGCGCTTTTGCAGAATCGACAAAATCATAGTTTGAAACCATGAGGACATTCGCACGCATTGTTCGGGCATATGTTGGAATGGCTCCAACGCTTAGCGCAATAATCAAATTGACAGTATTAGCGCCAAATGCAGCGATAATAGCGATTGCCAGTAAGATACCAGGAATGGAATACAGAATATCGAGCAAACGCATAATCCAATTGTCCATGCGATTGCTGTAATATCCGGCAATTGCTCCAAGGAATCCGCCGATTATGCCGGGAAGCAGCGTTGATGCGAACCCGACGAGCAGCGAGATCCGAGCACCAAACACAATTCTTGAAAACACATCGCGTCCAAAGTTATCCGTCCCAAACGGGTAAGCGAGACTAGGAGATTGTAAAATGGTACTGTAATTATTCTCCACGGCAAGTGCATAGTCGAATGTGAAGTGACTCGTAATCGAAATGCCTAGCATAAGTAGGATGAAAAACATGCCTAGTGTTGCGGTAGAATTTCGAGTGATTTTTTCCCACATCACATTCCACTTCAATAGTCTGGAAGTGTCAAAGCGTTTGGATTTCATCAACAGACTCCACCCTAGAAGTAATGCAAATAAGTTACCTGTAACTGCTGTGGCCATTAAAATAATAGCTAAGATAGACATCCACCCTGGGGCTTCATACTCTCTCACATAACGGACTGTCAAGATCAGAACGAATAAGTAAAACAGAGCAATGAACAGAAGAATCACCATAGCTGGTAGAAATGTGTCGCTGACATATGGTTTAAAAAAATTCACAGAGCTGATTGCAATAATCGCTAGTTGAGTCAGTAACATATACACCGCAAATGTGTATTCAGGTGTCTTCCTCTTATTGATTAAGTTAAAAGCAAAAGCAGCAGCAAAAACATTGCCCGTCAGCAAGCTGGCTAATTGGATATAACCTAAACGTCTTGTTGTTGTACGAATTTCTCCCGTATCGAGCAAGTCTTTTTTCATTTTCCACGTCAGGAATAATTGGAACAAGGATGTCAACATGTAAGCACAGAATAAGGCAAATACAAAAGGGTTTAGCTCTCCTGTTGAAGTTGAAAAACTATTCCACAAGATGATTCCAGCCAGAACTAACGACAGAATCCATGTGAAATTGGCTTGAGGATATTCTATTGACGTTGCTAATGCATGACGATTAGTTAAGGAATCTTTCATGCCTTACACCTTCTTTACGATTGGTTTATCTTAGAACGGATTCTTGGGTCTAGGAATGCGTATAGGATATCAATAAGTAAATTGACTAACGAGATTGTAATCGCAATATAGACAACCCCGCCCATGATAGCCGGGATATCAGGAATGAATTGCTTATCAACGATGTAACTTCCAATCCCTCTAATATTGAAGACCTTTTCCGTTACGGCGGCGCCTCCAAGCATGCCTCCGAACAACAATCCAATAACAGTAATGACCGGTATCATTGCATTTCCAACAGCGTGTTTCCATAACACCTGTCCTTTGGATAGTCCCTTTGCCCGTGCAGTGATGATGTAGTCTTCGTGAATGATTTCAAGTAACGATGAGCGCATCATTCTAGCGATGGAAGCCGTGAGTGCAGTTCCAAGAACGACTACGGGCATAATCATCGATAGGTAATTGCCGGGACTATATGTAGCCGGAAGCCAATTAAGTTTGATCGAGAAATTCAGTATGAAGATAAGTCCTTGCCAAAAGTTTGGAATCGATAATCCAATCAACGCAATGAACATGAACGAGTAATCCAAAAATGAATTTGGGCGAGTTGCAGATAGAATACCAACTGGAATCGCTATGACAATTGCCATGATGACGGAAAAAAGAGCAATTGTTAAGGTAACTGGAAATTTATTTGCGATGCTTGTAGCGACATCTTCATTCCCTGCAAACGAAGAACCTAGATCGAATGTAGCGATTCCTATGAGTGCATTCCAAAGCTGTTGCCAGTAGGAGAGATCCAGCCCGTGCAACTGGTTGAATGCTGTAATCTGTTCCCGTGTCGCCGATTCCCCAAGAATGTTGGAGGCGGGATCGAATGGTGAGATATAAAGAATCGTAAACACCAACACTGTAACTCCCATAATTACAAGCACACTTTGTAAGAGTCTTTCTACAATATAAGTTAGAAAAGGAGTGCTAATCAGCAATAGAATTACATACATCAGAATTCCTGGAATGAAAGTAAGAAGTAAAAAATAAGGCTGCTTTACTAGTGATTGGAAATACGGCCAATATGTGTCCTTCTGTAGTCCGTTTTGAGTCAGAAAATTGTCGGTATACTTGGCAATCTCTTCTTCTTGTCTTTTTGCCACTAACTTTTCGGCCATCTTTTGTATGTTTTGATCGCTGTTATTTTCATGGAAGAAGTTACGTTTTCGCACGAGTTGATCTACATATTCAGCATGCCATTGATTGGCTAATTGTTTCTCTGATAGTTCCGATCGCAAAGTATTCGAAACGGTATCGCGGTTTTGCTCCTTCTTTCTAGTCAAGTAAATAAAATAAACGACTAGGTGAACGGGAAGTGCTACCAGAACTAACAAAGCCTGAACGATTTTCTTTCCTTGAGCTTCCTTGAAAGATTTCTCAAGAAGTGAAGCTAAAGTGTGCACCAAATTAATCCACCACCTTTTATATTGTTTAATTCCGATTGGTATACTAGACTATAGTCAAAGAGATAATGTTTGTCAATTCTATTGTTCAAATTTAGTTTTGATGACAAAAAGGGAGGATTTCCTGTGGAACCCATTTTAAGAGTGAAGGATTTACACGTGTCTTTTACAATGAGAGACGAAGATTTCAACGCAGTCCGTGGTGTTAGTTTTGAAGTGAACCAAGGAGAAACCCTTGGTATAGTGGGG
The DNA here is from genome assembly GCF_033304615.1 of Sporosarcina oncorhynchi. Taxonomy (GTDB): domain Bacteria; phylum Bacillota; class Bacilli; order Bacillales_A; family Planococcaceae; genus Sporosarcina; species Sporosarcina oncorhynchi. The sequence continues at coordinate 3,434,310 of NZ_CP129118.1, read as the reverse complement.
GAATCAGGTAGTGGGAAAAGTGTAACTGCTCGATCCATCATGCGTTTATTACCATCGCCGCCTTCGTATATGAAAGAGGGAGTTATAGAGTTTCAAGGAGAAAACCTGAACGAAAAGACCGAAAAAGAAATGGAAGGTATTAGAGGGAAAGGAATCGGAATGATTTTCCAAGACCCAATGACTTCTTTAAACCCGACAAAAGTAGTCGGGAAACAAATTTGTGAAAGCATTATGAAACATATGGATGTATCAAAGACAGAAGCGAAGAAAGAAACAATTGAACTGCTAAAAATGGTTGGCATTAAAGATAGTGAAGTTCGCTATAACCAATATCCTCATGAATTCTCAGGAGGCATGCGTCAACGGGTCATGATTGCAATGGCGCTGGCTTGTAAACCAGCTCTTCTAATTGCGGATGAGCCGACAACTGCGTTAGATGTAACCATTCAAGCTCAAATCTTGACGCTTATGAAACATATTCAACAGCGATTTGGCACATCCATTATTTTAATTACACATGATTTAGGTGTAGTAGCAGAAATGTGTGATCGTGTCGTAGTTATGAAGAAAGGGGAGATTGTTGAAGGCGGAACAACGTTAGAAGTGTTTGAAAGCCCTCAACATCCCTACACTAGGAAGTTATTGAATGCATTGCCTAGACTGGATGAAAAGAAGAAAGAGAAACAGGTATCGCAACTTCCTGAAGAAATTGACAAAACGGTTCCTCTCATTCAAGTAAATTCGCTTAAACAGCACTTTGACAGTGGCAAAAAGGGACTGACTAAGGCAGTTGACGATATCAGTTTTTACATTCGTCCAGGTGAAACGTTAGGTCTAGTAGGTGAATCGGGATCCGGGAAATCGACAACCGGCCGTGCAATTTTGCGGCTGGACGAACCGACAAGTGGAGAAGTACTGTACCAAGGAATGGCCATCAACCGATTTTCCCAGAAGGAAATGAAGAGTATGAGAAGGCATATGCAGATGATTTTCCAAGACCCGTATTCTTCGTTGAATCCACGTTTAAAAGTGCTTGATATAATCGGTCAGGCATTGGACATCCACCGTATCAGTAAAAACAAAACAGAGCGTAAAAAAAGGGTGGAGGAACTGCTCACGATGGTTGGGCTGGAACCTGAGCATGCCATGCGTTATCCTCATGAATTCTCTGGTGGGCAACGTCAAAGAATTGGTATTGCAAGAGCCTTGGCTGTGGAACCGAAGTTCATCGTTTGTGATGAACCATTATCCGCACTTGATGTATCCATTCAAACGCAAATTGTAAAGCTGCTAGAGAAGTTACAACACGAACTGGGTCTTACTTATTTATTCATAGCTCATGATTTATCCATGGTAAAGCATATTAGTGATCGGGTTGCAGTCATGTATGCAGGAAAGATTGTCGAGTTGGCGGAAAGCGAAGAGTTGTACTCTAATCCAATGCATCCCTATACGAAGTTGCTGTTAGCCGCAATTCCTATCCCAGATCCGCGGATAGGAGCAAACAAACATCGTGAATTCAACGGAGAAGAGCAAACGGAAAGAACGTTCAATGTTGAAAATACAACACTGGTAGAAGTAACGGAGGGGCATTGGGTAGCTATGTAAAGTGTATCGTCCGGTTTAGTAGGCTAGTGACAGTAATGGTGAAAAGCCGCTTTGTTCATAACAGAACGTAGCGTTTTTCATTTACTAAAATCATTCAATTCCCTAAATCTTTTATATAGTTGGTTTGATGCACCCTTACCTATAATTCGTTTAGTTAAGCAAGGGAAATAGTTATCTGTATACCCAGCGAAACCTTGTTATAATGAAAGATAGATGGATTTGCAAACCAAGGAGTTGGAATGATCGATGAATAAAAGGGACATCGCGGATATTCGCAAGCACTTTAAAGCGGGAACTGATTTGTTAAAAATTAACACGATTTACAACGTATATATCCAAGCGGAGAGTAGTGAAATTTTCCATGAAGTAAGCCAGCCTTTCGCTTTGCTCGATGAGGAGCAACAGGATTTGTTCTTTACGAACTTTAAGAAAGTGCTTGGTGGCAAGTTAGGTGTGAAACTGTTTGAAGTGAAATTCGTGAGACAATCGGATAATGAAGACGACAACGAAGAGCATGCACAAAAGATTTTGTATGATGGGCTTCAGACCGATGATATCGGCAATTGGCGGGAAAATATGCAACGTATGGCGCTGAAGATGGTGCAGGACTTCCATTACGAGAAGGATCTTGTGATTACGTTCATCCGCGGCAATTATTACAAGCCGACGAAGCGCAGCAAAGATGAGACGGACAGCGACATCCGTGACGAAGTGTATTCAACCCCGTTCATCCTCTGCAGCATGAACCAGACAGATTTACCGAAACGATCGCTCGTATTCGACTTCAATGAAAAAGAATTCAAATCGAGCATCACGCTAGATCCTATCGTCAACACCACGTCCCCGGTAGGTGGTTTCCTGTTCCCGTGTTTCACGGATAATGCAGCGGATGTGAATCACATTTTGTATGCGGCGGGCAAGACAAACAAGCCTGATCATCGGTTCATTGAAGATGTGTTGAATGGAGAAGAAATCATGACGGCCGAAGACAATAAGACGGTGTTCGAAGAAATTGTGAAGGAAGTAATGGGGGAAGAAATCGATTCCCGCACATTGGCAGGCGTCTACGATGAAATCCATAACATGTTGATGGTTGAAGAAGATAATAAAGAGGATGGGGACGCAATCCCTTTATTGGATACGAAAGAAGTTGAACGTGTGCTCAAAGCGGGCGGCGTTAAAGAAGTTAGCACGGAAAAGGTGGAGCGGGCATTCCAAAAAATACTGGAAGACAAGACGTATGAGATGAATGCAAATGATGTCGTTCCGAGTTTCACGTCTAAATCTATTAAAATTAGCACGAAAGTGGCGGATATCTCCATCAATCCGGCCGACTTGCGATACGTCCGGCAAGTAACGGTTGACGGAAGACTGTGTTTGCTCATTGAAGTGGAAGAAGATGCAATGGTTGAAGGTTTTAAGTTGATTTCAGAGGAATTATTAAAGTGAAATAAAAGGTGCCGGCATGACGATAACAAGTTGTGCCGGCTTTTTCATTTGAATTGGAGACCCCTATACAGGACGTGCAAACTCCTCAAATTCCACATTGACATACTGTTGGGAGACCGTGTCATAGGTCACCTTAACTCTAACACCGAACTCCTTGCTATTTTCTTTCAGCCAAAGTTGAAAAGTCGCAATCATTTTATCGTCTTGGGGAACCGTACCCATATAAAGGTAATCGATGATTTTTGCATTGGGGTATTTTTTTGTTGTTTCTTTCAAGGCAAGTCTGGACCATTTTGCATAAGCAGGTATTTCCTTATCCATTGCAACTGTGCTCGGGGTAATGGTCGTTAAAGGATTAGCAAACAGCAGACCGATGGCTACAAACAATTTCATCAATGAACACAACTCCTTTAAAATAGGTTGGATCATTTCGTGGAAATCATGCCACGATACCTGTAAAATACTTGCGAAGTCTGTATAATGAAGGAATAGATAAAATTATATTGATTTTAATAAAAAACAGTACGAGTATGACCGTCATAATCGTATGGAATTGTATCTAAAAAGATAAAATCTTTACCTATAAATAATTGTAATATAATATGTTATAATCGAAAGAGCAAAGAGGTGCGATTCGTTCGCGACTTAGCTCCTTTCTACAAATTCTAAGGTGTAAGGATGGGTATAATGAGTAACGGAGAAACTAAAACAGATGTCATCTTGATTGGTGCCGGAATCATGAGTGCCACGTTAGGGACACTTCTAAAAGAATTAGCGCCTGAATGGAATATAAAAGTATTTGAAAAGCTTGATAATGCAGGAGAAGAAAGTTCAAATGAGTGGAATAACGCAGGAACTGGCCATGCGGCATTATGTGAACTCAACTATACTACTGAAAAGCCAGACGGTTCAATCGATATAAGTAAGGCAATCAAAATCAATGAACAGTTCCAGCTGTCTATGCAATTCTGGTCTTATCTTACGAAGAAAAATCTGATTAGCAATCCGAGCGATTTCATTAAAGCATTGCCACATATGAGTATGGTGCTAGGTCAGGACAATGTAAACTTTCTGAAAAAACGTTTCGAAGCGTTGACTTCTAATCCTTTGTTCCAAGGAATGGAGTTCTCGGAAGATTCAGAGAAACTAATGGAATGGATTCCGTTAATTCTGAAAGACCGTACGTCGAAAGAACCGATTGCAGCAACGAAAATTGATACAGGAACAGACGTCAACTTCGGCGCACTGACACGTATCCTATTCGACCACTTGAAGACACAAAACGTAGATATCCATTACAAACATAGTGTTGAAAACCTGAAGCGTGCAGCTGACGGTGGATGGAACTTGAAAGTGAAAAACGCGCAAGGTGGAACGGAACACCATCAGGCGAAATTCGTATTCATCGGAGGCGGAGGCGGTAGCCTTCATCTATTGCAGAAGACGGGTATTCCTGAGAGCAAGCATATTGGCGGATTCCCGGTCAGCGGGATTTTCATGGTATGCAATAATCCGAAAGTTATCGAACAGCATCATGCGAAAGTATACGGAAAAGCGAAAGTTGGAGCTCCTCCGATGTCCGTTCCGCATCTTGATACACGTTTCATCGACAATAAAAAGTCATTGCTGTTCGGACCGTTTGCAGGCTTCTCTCCGAAGTTCCTAAAAACAGGATCGAATATGGACCTGATCACATCCGTTAAGCCGAATAACGTTTTTACGATGCTGGCGGCAGGCGCGAAAGAAATGTCATTGACGAAGTATCTGATCGAGCAATTAATGTTGTCAAAAGAGAAGCGCATGGAAGAATTACGTGAATTCATCCCGACGGCAAAGATCGAAGACTGGGATCTTGTCGTAGCAGGACAACGTGTACAAGTCATCAAAGATACAGACAAAGGCAAAGGAACACTTCAATTTGGTACGGAAGTCGTCAGTTCGTCTGACGGTTCAGTCGCTGCATTGCTTGGAGCTTCTCCAGGTGCATCCACCGCCGTCCACGTCATGCTTGAAGTGTTCAAGAAATGCTTCCCAGAGAAACTGAAGGAATGGGAACCGAAACTGAAAGAAATCATCCCGTCTTATGGACAATCTCTCGTAGACAACACGGAGCTTCTGGATGAAGTTCACCGTTTCACAGCAGAAGCACTTGATTTGAATGAAGTGCCGGTACATGAGGATGTAGAAACAGACCCAGAAGTCGTTATCGAAGGCGATATTGAAACAATCGAATAAAACGTTAAAGCCCACAAAGCCGAAAGACAGTTACATACTGTTTTTCGGCTTTTTCAATGAAATTACATATTCAAATGAACCTTTTGCATAGTTGCAGACTCTTATAGGGGAGAGGTGAGGGCATGAAGTTTGTGCGTCTAGTGAAAAAGGCGAAAAAAGGGAACAAAGAAGCACTGCTGCAATTGATACAAGAGCAGCAAGACGACTATTATCGGCTAGCTCTCACATATATGGGCAATTCGCATGACGCGATGGACGCCATGGAAGAGATGATTGTCAGTCTGTACCAATCAATCCACCAGCTGAAGAAGGAAGAGGCTTTTTACAGTTGGAGCAAAACGATACTCGTCAACAGATGTAAACAGATGTTACGGAAACAGAGCAAAGTGGTCTTTATGGGAGATTCAGAGGAGCAAATTGAAACTGTGCCTAACTTGGATTCCATCGTGCAAAGCGAGCAACGGATGGATTTGCAGCGCATGTTGTCAAAAGTGAATACAGATCAAAGAGAGGCGATTGAGCTGAAATATATCCACGATCTTGATTATGGAACGATAGCGGATATGACACAAGTATCGGTAGGAACGGTGAAATCGAGAGTGTTTAACGGACTAAAAAAGATGCGGGAGACGTTTGGAGGTGACAACATTGACTGAACTAGAGAAGCGATTTACAGAAGAAAAGGAACGGTTGGGTGAAGTAAAGGCACCTGACGAGCTAGAAGACCGCTTACGAAAGGCGCTCGAAAAGGTGCCAGAACGGAAGAGGAAAGTTGCACCAAAATGGGTTGCGGCAGTTGTAGCTTTATTATTTTTATCCATCGTCGGCTACAATTACAACGCATTCGCCTATTATGGGAAAAAGTTATTGGGATTCGAGGACATTATGACAGGAACACTATCCGATTTGAATGAAGCGGGAATGGGTCAATCGATTGATGCGACGGTGATGCTCCATGACGGATCACAGCTACAACTTGAAGGGATGTATAGTGATAAGAGCCAGTTTGTCCTTTATTACACGTTCACAAATCCTGGTGGTGTGGATTTAGACCCACCTTATTCGTTCCGATCTATTACTGGTGTGTTAACGAATTCTTTTGCAGTTAGTGGGACTTGGTCGCTCAACGATGAGGAGACCAAGCTAACAGGAATGCAGACATTTGATGCTGTCAGTCCGTTCGCCAAGAACTTGACGCTTCATCTTTTTGAGGAAGTGGAGGAAGGGCAAGCGATGAAGGAACACGAAGTATCATTCCCTTTTAATCCAAATGAGGCGATGCAGACGGAGTGGAAGCAATCGATCAAGAAGACTGTTCAGGTGGATCAGGGGATGATTCGGTTTGACGCGATTACAGCAACTCCGAGCCGGACGACAATTACAGGAAAACTAAAGGTGGATAATTACGACCGGTATACAGGCGCATTTGATGGTGTGGAGCTCTTAGCAGACGGGAAGCCGATTGATAATCAAGGAGCAGGCGTATCTTCGTCATGGAATGGGAGTACGTTTGACTTGAGCTTTGATGCGCTACCAGAAGGAGTGAAGGATCTGAAACTCGTTGTATCGACGTTTGTCGGCTATATGGATGTCGATGCAACTGTTCCACTTGTCGATTTGAATGAAGATCCAGTATTGATTCACGAGAAAGAATTGTTCGTACGGCAAGTGGAGAAGACGGAGAAGGGAATCCAAGTGACGATTGCGACGGCAGATGACGTCATGCTTGAAGGGGTTTCAATACAAGCGGGTGAACGTTCCGTGCCGCTAAAGACATTGTTGCGACAGGATCATGTAGATGATTATAAGGAACGGATTCTATTATTTGAAAGTGATGAAATGCCAGATGCTCTTCATATTAAAGGGATGCATTATAAGAAGAGTTATGGGGATAGTATAAAAATTAACGTGAAATGAAACAACCAGGCAGCCGTAGAAACGGTTTGCCTGGTTGTTTTATTGTCTAAGCCAAATTATAGTTGGATCCTCTGCAAACGTTGCGATATTGTAGATGAAAAGAACATCTTCAATGTTGTGCTGCTTTATATAGTGGTCGAGTTTCTCATGCGTATAATTCGTTCGGTCGGTCGTAGTTCATTTGAAGAATGGTGTCTTTTTCAAAAGTACACAAACAGGTATCGCTACTAACAAGCCGATGACCGTTTGAACGATGTCGCCCGGAATGGACGCGAGTGGAATGATCCAGCTCTTGAACAGGATAGCTTCCCCGATGTAATACCCGGCAATCATGAACGGTGTTGACACGATGGTTGCCAATAAGTTGAAACCGAAGCTGTTTCCGTTACGGCCGTTTGACCAAGCAATTTTCCCGACAAGATACCCTTGAATACCACGCGAGAAAAACGTGATGGGCGCCCATAATGCCCAACCGGAAACGAGGTCGAACAGACCCATTCCGACTGCTCCCGCAATCATCCCTTTTTTAGGACCAAACAGAATGGAGACGATGAAAAGCATCGCCGTTCCTAGATGAATCAGTCCTCCGTTAGCGGTTATCGGTAGCTTAATATTCAAAAGAAGTGTTGCAACGAATACGAGTGCGATCAGCATGGAAGTTAAAATTAGGTCAAATGTGCGCGAATTTGTATGTGTCGCCGCTTTTTGCATAAGTCAATGCCCCCTAGTTGTTTCATTCAATAATTTAACAATAGCAAACGACTGATACTAGTGAAAGAGTCAAATCGGAACAAAGTATAGGGGTCAGATTCGTTTGATTATCGGCAACTGTTACCTCGTTGAGTATGGGAAGTATACATTGGATTGAAAAATTGTCTGCTAGATAGAAAATGGGACTATCCGTAAAGTCATTCAGTACGACTTTTAGGATAGCCCTTTTGTTAACCATTATTTATTTAGCGGTATTTGGATAGCTTCTAACTTTTGAGGTTCTGTCGCCAACTCCAGAATAAAGTCTTTACCAACTTGTTCTCCCTGCTTGTATATATTTACCGTAGGCACAATGGATATCGATGTTGCATCCGCATGGAAGAGCGTCGTAGTGAGTCTTGCATTGCTTGTAGCGTTTTTGAAATCCGGACTATGACCAATGTCTTTGTAATGGATTGTCTTGTATTCATTCCCTAGATTATCAAACACTGCATAGTCAAATGTGATTCCACGCCATTCATCTTCCTCTAAGGTAACTGTGGGAATATCCACTATCTCAGACAAGTAAATGGATGTGGATATAGGCGTTGCTGTCATTTTAAACACATTAATATCAATACCCTCAACGGCTGTCGACATACTTAATTCATCAAGTTCAGTTGTCTTACCTTCAAGAGCTTGTAAGGTCATTTGGAATGACCAATCTCCGTGAGTAGCGTTGTTTGTATTTCCCAAGTTGATGATGCTGTCGCCATCCCAACTCAAATGAATTTCATCGGGCTTCGGTCCCTCAATAAGCTGATAGACAAATAAGCCTGCATATTCAGTGTCGCTAATCTTTTTTGTTAAATAATTTGGGAAGTAGCCAAAATGCTCGTAGCTATCACCAAATTCTTCAGCGCTCAGCTTGCCTTCCAAAATTGGTCGCTCGCCTAAATCTTGATCGCTTGTCATTGTATAAGCAATCGTAATATTCTCACCATCGTACACAGCATCTGTCACAGTTACTTGAATGCCATTACTTTCTTTCGTTACACCTACATCAGATGCGTAGTCAGCAAATTCATCAAACACATATCTGTCCTCGTCAATGAATGATTCAAACAAATTCCCAACGATAGGTAGTTTGGCTGCTAACGTCGGGAAAGCTACTCCAAATGTGATGCACGATGCAGCTACAACGGCAACAGCTGCTGAAGCGATTTTAGGCATGTGATTCTTCTTTTTGCTTCGTAACACATTTTGTTTAATGCGAGCTTTTTCCAACTCGTTGACATCGATCGGTTGTAGATCCGTGTCCATTTTCAATTTATCAAATTGCTTGTATAGGTTTTTCATGTGTACGCTCCTTCTACACGAAATTTTTGCAACCGCTTTTTCCCCCGATATAACCGGTTGTCGACGGCGGCTTTCGTCAATCCAAGTTTTGAGGCGATCTCTTGGTTTTGCATATTGAGGAAATACTTCATTGTGAAAATGTCGCGGTCCACTTCATCCAACTTAGCCATCAGAACAAGCAACTCATTCGTAGTCGATTGAATCATAAATTCTTCCTCGGCTGACTGGACCGTTAGTATATCCGCTTCGATTTCCGTTGCAATAGGTTGTTTCATGAGTTTACGCTGGGCATCGATTGCTTTGAACTTTGCAATCGTGCAGATCCATTTTCTGAAATCCTCTTGCTCCCCTGAAAAATATTTTGCATTTTCATAGGCACCTAGGAAAGTATCGCTCATGCATTCATCTACTACATGTGCATCATTATAGGATTGTAGCGAATTATAGATAATTGCTTTTACAATCCCAGCATACTCATCGATTACATATTCGAGCGCGCATTCTTTCCCTTTTTTAAATTGTTTTATAAAGTTGTCAGATGTAATTTTCATACCGATAACTCCTTCTTGTCTCGTAAAGGCCTCTACACTTAATACATCGTACCAAACCGAAGATATTCTCACATTTTTTGATGGTGCTACTAAATTTGTTGCATGATGACAATTTTTGGTGGAAATAAATCTCTGATTTCCGCGAGTCGGTGGTAAACGGGGTCAAGGCGGTGATAAAGTGCTGAAAGTCGGTGATAAACGATCGAGAGTCGGTGATAACATGCGACAGGGCGGTGATAAGGCCCATAGAGTCGGTGATAACGCTAGTAGTAGATGAATTTACCACCTAGTAAATGGGTAAGTGGTGATAGATTCGTGTGGAGCGGTGATAGCGAGTGGCGAGTCGGTGATAACATGCGACAAGGCGGTGATAAGGCCCATAGAGTCGGTGATAACGCTAGTAGTAGATGAATTTACCACCTAGTAAATGGGTAAGTGGTGATAGATTCGTGTGGAGCGGTGATAGCGAGCAGATAAGCGGTGATAAAGCCCATAGAGTCGGTGATATCAGGTCAAGAGTCGGTGATAACATGCGACAAAGCGGTGATAAGGCCCATAGAGTCGGTGGTAACGCAAGTAGTAGATGAATTTACCACCTAGTAAATGGGTAAGTGGTGATAGATTCGTGTGGAGCGGTGATAGCGAGCAGATAAGCGGTGATAGAATGCGCATAAGCGGTGATAGACTTCATATAAGCGGTGATAACATGCGACAGGGCGGTGATAAGGCCCATAGAGTCGGTGATAACGCTAGTAGTAGAAGAATTTATCACCTAGAAAATGGGTAAGTGGTGATAGATTCATGTTGAGCGGTGATAGCGAGTGGCGAGTCGGTGATAACGCTAGTAGTAGATGAATTTACCACCTAGTAAATGGGTAAGCAGTGATAGACTTCAACCAAGCGGTGATAGCCATTCCCCTTTTGCTGACAATTAAGAGAATAGTGCTAAAATGATAGAAGCACAGCAAAAGGGGGAAGTATGATGCAAAGAGAAACAATAGCTAAACCAAAACTTATGATTATGGGGTCATTCCATATGGGGCCGACTGGGGATTTGGTCCAAACCGAAGCGGATGATATGCTCGCTCCGCATAGGCAGCATGAAATTATTGACGTAGTAAATCATCTGAAGGCATTTCAGCCGACAAAAATAGCGGTGGAAGCGGAAAAGACATCGAGCGACATCGTCAATGATCAATATAGAAAGTACCTGGTTGGAGACTATCAATTAATCGCCAATGAAATTGACCAAATTGGCTACAGACTTGCGCGCGATATGAATCATGAGGAAATCCATGCTGTTGATTGGATGGAAAAAGGTGCAGCCAAAAGGGATATCGGGGAAGTGACTGAATGGGCGAAAGCGAACCAGCCCGCGTTATACGAAGAGCTTTTCGGCTGGTATGATGAAGTGGATCTATCGACAAAAGGCAGGACGGTTTTAGAAATCATCCTTTACTACAATCAAACCGAAATGGTTGAAAAAATGCACAGGGTTTACGTCAACACGGCCCGTATCAAAGAGGGTAATGACTATGTAGGAATGGACTGGCTTCTTTGGTGGTATCAGCGTAATCTTATCCTTTTTGCGAATCTGTCCGACTTGGCAAAATTCGAAGAAGATCGTATTCTGTTCATCGTCGGCGCTTCACATGTAGAAATCGTCGCAAACTTTGCGAGGGAAAGTGGATTGTTTGAGCTAGTTGATGTGCGGGAGTATTTGCAATAAACTCCAACCGTAATAGACAGTCCCGTTCCGAGGAACTGTCTATTATTCATTCACCCCAATCGGAGGCTCCATCGATACATCTTCACCATAATGCTTTCTCACATAGCGCTTCGTGATAGAGCCTATCAGGAAATAACCGCCGGTAATTAAACCTCCGAAAATCCACCCGCTGATTTGCATATACACTAACATCTGTCCATATCCGTCTACACCATATTTGTTAAGAAGCCAGGCTTTCAGCGAGCTTTGGAAAATTCCACGGATGCAGATAAGTATCGTCAATAGCTGATACCAAACAAAAATCCCTTTCGATGAAAAGAGCATTGTGCTATTTTTGCGCGGATAACCCTGTAAGTACATAAAATCTACCGCAAAAAACAAGGCAAAAGGTTTCCTGAATAAAACCGACAAGCCATATATCACCGCGTACCCGTAACCAAGATAGACTTGATTCCACAATAATCTTTCTGCATCCCCCGACAGCACATTGACGGTTGTACTTAGGAAGAGTGAGAAGATGATGAACAAGCCAGAAATGTTAAATTGCCGTTCACGGTAAAAACGGTAAATCGTATAGACCAATCCTGGAATAGTCGATAACAGCATTGCATAATAATCGCCGAATGGTTCTCGACCATAATTCCATAATAGAAAAGGTAGTGCCATATAGAAAATGAGGTCGAACAATATTAATTTCTTCATGGCATGTTGTCCTTGATTTGTGTTTCATAATAATACGTAATCGCTTGTTCAATAAACGCAACCAGCTCTTTCTCAAACTGATAAAAGCCTACAGCTTCCTCGTGTTGACTTGTTTCCCATACTTTATTCGCAAGTTCTGAATTACCTTCATACATGTTGTCCACCCACGTAACCCATCGCTTCGCCAACTGTTGTGCAGTTTCACTTGCAGGATGTATATGCAAGTTTGCACGGACATCCTTTAGAAGGTCGACTGATGTGTCGGCTAATTCGCCACCTCCACCTAAGTGAGGAAGATCGAGTAACGTTTCGACTTCTTCCTCGGAAAAATGATGTCCCCATAAACTTTTCAGTGCATCCTGATTGTCTGGAAGCGTATAAAAGGTAGCGAAGACCGATTCCCAGTCGGTTGCCTGTTCAACTTCCGCTAGTACTATTAAGGATGTGATGGAGCTTTCCATTTTCTTCAACTGTTTCATTTCTGTTTGAATCATTTTCAGCCGTATTGTGAGGACATCTCGAACGTTTACCTGTTTGCCCGATAGAGCTGTTTGGATGGACTCAAGTGGCAATCCTATATCCCGTAATGTCAGGATGTAGTGAAGCTTGGAAACATCCTTGTCTGTGTAAAATCGATGGCCATGCGCATTCTTCTCGGCAGGCAATAAACCGATTTCATCATAATAGCGTAAAGTTCTGACAGTCACATTGCTCATTAAAGCAACCTTACCGATTGTATACATCTATGTTCAACTCCTAACGTTACATTCATTATAAGACCTTACGTAACGTTAGGGGCAAGAATCATTTGAATAAACTAATAAAAGCATCCAAGTTCATAATTCCGCGCCTTTTAGACAAGCTAAGGGAAAAGGAAAAGGTGAGCTTATGAAAAGACGATTGGAAGGTCGATGGCCGTATGAATAAACCGTTCGTGCCGCAGTTAGTTTATTTTGAACCGAATGCGCTTGATTATCCGTTAGGGAAGGAACTGAAGGAGAAGTTCGAGAAGATGGGCATTGAAACACGGTTTACGACGTCGCATAACCAGATTCGAGATTTGCCGGGTGAAACGGATGCGCAGAAGTACAGGATTGCCAAGTCGACGCTTGTTGTAGGCATACGAAAAACATTGAAATTCGAAACGTCAAAACCTTCCGCAGAGTATGCAATTCCGCTTGCAACGGGCTGCATGGGGCATTGCCATTACTGTTATTTGCAGACGACGATGGGAACGAAGCCATATATTCGGACGTATGTGAATGTGGAAGAGATTTTGGAGGCAGCGGATCGCTATATCGAGGAACGTGCACCTGAAATCACCCGTTTTGAAGCAGCATGTACGTCGGATATTGTCGGTATTGACCATCTAACCCATTCCTTGAAAAGAGCAATCGAACATATCGGACAGACGGAACTTGGCAGATTACGATTTGTGACGAAGTTCCATTTTGTCGACCATCTGCTGGACGCGAAGCACAATGGCAATACGCGTTTTAGGTTCAGTGTGAATGCCGATTATGTCATCAAGAATTTTGAGCCGGGAACCTCTCCTCTTGATAAACGCATTGAGGCGGCGGGAAAAGTGGCGAGAGCGGGCTATCCGCTAGGTTTCATAGTCGCACCGATTTACCTTCATGACGGGTGGGAACAAGGTTATTATCATTTATTTGAACGGCTGAATGAGGAATTACCAGCAGATACGCGTGATGACATAACGTTTGAATTCATTCAACACCGCTTTACGAAACCTGCGAAACGAGTCATTGAAAAGAATTATCCGAAGACGAAGCTTGAGTTGGATGAAGAAAAGAGGCGTTATAAGTGGGGCAAGTATGGCATTGGTAAATATATCTACCAGAAAGATGAAGAGGATATGATCAAAGAGCTTCTGTATGGATATGCAAACAAGTACTTTCCAAATGCAAAAATTGAATACTTTACGTAGTCGGGTTGTGTCTGCGGAGAGAAAAAACGGTCATGTCCATTCAATTGGACGTGACCGTTTGCATGACAACTTGTTGAAACTCATGCCAATGATGAATTTCATACGTTGGCTTGGCTGAACTTTCATTCTTTTTCCGCTCAGGGTTATACCAGCATGTATCAATACCAAAGTTGTTGCCACCTTGGATATCAGAAGTAAGCGAGTCGCCGATCATTAAGACGCGGGATTTGTCCGTAAGCTGCATAGCCTGGAAAACATGCTCGAAGATTTCAGGCCGTGGCTTGTTGTAGCCGATCTCTTCCGAAGTGAAAATCGCTTCGAAATAATTTTTAAGTCCTGAATGGGCCATGCGGGCGTGCTGAACATCCTTGAAACCGTTTGTAAGAAGTGCAATTCTAGCTTCTGAAAGGTTCTCAATCACTTCCGAAACCCCTTCAATGAGATGAATTTCTTTTCCAAGGTTATCAAGATACGTTTGTCCGAATACTTCTGCATCTATTTCCAAGCCATGCTCTAAAAACAATCGTCTGAACCGTTCTGTTTTAAGATCGGCGAGCGTTGTTCTGCCTTGTTCTAAGTCTTCCCAAAGCACCGTGCTGATTGCTCTATACGTCTTTCTGTAATCTGCCAACCCGTCTGGAAAGCCGTTTGTTGTGAATACATTTGTAAATGCATTCTTTTCCGTTTCCCCAAAATCCATTAATGTATCGTCTAAATCAAATAATAAAACATCGTATTTCAATGCGTGCATCTCCTGACTAGTCTATAACTCTGTTCACTTTATATTTTCAATGGCATGACGAATAGTGGCAAAGGTCGTCAATTGATCACCCGATTCCCCGCCCATTGCCAATGATTGTGCAATCTTCGGTGAAATGCCTGTGACATAAAGCTGCGTCCCCATTAGTTTAAGGACATTCTGCACAATGTGCAAGCCGCCTAATGAGGAAGACTCCTCCCAGACGAGCCCCGAAATGTCGATGACAATATTGTCTACGGGTTCCCGCTCGACAAACTCACTTAATTTTTTACAAAGGGACTCTACGCGTTCATGACTCATTCGCCCAATCAGCGAAATAGCAGCAAGATTTTGCTGAATCATCAAAATGGGCACGGTAAGTTGTTCGATTTCCTGCTCTTTTTCATAGATTTTTTTCTGTTGTATTTGCACTAAGGATACATCTGTTTGTGTGCCGATGAAAAACAATTTACCTTGTATTTCAAGCGGTTTAATGGAGAGACGGTTCCAAAAAGGAGTTCCATCTTTCTTATAGTTAAGTAACGTCATCATAACCGGACGCTTGTCAGTAATAGCGTTCCGAATTATCTCGATAGAAGCAGTATCTGTCGATTCCCCTTGGAGGAATCTGCAGTTTCGTCCGACTGTTTCATCCATTGAATATCCCGTAAGTTTCTCGAATGTTTGATTAGCAAAGATAATGGGGTTATCGGATTGAGATGGATCTGTCACTAGTGCCGCAACTTGGCTACCATCCAACATCGCTGTCAATAATTCCACTTGTATCGAATCGGGTAGTTTGTTCATGCAATACACATCCTGTCCTCTAACATTTACGTTACACGTATCGTAGCATAAACACGACTGGACTGTCAGTCACTGGAAGATTCTCCGCCTGTTTTCAATTGGGAAAAAATGTTTTATAATCAACGGAGGGGGAAATTAATAACAATAGAAAAACGAGTAGAAAAGGGGATGGCTCTTTATGAATAAATGTAAGTTGCTCGTCACAGTTGCAGCGGCTTTGCTACTGGCGGCATGTTCTGACACGAAAGACGAATTAGAAAAAACGGATAGTAAAATTAACACATCTACAGAAGAACCGCAAAGTGAAAATCCTTCAGATGATGTTGAAATCGATGAGAATAGCCAAGGCGAATCATCGCCTGTTGCCCAAGAGCAGAAACAGATGGCACTTGATACGTTAAATGGTTTAGCTGACAGTGCTGTGAACGGTGAAGTATATAGGCTGGCAAATGGTATTCGTGTCGGTCATTCAACGAGGAAAGAAATTACAAAGAAAATTGGAGAACCCGAAGAGCAAGATGAGTTTGATCACTACCATGGTTCTATGGGCAACGCGTCGTATGACTTGGCTTATGATGAAAAAGGGATATTGAAAGAGGCACGTTATTTCGGTACGAATGTGGAAAGACAAACCAATCTGGGTGGCATTACAGAGGAGGACTTGACAGAACAATTGGGTCAGCCTGACGAATTGCGTCTCATTCCTGAGACAGAGGAACAGAATTACAGTTACCGGTTCGGAGATTTTGAATTGCAGATCATCATGGGAACGGATGGAAAGGCAGATCATGTAAACTTGAAAAAACATTCATAAACCACAAGCGCCGAAAATGGTTTTCACACTTCTTTTATGAATAATGAATACCGGAAATCTTTATGTATTAAACTTCGCTTTTAGCAAAAGATAAGAAGGAATCGATGCAATTACCGACATGTGTAAATGATGCATTACGGCCACCGGGCAATGGGACGGCAAAGTGGACGTGAAACCGTTTGACTGAGGTAATGAAGGGTTCAAGTATTTACCAATTGAAGGAGGAGTTCATACATGAGTATGATTTCACGGATTGCACTCGCTCTTGTGATTATCGGAGCGCTGAACTGGGGATTGATCGGCTTTTTTAAATTTGATCTTGTCGCAACATTATTCGGCGGTCAAGGGGCAATCCTATCTAGGATCGTCTATGGGCTTGTCGGGTTAAGCGGCCTTGCCTGTCTCGGGTTATTGTTTAAACCGAGTGAGGAGATGGACGTGGTCACAGATACGCATACACGTTATACTGACGGCGATCTGCGTACCGAGTTTGGCGAAGAACCTGATTTTCGGAAAGAGCGGGAGGCCGCAAAGCGTAAAAGGGATAAGCGGAATGAAGAACCGAAATGATCACTTTGAAAACAGCCACCTAGATTCTAGGCGGCTGTCTTTTCATTCTGAAAATCCTTCAATTGCATCTTGCCACACCGTCACGCCATGGCTCATTGCAGAACCGCCACCTAAAGCTGCGGCGACACCAATTGACTCCATCATTTCTTCTTCACTGCAACCCGCATCGAGGCAACCTTTCGTATGGAAGACGATGCAATATTCATTATGGGCATAGACACTAATCGCAAGTGCAATCAGCTGCTTCTGTTTCTGATCAAGCTTACCGTCCTCGAAACAAGTCTCTGTGAAAGAATGAAAAGCGCTTGCCACTGAAGGCAGTTTCTCCGCAAATGCACCCATTCCTACTTTGTACTCCTGCAAAACCACTTCTGTATACGTATGATCCTCCATATACTATCCCTCCTGTTCGTGAATAGTATTTACTACAAGTAGAAAGGCATGCATATCAGTTTAGGGAAAATACTCAATCGTCCCGATCCGCTTCCCGTTCAATAATTTTTTCTTTAATTTGTTCCATCTCTTCTTCGTATTCTTCATCCACCTCCGTCGTTGAAGGAAGAAACGGTTCCGTATTATGATCGACGCGTTTGCCATAACGGATCATTTCATAAATGATCATTCCGTTATTCGGTTTACCATCGACCATTATCATAGGAATGGCATCCAGCAGTACATAATAAAATCCATAAAAGATAAATCGGTTCCAAAACGTCGCAAAATTTCCAACAAGATCATTTGCAATAAGCGCATTAATGACAACCGCCACAATCAGGTTCGCTGCGATGGGGCCAGCATAGATACAAATATAGGCGAACTTACTTTTACGTTTCAAATCATCATATGAAAACCAGCTGTAGAGATGGTAGTATTTCCGTACATCAATCATGCCAATGGAAAATAGCCGCGGTCCCGACCCGATTGTAATCCTCGGTCGGACGACACCGAAAAGCCAACTCACAATTAAATAACCAGTCTCTCGTATAAAGATAACGACAGGTAATATGATAAATCCGGAGATAATTAAAGATCCCAAGTCGGCTAAACCAAACACATTCATTCACCATCCCGTCAGAATCAAAAAGAAGAAAATATCGTATTTAGAATACCCTCTTTGGAAGTTGTTCAATCTGAATTAATCCTATTGAAGAACAGGAAATGGCATTCTAAAACTTATAAGTAATTTAATCGTTAAAATTCTTTTTCACTAGAGTAAAATGAAACCAGTCGCTCTGTAGTTTTGTCTAACAAGTAAGTGAAAGGAGGCATGGTGTTGAAAAAACAATTTCGTGATGAACGATTATGTGAAGCAATGGATACGTATGGCGACTATCTACTACGACTTGTATACGCAATTGTCAAAGATGAAAAAAAGGCGGAGGACGTTGTTCAAGAAGTGTTTATTCGCTACTACATAAATATGGAGAAGTTTGAAGGTCGCTCATCGTTGAAGACTTATTTGTATCGGATAGCGGTCAATGAATGCCATAACTACTTTCAAAGCTGGGCTTATCGGAAAATCGAGTTTTCGAACTTGCTGGGTCATTTACTTGTGAATAGAAAATCGCCTGAAGAGAAATTGATTCAAAGGGAATCAGAAACTAAGTTGGCAGAACTAGTTGAAACACTCCCTCTAAAATATCGTGAAGTAATTTGGTTATATTATTTTGCGGAGCTCTCGGTCGTTGAAATAGGAGAGGTGTTGGAGTGTTCACCGAATACAATCAAGACACGCCTAGTACGTGGAAGAAAACTGGCCAAGATTGCGATTGAGGAGGGAAAAGACTTTGCGTAGAGAATTAAAACAAGATTTGGATGCATCTGTTCCAGTGAATATCATGCTAGACGAAGAAAAGAAAAATGCCATATTACAAGAAGCGCATAAAAGGATCGAAACTAAGCAACCATCCCCCAAACCTATTGTTAAACCTATTATTACTTCTGTTGCAGTTATCGGATTGGCAGGGTTTATGGCTTTTCCATATGTGCAACAGGAACTTCAGCAACATGCTAGTCAGGAAGTGAATATTTCCAATGCCATTCAACAGGTGACGATTAGGGACGGAAATTATCCGGATTTAATAAATGCAGTTTTCGTGGACAATACAAACGAATTGATTTACACAGATGGTAAAGGAATTTACACGTTTTCAGTTGGTTCTAACACAACACAAACACTAGTAAATTCAAAGGGTGAATCGCAGATACCGGGTGTTTCTGTAGCTGCAAATGAAGATTGGATTGTTTGGGACTATGCTGGGAAGTCAACCCATATATTAAATCGGTTGAATGGAGAAATTAAAGAAATCAATACTTTTGGTTTTCTGCAAATTGTAGGAAATCGGTTAATCTACATGGCATCTCATGATGGAACTATGAGATATGAACAGTTTGATTTGCATACATTTAAGAAAACACTGATTCACGGGAGTTCCGGTGAAGGTTCAAACAGTTATCCGGGCATTAATGATGGAAAGCTAGCTATTTCCGAAAGGGTGAACAAGAAAGCCGGTGGCGGTGTTTCATTTACAATCTACGATCTAGAAAAGAACTTGCAAATTGGAATCTATACGCTTCCATACGAAAGAGCCGAAAATGTCACGATTACAGATAACAAAGTGTATGCTAGTCTGTCCAATGAAGATAAGTCATCCACAACTCTAGGCTATATCAATTTGGAAGATGGACAATTCTATGAGATTGAAGTCCCTGAGTTCGATGCTTACGCCATCTATGAGAACTATTTGGCGCTTAGCATACCCGTAAAGAATTCCAATACAGTGAAGTTGTTTGCTATTGACAACGATAAAGTTGAGCCATTGCCCTACTTGAACCATATAAAAGAACGCCTTGTGAAGCCGAGGTTTACGGATAAAGGAACGTTAGTTTTGAATGGTGAAGGAGAGGATCGCTCGATGTATTTAGTTGATGTAAATGCGTTCGACAATTGAATTTATTGCTCTTTCAAAAACCCCCTAATAGCTAAAAATAGCCGATAGGGGGTACTGCATTCACTTATCAATCGTAATAATAATGTCTTCCATCACAAACTCTTCCATAGGGGCCGTGCTGTTTTCACTTCTACTGATGGCTCCATATTCATGGATTGTATCACCATCCGAAAATTCAACAGTTGGTGTGATAATCAGTTTTTTTGCTTCGGGATGCAGCATTTCAAACGTATTTGTATGGTGAAGGAGATGGGATGAGTTACTATATCCACCATTATGTTTGTTTGTATATTCATTTCCTAAATTATCTTTTACGACAAGTCGCATGGTAATGAAATCCCAGTTTCCCATGACGTCATTCGAAAGGATTTCGTCATAGTACAACAGGAATGACATCGGAGTGTAAACGACTTTGTCCATGGCAATCGTCACACCATTCTGCTCGTTGGTGATGTCGACGATTTGTTCCTTATTCTCAGTCGCCTGCAGCTCGAATTGGAATGCCCAATCGCCTGTAATGGTTTCCATATTTAAAGAGGGATCCGGAATAATCCCTTTAATCGCAAGTTCAAAGCTTCCTTCGTCTATTCCGCTCGTCGACATCAGCTCTCCAGTCGTCATTCCTACGTATTTATTTCCACTGCTTCGAATGATATCAGTAGAGGATCCATAAATATGTTCGTCCGAATCTTGGATGTACGGCATCCCTTCAATTGTTGGAGACTCCCCTAGATCTTTATCGCTCTCAATCGTGTAAGCGAGATATAAAGCTTTCCCGTCAAAGATAACCTCATCCATCGTTATACGGATGCCGTTATCCTCTTCTGATAGAAGCAACTTTGCTGAATGATCTCCATATGTTTCATAGAGACCGTCTCCGTTGAACAATTTAAAGACATTACCGATAATCGGAATTTCTTCAGCAAACGTTGTGAATGATAGACCGAACAATGCAGCGGCCGAAATCCCGATTGAAGCGGAAGCTGCCGTCAATGCTTTTTTCCATCGTGGCGGTTTATGTGTTTTGATTCTCTTCGATAAAGCCATTTTCACTTTCTTTTTTTCCATATCAGTAGCAGTGCCCTGTTCAAGTTGGCTAACGTCCATATCCACATCATTCAAATAATCATATATGTCCTTCATACAAAAACCTCCCATTTGTCCGAAGCTTCTTCTTTCCTCTGTAAATCCTATTGTCGATGGCAGACTTGCTCATTTCCAGTTTCTCCGCGATCTCTGTAGAGTTAAATCCTAATAGATAACGCAGGATAAATATATTCCGATCGGTTGGATCCAGCTGTCTGAGTAATGCATCAACCTCTTCTTGTGTGTGTAATTTCGATGTAGCATCTACCGGGATATCAAGAATCTCCGTTGCAATTTCAGCATTCTTCACTTCTCTTCTGAAATAATCAATGGCCTTATATTTGGCGATCGCACAAATCCAGTTTTTAAATGAATTTGCATCATTGTCACGGAATTTCTTTGCGTTTTGCCAAATGGCTAGAAAGGCATCATTGACACATTCATCAATCAGTTCTTCCTGTTGAAGCGGCCTCAGCACTTGTTGAACGACGCTTTTTATAAGTGGTAAGTATTCGTCAATAATATAATCTAAGGCGTCTTCTTTCCCTGACTGGAGACGTCGGATAAAATTCGTATTAGTTGTTTTCATTTTGAGCTCCTTCAATTCTTTGTAAAGGCCCTTACACTCTATATAACGAAAAGGATTACGCTTTTTTCGCAACTGTTTGCTTTTTGTTGAATTTAAATAAAAAATCTATAGCTACAAGTGTAACACTTCCCCATGACAGCTCCCTTGACGTGTAGTAGGATAGAAAAAAAGGGGGAGTCAGTATGATACATATTGGAATCATCGGGTTAGGGGCAATTGGTCAACGTCTGATCCATCAATTCAAAGAACATCCTGACGTATCGATTGCGGCGGTTTGTGATCTATCAGAAGCACTTGTGAGGGAGACGGCTGAAAAACTTGGAGATGTTCACGTTTATACGAATCATCAGCAGTTAATTGCCGATGAGAAAGTGGACCTTGTCTATGTGGCCGTCCCGCCGAAATTTCATCATGGGATTGTAATGGATGTACTTAAGGCTAAGAAGCATGTGCTTTGTGAAAAGCCTTTGGCAAACTCGCTTGATGAAGCAGCAGAGATGGCGCAGGCGGCAAAAGAAGCGCACGTTGTGCACGCCATGAACTTCCCGCTGAATTACGGCGAGGCAGCGACGAAGTTTTCTGCACTGATTGACGAAGGATATATCGGGAAGTTACGCCGGTTGCAGCTGTCCATGTATTTCCCTCAATGGCCGCGTGCGTGGCAGCAAAATGAGTGGGTAGGGGAGCGAGAACAAGGTGGATTTGTTCTTGAAGTTGGGGTTCATTTCATCCAGCAGACATTGAAGTTATTCGGTGATCTGACCAATATACAGAGCTGTTTGGAATTTCCGGACAATCCGAATAGCTGTGAAACTGGAATCATTGCAACCGCTGAGTTAGCGGATGGCACACCGGTATTAATTGAGGGAATTAGCCAGGTTGCGGGGCGTGAGCATATCGGATTCACGGCATACGGGACAGAAGGCGTTCTTTCCATTGAAAACTGGGGCGATTTGCGTGGAGGGAGAACAGGTGAAGATCTTGCATTGATGCCACTTGGGGACATGTTGCCGAATAAGCTGATTGATGAATTGGTGAAAGCGATCCACGGGGAAGAGGCGCAGATCTACGATTTTGAAGTTGGCTACCGCGCTCAAGCAATTCTAGAAGCACTTCGTAAGCAAAGTTAAATAAGGCAGAAAAATTAGACTAGTACAGTTGGGCGTTTCCTGTACTAGTCTTTTCAATGGTTGGTTTCACCCAAAGGATGACAGTAAGCAATGCGTGCGTTATAATGAAAAACGGTAGAATCACCCTTCAATTGATAGAAAGGGGATTTTTTATGATTAATATCCATAACGTCAGTAAATCTTTTTCGGAGTTCCAGGCAGTTCAATCTGTTACATTATCAATCGCTGAAAAGGAGATACACGGCATAATCGGAGCGAGCGGTGCAGGCAAATCTACGCTATTACGACTCATGAATCTGTTAGAAATCCCTGATGCCGGAGAAGTGGTAATCGATGGACGCGTACTAACAAGTCTGGCCGGTAGAGAGTTGCGGGAAGCGAGAAAATCGATTGGCATGATTTTTCAGCATTTTAACTTAGTCGCCAATAAAACCGTCTATGAGAATGTCTCCGTTTCATTGGAATTGGCAAAGTATCCGAAACACAAACGTCGTGAACGGGTGCAGGAATGCCTGCAATTTGTCGGGCTCGCCAATTACACGGACAAGTATCCTGCTCAATTGAGTGGTGGTCAAAAGCAACGTGTCGCGATTGCGCGGGCTTTGGCGAATAACCCGCAAGTGCTGCTGTGTGATGAACCAACGTCTTCACTCGATCCAAATACAACAGCGGAAATTCTAGGCGTGTTACGAGATGTGAATAAAACCTTTGGTGTAACGATTGTCATTGTTAGTCACGAAATGGAAGTCATCAAAAGCATTTGTAATCGCGTAACGGTCATGGCAGAGGGACAAGTGTATGAGACATTGTCGATAGAGCCGCAAGGAATCCGGGTCACTGACGGAAATCCTGCAAGTTTTGTCAAACAGTTGACCGAGGACGGTGAATCGTATAATGCCTGAGATTTTAGTGCAGTATCAAATGGAGATCTGGCAGTCGATCGGAGAAACGTTCATCATGGTTGGCGTGTCAATTCTGGCAGCTGTAATCATTGGACTTCCTGTTGGGACATTGCTTTTCCTCTGCAGAAAAGGCCAGCTCTTTGACAATCCAGTTGTCTTTTCAGTTCTCAACTTGATAGTCAACGTTATTCGATCATTCCCGTTTTTATTGCTCGTCGTCTTTTTAATTCCGTTTACGCGATTGGTGATTGGCACTGCGATAGGAACAGCAGCAGCAACCGTTCCATTATCGATCATCGCCATTGCACATTATTCCCGATTGGTCGAACAGTCTTTATTAGACGTTCCAAGAGGGGTACTTGAAGCGTCTGTTTCAATGGGTGCTTCAGCAAAGGAAATAATATTCAAGTTTTTATTCGTCGAAGCACGTTCAGGACTTGTCCTCGGCTTGACGACGTCGATTATTAGTTTCATCTCATATTCGACAATTATGGGTGTTGTCGGTGGCGGCGGAATCGGCGATTTTGCCATCCGGTACGGCTACCAGCAATTCAAAACGGATCTGATGATGTATATGATCCTCATTATGGTCATCCTCGTGCAGCTCATCCAATTTACTGGGACGACTGTTGCACGATTGATAGATAAGAGATAATAGGAGGAAATAAAATGAAGAAGTTCGTTATGATTACTGCGATGCTTATGTTGGTTTTATCAGCATGCGGAAAAGATAAAGAAGTGAAGGATTCGGATAAAGCGGATGTTACGACCGATGAGCGCGTAACGTTGAAAGTCGCTTCATTGATCCCACCGATGACGGAAATCCTTGAACTTGTGAAGCCGAAACTGGCTGAAGAAGGAATTGACCTGGAAATGATCGTCTTGGGCGATAACGTTCAGCCGAACACAGCACTTGCTGCGAAAGAAGTAGATGCAAACTTCTTCCAACACGTTCCGTATATGGAGGAGTTCAACCGTAATAATGATGCGAACCTGGTCCCAATCACACCGATCTATTTCGCGAACTATGGTGTGTATGCAAAAGAGTATTCGTCCATGGAAGAATTGCCTGAAGGTGCTGTGATCGCGATGGCAAATGACGTCTCGAATATCGACCGTTCATTGGCATTGTTGGCGCAACAAGGTGTGATTGAGCTACAAGATAAGACAGGTACGTATTACACGAAAGCAGACGTAATTGACAATCCGAAAGACTATCAGTTCAAAGAAGTCGACCTGCTCATGCTTGCACGTATGTATGACGATGCGGACGCTGTTGTTATGACACCGGCATACGCTGCTCCACTAGGTTTGACACCGAAAAGCGACGCGTTGCTAACTGAAGGCGTCGAAAACGACTTCGCCATTACTTTGATTGCCCGTGAAGACAATAAAGACTGGGAGCCGATTCAAAAGTTGGCTGAAGTGATGACAAGTGAAGATGTACGCAAGTTCTTAGAAGAGAATTATGATGAGACAGCCATTCCGGCGTTTGAGTAATCGGTAAAGAAAGAGCCATTCGAAACTGAATGGCTTTTCTTTATGCTTTCACGACGTGAAGGATTCATTTAAAATTATGATAAGCTGAAAATAGGTATCTTGAATGGAAATTTGAAAGGAAGGTAGTCATGGCAAAATTGAAAGTCACAGATGTCAAAAAATATTTAAAAGATCTAGATGAAAAAGAGTTAACTGCAATTATCATGGAACTCTATAAAGCCAATAAGCCTGTGCAAGATTATTTCTCAATTATAATAATGGGAGAGACGGCCGTTCAAGTACTTTTTGAAAAAGCACAAGTAGAAATCAAGAATGAATTTTTCCCTGCAAAAGGACATGCTAAAATACGACTGTCGGTAGCCAAGAAGGCGATAAGTGACTTTAAGAAAAAGACTGGGGATATAGTGAAAACAACCGACCTAATGCTGTATTACGTTGAGATTGGGACAGAATTCACAAATACTTACGGCGATATAGATATGGCATTCTATAATAGCTTGCTATCAGTGTTTGAAAAAGTAGTGGAAGCTTGCGAGGATGACGAACAGTTATATATGGAATTTACTGAGCGCTTATACGATGTAGTCGAAGAGAGTGGCGGTGTAGGTTGGGGTTATCACGATGGATTGTCTGATCTGTATTACTCGCTTAGTTGGTTAGAAGAAGAATAAAGCACCGACTAGTGGCTTTTAAGTATTGAGAAGGTGAGATTACCATTTCAGCTTTGGATAGAGCTCGAAAATGTTTACTCGTTCTATTGTTGCATTCCCAATGAGTTGTTCATATCTAAATCTATTATACTCTTGAATATAGTGATCTTTACTTCTTAACGGATATGACAAATCGAGATGATAACTAACCCACTATTTATCTTCATAATAATAGAAGTTGAGTACCTTGACCGTATCGCTGCCCCTGCGCCCGTAATCACTCGGTCAGCGCTCGTAACCCTGGGCCCTTCGCCGACAAACCGCTCAACTTACGTTCAAATCCGCTCAACCTCGTCGGCAAACCGCTCAACTTACGTTCAAATCCGCTCAACCTCGCCGACAAACCGCTCAACCTACGTTCAAATCCGCTCAACCTCGCCGACAAAGCGCTCAACTTACGGCCAAATCCGCTCAACATCGTGCAGAAACCGCTCAACCATCGGCCAAATCCGCTCAACATCGTGCAAAAACCGCTCAACCATGACCCCGCGCTCGTAAACCCCCAGCTCTCGCCCGAAACGATCAACAATCCGTCCCATACAAAAAACCCCCTCATCACACGCACATGATGAGGGGCCAACACAACTTATTTCGTAAAGTTATCAAAGTATCCTTGGATGAATACGATGGGTGTTCCTTTGTCGCCGCTTCCTGATGTCAGATCGGATAGGGAACCGATGAGGTCAGTCAGTTTACGTGGAGTTGTTCCTTGGGATTCCATGGCGCCGACGAGATCGTCTTCTTTGTTTTCGATGAAGTCGTTGATCGCTTTTTTCAAATCGTCGCCGCGTAGCTCAGCAAAGTTGTTGTCTGCCAAGTATTTGAGTTTGATTTCATTTGGTGTGCCATCAAGGCCTGCAGTGTAAGCTGGTGATACGACGGGATCTGCGAGCTCCCAGATTTTACCGACGGGATCTTTAAATGCGCCGTCACCATAGACCATAACTTCAACTGTTTTGCCTGTCTTTTCTTGTAGCATAGCTTGAATATTGTCAACGACAGGTTGGCAGTTGCGTGGGAACAGCTTGATGCTGTCTTCCGTTGCTTTGTTGGAGCCAAGTAGACCGAACGCTTCATTATAACCGCTGCCGTCGATTGACGTGGACAGAATGTTATCAAGGCTGTAGATCTTTTCGCCGCCGTTTGCTTCTAGAATACGCTTAGTTCTGACGCGTGTATGGATATCACATGTCAGTACATTTTTTGTGTAATCAAGAATCGTTTTTGCATTGTTCGAGAAGATGACTTCACATTCGATACCGTATTCTTCAACGATGGATTTATAATAGTCGATGTAATCTACACCCGTAAATGTATGTTTACCATATCCGAAATGATTGCGGAACTGTTCTTCATTCAACACGTCTGTCCAAGGGTTAACGCCTTTTTCGTCAAGTGTATCAATGTCGACCAGATGATTCCCGACTTCATCGGATGGATAGCTGAGCATTAAAACAATTTTCTTTGCTGCACCTTTTGCAATACCGCGTAGGCAAATTGCAAAGCGGTTACGGCTTAAAATCGGGAATATGACACCAATTGTGTCGTCGCCGAATTTTGCTTGAACGTCTTTTGCAATATGATCGATGTTTGCGTAGTTTCCTTGCGCGCGCGCAACGATGGATTCTGTGACGGTAACGATATCTTTGTCATTGATAGTGATGCCTTCAACTTCTGAAGCCTTTAGTACGCTATCTACAACGATTTGTTCGATATTATCCCCTTTATTGATAATGGGGCAACGTAAACCTCTAACAACTGTTCCAACTACTCGTTCCACATGAATCGCTCCTAACGCTATTTTAATGACCATCTACTTGTACTATACGTCTTGTTAATGGTATAAGTAAAATTAATAGTTCTAATGATGGGTATAAGGGGTGTTTATATGGTAAGTAAACTTGATCTTTATCGTGTATTCAGTATTGTCGGGAAGAATGAAAGCTTTTCACGCGCTGCCAAGGCGTTATTTATGACACAACCGGCTGTCAGCCAATCAATCATGCAGCTTGAACGGGAGCTGGATACGCGTCTTTTTAATCGTACACCAAAAGGCGTGACGCCGACAACTGAAGGAAGTCTTCTGTTGGAGTATGTTAACTCAGCCATGAATTTAATCGAAATTGGAGAAGAAAAGATTGCTGAATTCAAAAATCTTACAACTGGAGAACTGCGAATCGGTGTGGGAGATACAATTTCCAAGCACGTTCTACTTCCTCAACTTGAAGCTTTCCGTAATCGATACCCGAATATCAAATTAAAAATCGAAAATGGTACAACGGATGCACTGATTTCATTTTTGAAGTCGGGTGAAGTAGACATCGGCATCTGTAATTTACCCGTGCAAGATACTACGTTGAATGTGAGACCTTTCTTACATATTCACGACACATTTGTCTATGGGGATAAATACAGGAAACTACTGGCCAGACCAATCGATTTTCATGAACTGGCTAAGCTTCCCCTCATCCTCTTAGAGCCCAGTTCAAATTCAAGGAGATACGTTGAAGATTATTTAGCATCGAAAGGCGTGAAAATCTCCCCGGAATTTGAACTAGGGTCCCATGATCTTGTCGTGGAGTTTGCGCGCATCAATATGGGGATTGCCTGTGTGACAAGGGAGTTTACAGAGGAGTATTTAGAAAGTGGTGTACTCCAGGAAGTGCAGTTGATAGAACAGATTCCGCACCGCGGCATTGGTGTGTGTTCATTGAAAAGTGTTCCACTTTCTCCAGCTTCGACGAAGTTTATGGAGCTCGTCGTGGGATGGGATGAATAGACGAAATCCATGCAAGGGATTAATGTAAAGTGAAAAAACCGTCTAGCCAAAAAATATCCTTCGGCAAGACGGCAAGTGTCAATGCGTTCTCAGTTAAACTAACCCTATAAAAACTTGATTATTACATCCTTCCAGACCTGAAAATACTAAAAATCAAATATAAAAACATAAGTGTCGCTACGATTGAGCCTATCTCTAGAACAGGGAAATTCCACAGCATATTTGTTTGACCTGCAATGGAAGCCCCTACGATAAGGCCGACCATTAGAATACTAAAAGACAGAAGGATAATACTCAATGAAAGACGGTTGCTAATTCGGTCAAGCCGATTGAGGAATATCTGTACTTGCTGAACATTTATGTCTAATTGTAATTTCCCTTTTTTGATCGTAGTTGCAATCGATTTCAAGTCTTTAGGAAGTTGGGAAATGATCTCAAGGTTCTCAATCATTCCGTCCCAAGACTTTTCCAGCAACCGTTTCGGGGCAAAACGTTCCGCGAGCAATTGTTTCCCGAACGGTTCAACGTATTTCATAATGCTAATATCAGGATCTAGTTCAGTCAGCAAACCTTCCGATGTAAGAATGGCCTTACCGAGCATCGAGATTTCCGTTGGCACTTGTATATGATGGCGATAAGCGACTTGAAACAATTCAAGGAAAACTTCGCCAAGACTCACTTCTGTCAATGCAATGTCATAGTATCTGTTCTGAAGATCTTCAATATCCCTTTTGAATAAACGCAAATCCGTATCTTCAGACAGGATTTCCATCGCTGAAAATGTTTTGAGCAACGCCTTTGTATCTCCACTTCTCAAATGGATCACTAAGGAAGCAAAATGGTATTTCATATCTTCTGATAACCTGCCAACCATGCCGAAATCCAAATAGGAAACGACATTGCCGGGAAGAATATAAATATTACCCGGATGAGGATCACCGTGGAAGAATCCAGCTACAAACATCTGGTGCAATAGGGAATTAGCAATTCGGGCAGCAAGGACTTTTCTGTCATAACCTTTTGTATCCAATTGCATCAAATCATTTACTTTAATGCCATCGATCATCTCCATCGTCAAGACTTTACTTGTGGATAGACCTGGAAAGATAGCAGGGATATGGATGGTTATGTCTTCTTCGAACTGTTTAGCGATTCGTTCACAATTGCGCGCCTCGATGCGGTAGTCAAGTTCATCTTTAAGAGATCTTGCGAATTCGTCAATCATATCGATAAGTCGGTAACTTTTCGCCCACTCCGCATTACCTTCCAAATAATCTGCAAGGTCACGCAGTATGGCCAAATCTTTCTCAATTGTCGACCGTATACCTGGCCGCTGGACTTTGATTGCCACTTTTTCCCCGGTATGCAGTTCGGCAACATGCACTTGACCGATTGAAGCAGCAGCAAGTGGCTCCTTATTGAAATAGGCAAAGAGGTCTTCAAGGGTGCTTTCCAGTTCCGATTCTACGATATCCCGCACAGTATCATACGGAATAGGTGTCACATGATCTTGCAGTTTAGCAAGCTCCAAACTAATCTGTTCGGGAATTAGATCCCTTCTGGAACTGGCAACCTGTCCTAGTTTAATAAAAGCCGGACCTAAATCCTGCAATGTTTTGCGGAGCCTCATCCCGATATCCTGCATATTCATATCATTGCCTTCGAGCTTAGGCGTTGTCTGGCTTGTGAGTCCGAGCCTGAACAAGATGTGACCGAAACCGTGTTTGAGGAATGCATTGACGATTCCTTGAAAACGTTGTGTATGACGCAAATTGATCTTATACAAAATAATTTCCCCTCCTGCAGATGTGACAAAAACAGTTTCTTATCTTATACCCCGTTTGATAAAGAACTAGCTGGTGAAGTTTTTTTGCATTAAATAACAAGTCTATTTCGAAGTGGATGAAAATACTGTATACTTCAAAGAGATGACCAAATGGAGATGATCAATTGAAGAATCGTATTGTAGTAAAAGCTTATGACAACAGTGGAACGCTCGATGATACACATCAAAAGATTTTGAACATGGCTACGATGAACTTTGCTGCTATGACAAGCGCATTAATTGTAGGCAGTAAAGGTGAAGGCGGGGATGGTGCTGCATTGAACCCTGTAGAAGATTGTTTCTGCGGCATAGATTTAATCTGGCAGCAATCAATACCTGACGGGCTTGCAGAAGAATGCGGGAAAGCAATGGAAAGAAGACTTACTACTTTTTATGAAATGAGCGGTCTGGATATGAAAGTGGAAGTTGAAGTTCGTTAGAGCAGAAAATTGCCGTGGAGCATAAAAGAATGGGCTAACGACGCGTCCATTTCTTTTTTTGTTATTTACCATGACTTGTCAAAAGTACATCAAGCTGGTTTTCGCCTGACCATGTATGGAGTTTTTCTATTTACTGGAATTCAGTTGTTAATGACAGGATCCTGAGCATTATCCTCACAAATAGAAATAAGTATTCTAGATAAGACTTCGATACCACATCTCACAAAAATCCGATAACTTACTCTATTGCCTTGACATAAATATCTAAAGCCTATACATTGAGTATAACTTCATATAGTCACTAGGGGTGTTTTTATAACTGAGATGAGTATTTACTCGAACCCTTTGAACCTGATCTAGGTAAAACTAGCGTAGGAAAGTGTAAACTTCAATACATACTTACAGAGTAAATTTGTCCAATTATTACTATGTAATTTTCTGTTTTTACGCGACTTTCCTATCGGAGGGTTGCGTATTTTTTTATTTATTTTTTGAGTTTCATAAATAGTATATAGAGGAGTGGTCATGATGAGCAGAACAGTACTAGTAACAGGTGGCAGCAGAGGGTTAGGTGCATCGATTGTTAAAACGCTGGCACAACAAGGTTTTCAGGTGGTTATTAATTATTATAAAAGCAAAGATGCTGCAGAGAAGCTCGTTTCTGAAATTGGAGAAGAGAAGGTTATTGCAATTCAGGCAGATGTAACGAACCGTGCAGAAGTGGATGAAATGATAAAGCAGGCAACGGGACATTTCGGTCAAATAGATGTCGTCGTCAATAATGCATTAGTCGATTTCAAATTTGATCCGGTCAAACAGAAACCATTCACAGAACTCATTTGGGAAGACTATCAAAAACAATTGGATGGCACCTTGAGAGCGGCATTTAATATAGCCCAAAGCGTCACTCCGCAATTTATTGAACGGAAAAAAGGAACGATTATTAGTATAGGCACTAATTTATATCAGAATCCGGTTGTCCCTTACCATGAATATACAACAGCTAAAGCGGGATTGATTGGTTTCACACGCAATATCGCTGCGGAATTAGGACAGTACGGCATTACAGCGAATGTAGTTTCAGGCGGATTATTGAAAATGACCGACGCAAGTGCTGTTACGACACCGGAAGTATTCGACCTGATTGCACAATCCACACCATTGAAGAAGGTGACGACCCCTCAAGACGTAGCCAATATGGTCGCATATTTATCATCAGAACAAGCGGATGGAATTACAGGACAGAACTTTACGATAGATGGCGGTTTGACAATGAACTAATTGATTAAAATCCATTCGATTTTTTTTTGGAAAACGGAATATACAACAAAGCTGCAAATGATAAATTCTGAGGTGCAATCAATGACAAAGAACAATGGGAATCAACTACACTTAGGCGTTTTGCTCTATGGATGTGGACATCATCAAGCTGCGTGGTTAATGCCTGATTCAAGTATCGAACAGATTGGTGAGATATCGTACTATCAGTCGTTAGCACAGTTGGCGGAGAAAGGGTATTTCGATGCCGTATTCTTCGCAGATAACCAATCATTCCCGGCAAATGACGTTAGTATAATGCCAGCTTTTTGGTTTGATCCAATCGTCAATTTAACGGCTATTTCCCAAGTGACGAAACATGTAGGATTAGTTTCAACAATATCCAGCACTTTTTCTAATCCTTTCACAGCTTCCCGGCAACTACTAAGTTTAGATCACATTACAAAAGGACGTGTCGGTTGGAATCTTGTTACGTCGATGACTGATTTTGAGGCAACAAATCACAGTATGGAAGCGTTGCCCCCTCATGCCGAGCGTTATGAGAAGGCAGCCGAATTTGCGACGGTAATGGATAAGCTGTTTTTGTCATGGGATAGTAGTGAGTTTCTGCATGACCGGGCGAATAGAGAGCTGATTAACCCTGCCAATATACAACCAGTTAATCACAAAGGTACGTATTTCAACGTGGCGGGTCCCTCGACTTCGCCAAAAAGCCCTCAAGGCAAACCGGTCGCCATGCAAGCAGGAGCATCCAAACACGGCATCGCATTAGCCGCAAAATATGCTGATGCAGTCTATTCGGTATCATGGAATTTAAAACAAGCAAAAAAGTTTCGTGAAAAACTGGATGAACAAATGAAACAAAGTGAGGACAGCGACAGACATATTAAAGTGTTTCCAGGCTTAGTAACCTATGTCGGACATACTCATGAAGAAGCTTTAGCTAAAAAAGCAGCATTAGATGAGAAATTGCCGATTGAAACGGCTTTAAAACAGTTAGGTTATTTTATTCGACAAGATTGCTCTAATTGGCAACTTGATGAGAAAGTACCGCCCTTACAGCCAGTGGAAGATTTTACGGGCCCGGTAGGTCGATATGAAACGATACTGGAAATCGTTCATGATACGCAACCGACAGTGAGGGAATTATTGGGCTATCTTAATGCAGGCGGAGGACATCACACATTAATAGGTACACCCGGGGAGATTGTGGATCAGATGGAAGTCTGGTTCGAAGCAGGTGTTGCGGACGGGTTTAATCTGATGCCTCCGACATTACCTGGCAGTTTGGAAGACTTCGTAGAACTTATCGTTCCGGAAATGCAAAAAAGAGGTATTTTCAGGATGGAATATGTTGGTCATACATTCCGTGAACATTTAGGATTGGACATCACGCAATAAAAGCAAACCCTTCACTTTTTCATACAGTGAAGGGTTTGCCGTAGTTAGGACAACTTGTTAGCGGTTGTATTCGTCTAGGGCGAACGTGAAGACCTTAAAGAATTCGTGACCCACTTAAAACACTTTATCGCCATTGAAGATGGAGTTTTTCACAACAACATAGTCGACCTTCCGAATCGCCTCTAATGTTGTGCCACCAGCGTAAGAAATCGACGATTGAAGATCTTGTTGCATCTCTGTCAAAGTATCTTGCAGTTTGCCTTTATATTCTACATACAATTTCTTACCCTCGACATTTTTCTTCTCGCCTTTTTGAAACTCAGAAGCAGAGCCGAAGTATTCTTTGTAAATGATCCCATCTTTTTCGATGGTTTGTCCAGGAGATTCTTCGTGACCTGCAAATAATGAGCCAATCATGACCATGGAAGCACCAAAACGAACAGATTTCGCGATATCACCATGTGTGCGAATCCCGCCATCCGCAATAATAGGCTTTGTTGCAGCTCTTGCACACCAACGAACTGCGGCAAGCTGCCATCCACCCGTTCCAAAGCCGGTCTTGATTTTCGTTATACAAACTTTTCCAGGTCCAATCCCGACTTTCGTTGCATCGGCACCTGCGTTTTCAAGCTCGCGCACAGCTTCTGGTGTCCCTACATTACCTGCAATGACAAATGATTCTGGAAGATGCTTTTTAATATGTTGGATCATATTGATGACGGCGTTGGAGTGACCGTGCGCAATATCAATTGTAATATAGTCCGGAGTCAACTGATCTGCAGCCAACTGCTCAACGAATACGTATTCATCATCTTTCACGCCGACACTAATGGAAGCGATCAACCCGCGTCCTTGCATATCCTTTATGAAATCCATACGCTTCTCGGGGGCAAAACGGTGCATGAT
Organism: Sporosarcina oncorhynchi; assembly: GCF_033304615.1. Classification (GTDB taxonomy): domain Bacteria; phylum Bacillota; class Bacilli; order Bacillales_A; family Planococcaceae; genus Sporosarcina; species Sporosarcina oncorhynchi. The sequence goes on along the minus strand of NZ_CP129118.1, from coordinate 3,399,695 downwards.
ATAAAAGTATCCATTTTCAGCCAGTTGAACAGCGGTTTTTTCGTCGATGATTGTCTGCATATTCGCAGGGACAACCGGTAATTCGAATTTATGTTTGCCGAGTATGATGGAAGTGTCGCATTCTGAGCGACTATTTACTATACATTTTGCGGGAATTAGTTGAATGTCTTCATAATCAAATACTGTATCCATAGAAAGCACTCCTAAAAGCGAATGTTAATCGCCGTTTTTTGTTAAATGTTCGTACTTCAGTAATTTACATTATATTTTGGCATGAGTCAACTATTTTCAGGATGAAAAATAACAAAAAATCAGTCAAAAGAAAATTAAAATGATATAATAGGAAGGATGTAAAATTTTGGTTTGAAGGGGATACAATCCGAACATGAAGCTATCTTTAAAATATTTGATTTTGGCAGTCGCTATGCTTGCTTTAGTACTTACATTAGTAAGCAGCATTTCATCAGGCTATAATGTGCAGAAAAAATCGTTGATTGATATGACGTTGGAAACAAACCGGACGTATGCACAAAAGTTGTCCAGTACAACAGATTCATTTTTGAAGATGACGCTGCAGACACTTGAAGTAAGTGCAGACAATCTTGCTCAAACTATGATTGAAAGAGATATCGACAGTCTTACAATAGAAGCGGAAAGATTAACGGCACAGTCGGATACATTCAATTCAGTTTTGATTGTTGCTAAAGATGGGGAGATTTTGGCCACTTCACCGAAGACGCTCGAACTTCAAGGCAAAATCTTAAATTCTGAAGGTGGTATCCAAGCACTGAAAGAACGTAAAGCGTTTATCTCAGATCCATACATAAGTCTAACTGACCGATTGATCATTTTCATTTCGCAACCTGTGTTTGATGAAGATAATAAGTTCATCGGCTTAGTCGGAGGTTCCATATATCTAAAGGAGGAGAATATTCTCCAAGATGTGCTAGGCGAACACTTTTATGAAAATGGCTCGTATGTATACGTCGTCGATTCTACAGGACGTATCATTTATCATCAGGACAAAGACCGCATCAATGATTTTGCCCGGGAGAACCCTGTTATCCAGGAACTGGTGAAAGGGAAGAGCGGTGCAATGCAACTCGTTAATTCAAAAGGTGTCGACATGTTGGCGGGTTATGCCCATGTGAATGGCGCAGACTGGGGAGTCGTCACGCAACGCTCGACAAATGCAACACTCGTACCTGCCAAGGATATGATGCAAGAAATGATTCGTAAAGCATTGCCATTCCTGCTTGTCTCTATTCTAATTATTATTTATATCTCCAATCAGATTGCAAATCCTTTACAAAAACTCGCGCATTACGCTGAGACGAGTACGCAAAGTAATCAAGAAGAGGAGATTTCGCAAGTGCGAACGTGGTATTACGAAGCGATTCAGTTAAAGCGAGCCTTGAACTTCAGCATGAATTTCTTCCAGGACCGTGTGAACTTCTATATCCATCAGTCAACGACAGATCCCCTGACAAAGTTATGGAATCGTAGATCGATGGATGAGTTGTTGAAGAAATGGACGGATCAGGACAAGCCTTATGCTCTCATTATGCTTGATATCGATAAGTTCAAGCGAGTGAATGACACATACGGCCATGGTGTGGGGGATGATGTGTTAAAGTATCTGGCTGACAAGATGCAGAAAATGACGAGGGAGCAAGATCATTGCTGTCGTTTAGGTGGAGAGGAATTCGTCATACTGTTGCCAAAAGCCGATGAAAAAACAGCTTACGATGTCGCTGAAAGGCTGCGCAAGAAACTGGAGACAACCATAAGCCCATGCGGCGAAATTGTTACAGTGTCCCTCGGTATTGCACTATTCCCGGATCATGGAAGACACCCTAAAGAGATTTTAGAAACCGCAGATACAGCTCTTTATGAAGCCAAGCGGACTGGACGCAACCGGACTGTTGTCAGCACACACACACCGACTCACGATGCAACAGTTTAAACGGCAACTATGCTAAACTGAGCAAAACAGGCCCAAGGAGGAAGACATCATGCAATACTCAAAATCAAAAATGGAGCAACTCGTCAAAAGTACACCAGAATTGAAAGAGCGGCTCAAGCAAGTTATGAAAGAACACGAACTCGAGAAAAGCTTCGCACTTAAAGCGTTATACCACGCCGAAGTGAAGGAAAGCGGCCGCTTCATGAAAGATTATCAGGAGCTGTGAATAGGATGAACCCCTTCATATATGGAGGGGTTTTTATTTTTGGGGTTTACGTTGTGTTGCGACGTCTACGTTTCGTTGCGAGCGGCTTATGTTTCGATACGGGGCAGCTACGTTTCGATACGCCGCGTTTACGTTGTGTTACGCCGCCTACGTTTCGTTGCGAGCGGTTTATGTTTCGATACGGGGCAGCTACGTTTCGATACGATGCGTTTACGTTGTGTTGCGTTGTCTACGTTTCGTTGCGGGCGGTTTATGTTTCGATACGGGGCAGCTACGTTTCGATACGACGGTTTTTATTGTGTTGCGTCGTCTACGTTTCGTTACGGGCGGTTTATGTTTCGATACGGGGCAGCTACGTTTCGATACGAGGTGTTTACGTAGTGTTGCGTTGTCTACGTTTCGTTGCGAACGGTTTATGTTTCGATACGGCGCAGTTACGTTTCGATACAAGGTGTTTACGTTGTGTTGCGCCGCCTACGTTTCGTTGCGAGCGGCTTACGTTTCGATACGGGGCAGCTACGTTTCGATACGATGCGTTTACGTTGTGTTGCGTTGTCTACGTTTCGTTGCGAGCGGTTTATGTTTCGATACGTCGCGTTTACGTTGTGATGCGTCCATTTTGATTGCTCTGTGAAAAATGAAAAGTTGAGGAGAATTTCTGCACCAATTACTCGGGAGTTAATTTCCAGTCAGATAAATGAAGAAGGAACATTATGAAATATCAACTAGATGCCCAGCTATTTTACTGATAAAATAGACAAAAAAGTGAGTCGGGAGATGTATTATGAATCTAGCACCTATTGAAACCATCGTTGGTTGTATGGCGACTGTGGATGGCGATAATGAAATCCAGCGCGTCCAAACGGAACATCGAATGAAGCTTGTGGATTTCTGGGCTATTAAAGAGGGGGCACGTGTCCTCGAAATTGGGTGTGGCCAGGGGGATACGACGGCTGCATTAGCATATACAGTGGGAGAGAAAGGATTTGTACATGGCATCGACATTGCACCTGCAGACTACGGTGCACCGATTACGCTTGGAGAAGCACGCAATCATTTATTGAAATCCCAAATAGGAAGCCAAGTGAAAATTGATTTTAATGTGGATGTTCTGGCTGAAGAAGTCGATTTTCCGCCGATGTCATTTGACCATATAGTCTTTTCACACTGCGCCTTTTATTTACGATCAGCGGATGAGCTTTCCGATATTTTGACAAAGGCGCGAAAATGGGGGAAACGATTATGTTTCGCGGAATGGGATACACGAATTCAGAGAATTGAGCAGCAACCGCATTTATTGGCTGTCCTTATCCAATCGCATTATGAATGCTTCAAGGAAAGCAGCCTTGCCAATGTGCGGACTTTATTCACTCCTGCCGATATTCTGCAGATAACGCGAAAATCCGGTTGGACTGTTACGGTAGATCGAGTCATACATTCTCCGGAACTACAAGATGGAAGATGGGAAGTTGAGATGACGCTGGCAGAATACGAAGGTGAAATCGATCGTTTGAAACAGATTTCCGATAAGGTAAAGTCCTTGCTTCATTCTGAAGTGGAATTGTTGAAGGCGGCTAATGAGAAGGAAGCGGTTGAACCATTGTCAGTGTTTGCATTTGTAGCTGAATAAAGTGATACGTAAATTTCTCGTTCAACTATCTGCATCTGGATCCAGAAATGAATACGAGCTGTGATCAGGCGCCGCCTACGTTTCGTTGCGAGCGGCTTACGTTTCGATACGCGGCGTCTATGTTGTGTTGCGCCGCCTACGTTTCGTTGCGAGCGGCTTACGTTTCGATACGGGGCAGTTACGTTTCGATACGCGGCGTCTACGTTGTGTTGCGCCGCCTACATTTCGTTGCGAGCGGCTTACGTTTCGATACGGGGCATTTACGTTTCGATACGCGGCGTCTACGTTGTGTTACGACGACTACATTTCGTTGCGAGCGGTTTATGTTTCGATACGGAGCACTTACGTTTCGATACGCGGCGTCTACGTTGTGTTGCGCCGCCTACGTTTCGTTGCGAGCGGCTTACGTTTCGATACGCGGCGTCTATGTTGTGTTGCGCCGCCTACGTTTCGTTGCGAGCGGCTTACGTTTCGATACGGGGCAGTTACGTTTCGATACGCGGCGTCTACGTTGTGTTGCGCCGCCTACATTTCGTTGCGAGCGGCTTACGTTTCGATACGGGGCATTTACGTTTCGATACGGCGCGTTTACATTGTGTTACGCCGCCTCTACGTTTCGATACACCCGCTTTACGTTGTGCTGCACCAAATCCCATCCCATAAAGGAGGTTCCCTAAAATGAAAGAATTCCTATCAAGCTTGACCCTCATTATCAGTTGGCTGCTGCTCGTTGCGACTGTGTATGTACTAATTATCTCCATCACCTTTACCTACGCTCTCATCCCAGCTCTTTTTCTAGCCATCGCGACATTCACACTTAGAATGTTCTCTAAATCACTTATGAATTCAATACAATGAATGCATCAACAACTCACTTAATGGTAGACTCAAACTAGCAACAACATGCGGGGGTGTTGGAATGGAATCGACTGAAAAAGTGCTTCGTCTCAAAAACGTAACGATGACCTATGGTGTGAAACGCGTGCTGAACGGCATCAATCTTGAAGTGGAACGTGGCCAGATTATTGGGTATATCGGACCGAACGGGGCGGGGAAGAGTACGACTGTTAAAATTATGCTTGGCCTCATACAAGATTATGTGGGGCAAGTTGAAATCTTTGGAACAGATATTGCGTCAGGTGACACTTCCTATAAACGACGGATCGGCTACGTGCCCGAACAGGCGGAGCTGTATGATACGCTGACGGCTATGGAGTACTTGGTATTTACAGGAGAGTTATATGGCCTCGACCGCAAGTATGCAGAGGAAAAGGCACAGAAGCTTATGGAAGAGTTCGAGCTTGGAGAAGTGCTCCATTCAAGAATTTCATCATTCTCTAAAGGAATGAAACAGAAAGTGCTCATCATTTCGAGTCTGTTGCATAATCCGGATCTCTTGTTCTTTGATGAACCGTTAAGTGGACTGGATGCCAACAGTATGATGATCATCCGTGAAATGCTCGCACAACTGGCAGCCCAGGGGAAAACGATCTTTTATTCCTCTCATATTATGGATATTGTCGAGAAAATCAGTAACCGCATTGTGTTGATCGTGAATGGGGCTGTCGTTGCGGACGGCAGCTTCGAGGAATTGCAGGAGTTGAGTGAAGAAGGATCGCTATCGGGTATTTTCAATCAGCTGACAGGGTTCACCGATCATGTGAGCCGTTCCGAACGGATCATTTCGATTGTGGAAGGCGGCAATGCCGATGGGTGAATTCCGCACGCTTGCCATACTGGCCAGATTCAGAGGGGTTTTCACGAAAATGGGCATTGACTACGGGACGATGGAAACAATTTTGCGGATGAAACTGACGATGGATGGAAGACGGGTACCGACAATCTTCAATGATATGCGGAAGCAAAAAGACGGCAATCAATTCCTGAAGTCGCTATGGATTTACGGCATATACGGTCTCATGATCATCCCGTTCCTCTTTATCGGCGATCAGTATATGTTCCAGATGAGTATCGTCTTCGGAATCATGATGTTTGTGCTGACAACGACAATGGTTTCGGATTTCTCATCCGTCCTGCTCGATGTGCGTGACAAAACGGTGTTGCAGACGAAGCCGATTGATGGCAGAACGATTGCTGCAGCAAAATTGATTCATATTATGCTGTACATGTTCTTCATCACAGGGGCATTCATTGCGTTGCCGCTCCTCGTCAGCCTGTTCAAAAAAGGCATCGTTTTTACACTGATTTTCATCATCGGATTAGTGTTTGCATTGCTCTTCATCGTCGTATTCACATCACTGCTTTATTTCTTCGTATTGAAATTCTTCGACGGTGAAAAACTTAAAGACATTATCAATTATGTGCAGATACTATTGTCTGTCGGTGTCATTGTTGGGTACCAAATTGTAATCCGGTCATTTTCATTTGTTGACCTCGACATTACATATACTTTTAACTGGTGGCATGTCTTATTGCCACCGATGTGGTTTGCAGCACCGTTTGAGCTAATCTTGAATCAAAACTATTCAACTTTTACAATTCTATTTACACTGTTGGCGATACTGATTCCACTTATCGCAATCTTCATCTATAGTAAATTGACGACATCCTTCGAACGGAATCTGGATAAATTGATGGGTGAATCAAAGAATAAGAATAGAAAACCGCATATGCTGGATGAACTTTGGATGAAGCTGATTTGCAGAAGTAAAGAAGAGAAAGTATTCTTTCGTTTTACTGCTTTGATGATGAAACAAGAGAGGCAGTTCAAACTGAAAGTGTATCCCTCTTTCGGTTTTGCTATCATTTTTCCGTTCATTTTCATTTTTACGGAATTGCAGACGCGCTCACTTGCGGATATTTCAAAAGGAAATACGTTCCTGTTTATCTACTTTGGCAGTATTATGATACCCACGATTATCCATATGCTGCGGTTTTCTGCGAATTACAAAGGAAGCTGGATTTTTAAAGCGGCTCCGCTCCAGAATCCGAATGCAGCATACAGCGGCACATTAAAAGCTTTTCTAGCAAAGCTATACATTCCCGTGTTCCTATTATTATCCATCATCTTCATCTGGATATTCGGATTCCGTATTGCGCCACATCTACTAGCGGTGCTGTTAGGAGCCAGTGTGCAAACGTTGCTTACGTATAAGTTTATCAATGCCGAGCCATTCCCGTTCATGAACTCCTTTGAGACGGTGCAAAGTGATGGCTCCATGAAGCTATTCTTATTAAGTCTGCTGACGGGTTTATTCGTTGTCGCACATTTAATTGCCAATGCGATTACAGGTGGCATTTATGGATATATCGCTATTCTCCTTGTCACTCTTCTAATTGGATGGAGGAAGGTATTTGCAATGAAAGATCAAGCGATACAGTAATAAAAATCCCGCTCACAATGCGTGCAGCGGGATTTTTATATTTAATTATACCCACGTTCTCCAAAAGGTTGTAAGTCGTTCAACCACTTTTCCTCAAGCTTTTCAAGTTCACGTTTTTCATCAAAATAACCAGTTTCTTTCTTTTTAAGCGTCTGAAGGATTTCGATTTCAAAAGCGTCCTTTCCGAATGCATTCCAGTCTGCTTGCAATGCTTTATTCGTATGGCTGCCATTCGCCAACATGAATGTTTGTCCATTCAATGTTTTAAAGTTTTTCGTTGTTTTAACAAAAACCTTTCCATTTTCCAAGTTTCGTATTTGGTAAACGCCACCTTCAATCGCGATGTCCATAAATTGCTTTTTCAGCTCTTTTTTCCGATCCACGTTCATTCACCTGCTTTCATTTTTTCAACCAATATGCACTACCATCCGTTTTTCGATCTAACAAACCATACTCAATCAGATATCTGCGTATCAGCACATAATCTTCATAAAAGGAACCAAGTAGTGCATTCAATCCTTTTTCGTCATATGTTTTATCATCCTCAATGGACTTTGCAATCTCCCGAATGACAATCATCCGTTGCTTTTCCTTAAGTGGGAACTTCGTCAGTCGCCCATCTTTGAAATACTTCAAAATCGACTCGTCATACTCTGATTTTGTTAAATCATACCGCTTGTCCACCAGTTTTGCGGTAGGAGGAACTGAAATGAAAGAAGGTGCATTTTCGTCCTTCTCCTTTAACAATTCCATCATCGCCAAAAATGTTTTTGCTTGTCGTTCTTTTTCTTTCAATGCAAAACGGTGATGCCGAATGGTAGAGGCACTTCCAATATCCAACGCATCTTGTACTTCACGATCCGTCCTACCTTCGTAGAAAAGCTCAAGAAGCTTACGCTGATGTTCCGTCAATCCTGTCAGTTTTCTATCCAATCGTATCAGATGCTGGAACACCGATTCATGCACACTTTCAATGTGGACGCGCATATAACGCTCTGCCTCATAAAATACGTTGTCTTTTTGGTAGACTAATCCTTTTTCAATCGACTCCCCACAGAGCAAACAACGATAAGAATGGTCTGTTTGGATGAAACCTTCTTTCAGCTCCTCCAGAGTTGCATTCCAAAACAGGTCAGGCAATTCCATATTTACACTTCCAATCCGTTTATATAAACGATTAATAATTACGTTTGTTAATCAATAAACATACTAATAATATGTTTGGTTATTGTCAATAGATAACTTTTGAATAGGCATAGATGGAATAAAGGAATTATCACCTCCTTTTCAAAGTTGGTTGGGAAAAGAACGCTTATTCGGTATAATGAAAGATACAAACAGGGAAGGGGGAGTTAATATGCTGACGGCCATTACACGTAAACAAGTCATGGATTTATGCGGGACGGTTTCGTTAAAGCGGGGCGAGGCATTCAACCGGTCGCGTAAAGTGACGATTGACCAATACGAAGAGACCTATTGCGAAGCAGTCGTAGCAGGTACCGAACCTTTCCATGTAACGGTAACATATGAGAACGAGAAAGAACTGCAAACGACATGCAGTTGTCCAGCACTGCCGTTTTACCCAACGAAATGCCAGCATATCGCAGCTGTTTTACTCGCGATTATCGAACGATCGAAACAACAGCCAGATGGTCAGGCATTGTCTGAAGAACTGCTTTCCCTCTTCAATGAACAACCACGATCTAGTGGTCACCAACTTCACTTTGAAGACCGGGAAGTGTTGGATTTGTCGTTCATAGTGAAACCCGTGCGTGCAGGAAAAGGGAAAAGTCTGCTAGGCATCGACATGAAACTGGACGGCAATGATATTGAAGACATCCAGCAATTATTGAATGTTGTGCAAAAAGGACGCAAAGCACAAATAACACCGACCCTTCTATATAATCCGCAATTCCATTGCTTTACGCAGGAAGCGGACATCATTATTCAACTGCTCATCCGGATGAATAGCGATCATCTGACGCAAGGCCGCCCGACTGATCAGGGAACGTATAGTATCCAGCCTTCTTCATGGAAAGCTATTTTTCCGTTGCTAAAAGACGCATCTTGTGTAATGGGCATCCAGCTTGGAATAGGCAAGCTTCCTGTTAAGTTTAGTTTTGAAAAAAAGGAAGACAAAGGGCATTACTTAAAGATTTCCGGGTTGCATGATGTACTCGTGTTGCAGCCGTATCAACTCGCCATATGCCAAAGTCTCATGTACACGATGGATGAAGAAAACTGCAAACGGCTCGCTGATGTCCAGCAGATGGTAGCTGCATCAGGTACGAACAGTATACCGATCGCAAACGAGCAAATCGGTTTCTTCCTTGAGAAAGTCGTACCGGGGTTGCGTAAAATCGGTGACGTACAATTGGACGAAACAGTGACAGAAAAACTAGTGAAGTCCCCCCTACAAGCGAATCTGTACGTCGATCGAGTGAATAACCGCCTACTCGCAAGTCTCGATTTCCAATACGATCACCTAATCATCAATCCATTAACCGAACAGGAATTGCCTGTCGGCTCCATGCTTGTCCGTGATTTGGAGAAAGAACGTACGATTTTACAGTTAATGAAGGATAGCTCTTTTGCCCATACAGACGAAGGCTATATTTTGCATAACGAAGAATTGGAATACGAATTCCTGCATCGCATCTTGCCGAAATTACAAAAACTTACCCGTGTTTATGCAACAACAGCTATCCGCAACCGGGTGTTCAAAGGAAGTGCACGTCCAAGAATTCGTGTGAAGAAACACGAGGAACGGACAAATTGGCTCGAATTCAAATTCACGATGGATGGCATACCGGATAAGCAAATCCGTGGCATTCTTGAAGCATTAGAAGAGAAACGGAAGTATTACCGCTTACGTGATGGCGCACTGTTGTCACTGGAAACAAAGGAGTTTGAAGAGATTCAGCGCTTTTTGGATGAAGTACCCGGTGATCTTGATCAGTTGGAAAACGGTTTAAACGTTCCGATGGTACAAGGTATCCGGATTTTGAACGCGGAAGGGGACGATGAGCTATTTTCCATGGAAGAATCGGCGAGCCGATTCTTTGAGCGTCTCCGTAACCCAGCAAGTCTGGATATAGAAGTGCCGCAAAAATTGGACTCAACGTTACGCGATTATCAAAAAGAAGGGTTTAAATGGATGAAGACACTTGCACATCATGGGCTTGGCGGTGTGCTTGCGGATGATATGGGGCTTGGGAAAACGTTACAAAGTATAGCGTTCATTATGTCTGAGCTATCGATCATCCGCGAAAGGAAGCATCCGGTTTTAATTGTCTGTCCGTCTTCTGTCACGTATAACTGGCTTAGTGAGTTTGCGAAATTCGCCCCTGACATTACAGCTGTCGTCATGGATGGCAACCGGAAAGAGCGGGCCAAATTACAGAACGATGAGGCGGAAAAGGATGTGCTCATCACGTCATATCCGTTAATACGGCAGGATATTCAATGGTTTGAGAAACAGCAATTTCACGTCGTGTTTTTTGATGAAGCGCAGGCATTCAAAAACCCATATACGCAAACAGCACGGGCTGTGAAAAGGATTGAGGCCGATCATCGATTTGCGCTGACGGGCACGCCAGTCGAGAATTCGCTTGAGGAGTTATGGGCAATTTTTCACGTCGTGTTCCCGGAGTTGTTTATGGGGTTGCGGGAATATAGTGAACTGTCACGGAAGACGATTGCGCGTCGCATCCGTCCGTTTTTATTGCGGCGGATGAAAGAAGATGTCCTCGGTGAGTTGCCGGCAAAAATTGAAATGATCGAGTCGACGGAATTGTTGCCGGAACAGAAAGAGTTGTATGCGGCTTACCTTGCGAAGTTGCGTCATGATACGTTGCGGCATCTCGATAAGGATACGCTTCGAAAAAATAAAATTCGAATCTTGGCCGGGTTGACGCGGTTGCGTCAAATCTGTTGCCACCCTTCATTGTTCGTCGATGGCTATGAAGGCAGTTCGGCGAAATTTGAACAGTTAAAGCAACTTATCGAAGAAGCGAAGCGATCGGGTAGAAGAGTGCTGATCTTCTCGCAATTCACGAAGATGCTATCAATCATCGGCAATGAGCTGGCGATGCAAGGTACGCCGTTTTTCTATTTGGATGGCGAGACACCGGCGCAGGAACGATTGGAATTTTGCGATCGGTTCAACGCGGGGGAGCGGGATCTGTTCTTGATTTCATTGAAAGCGGGCGGAACGGGCTTGAACTTGACGGGGGCCGATACGGTCATTTTATATGATTTGTGGTGGAATCCAGCAGTCGAAGAACAAGCAGCAGATCGAGCGCACCGGATTGGTCAAAAGCATGTCGTTCAAGTGATCAAACTTGTTGCACGTGGAACAATTGAGGATAAGATGAATGAGTTACAAGAAAGAAAAAGGAATCTGATCGGTGAAGTAATCGATGCGGATGATTCAGCAATGAGTGCGCTGACGGAAGAGGATATTAGGGAACTATTGCGGATCTAATGGGGTCTTATTGAATAAGCGGTTGTGGAATGGCAGAAGCTGTAGAGAATAGGGGTGAAACGTTTGAAGGCATTGAAAGTATTGATTGCTGTAGCGGTCATTGTTGTCGGTCTCGGCTATGCCGTCTATCATTTCGGCACGGGATTCATTGCAGACGAAGTGATGGGCAAAGTGGCGGCGGAGCTCGATGCAAGTGGCGAACTCGACAATGTGAGGCAGGAAGTCGAAAGGAATCCCGAGTTGAAGGCGTTCCTGGAAGAAGGGAAGCAAGCAGACACGACAAAACTTCCTTTTCAGACGAAAGAACAAGCGACCCGCGTCTTGCTGAAGAAATTCGACCTAAGTGAACTGAATGAAATCCAAATCCAAGTGCGGCAAGGTATGTCTTCAGAAGAACAGGTAGCACTCTTTGCAAAAATAGAGAGCAAACTGACAGAAGAAGAGATGCTCGCGTTGAAGGCGATTGCGTATAAGGAATTGTTTAAGTGAATGAGGATGGAGCTTACTTGCTAGGTTGTGTCACACTAATTGTAAACCCGCTACAGTCAGAGAAGACTGCAACGGGTTTTTTTCGATTGAATATAAATTTATATCAACAAGTCAGCACTATAGCATTAGCGGTAAGCCTATTCCTTCAAATGAAAAGTAGAATTCTCTTCATCAAATGTGCCCTCCATCTTACCGACACCTTCAATTATCAACTTGCCACTCTGGACAATCGGTTTATGCGGCAAAACTACTCGAATTGAAGGGATAGAGCGAATATTCTCTTCATAATGAGCGATAACGGGCTGCTGGAATAGATACTCCTGTCCATTCATCGTTAGGGCAACAAAGTTGTTATGCAATACAGTTTGTTCGCTTGCAATCATATTCATCGGATCAATGCGTTTAGCTTTCATCGTACCTTTTATTGTCACAGGATAGCCAGGTGAATTTACAACTGTTTCAATAACCAAGTCTTTCTGAGCTCGTACATACGCAAGAATTTGATGCGTTTCATCACTGATTACGTGTTCAGCCAATGTGATGGGTTCCATGCTGATACACTCCCGGAAAAAAGGAAACAGTGTCAGCTCGGATTCCATGAAGCGATTTTGCCAATGAGGAGACAACTTATCCAATAGCAAACACATAAACAATCCAGCACTATAACAACTTTTCCGTATATGAAGAGCAGCATCTTTTCGGTCAAGCAAATATTCACCGTATTTGAAGACAATTGCATCATAGGGCAACGCCGATTTGTCGGCCGATGCTTGTAATTCCACATACCATGCAGGTCCTTCTATCGTTTCAATCCGATTTTCATACGTCATGAAATCCCCGATGAGCAATGACCTTTTTTCACGTTGGGCAATGAATCGTCTTACATGCTCCATCTGTTCCTTCGGTTCGGTTGTTATCACTGCCGCGTAAAGACTTGCTCTCTCTGCATCCCGAAGTTCAACGTTTTCAGGTGAAAGGGGATAGGTAACACCCATAGTTTCGTCAGGAAATCGCTTTTCACCTTTTACGTATTGATAGCCATGAAACAACTCGTGAATAAGGATAGAATAAAGGTCTTCAAGCTTTTCATAGCGTTCAATTTTGACAATCGCAGTAGGCATATCTTCAAATAATATCAACGTATCTGCCATGAACTGCTCTGTCCAAGGCACAATCGCATAGCCTCCATTTGCTGTCGGGTAATTCGGGTGTTGAAAAAGATACACATTCTCATCGTCATACAAAGCGTAAGCGACCGGCTTAAAACCCGTCCAGTACGTCGTGAAATCGACGGTAGACATTACTTCGGTTATTTCTTCAATTCTGGGATCCATGAATAAGCCTCCATTAACATTCATCTCTGTAGTATGTATTTCTGCGTTGGAACGAGACTTTCCTTTATTTGAATAAAAAATTGCTTGCTGGGATTTACTATTTAGCCGTACTTTCATTCCTATCGTTTTACGCAATTGAAGTGGATTTTGTGAAAAAGGCTAGTTTCTTCTTCCTTTTATATGCGATTGTCGAGCTTCTATCGAGACCGCTCTCGGGTCGTCTGTTAGATGGAAAAGGTGAAAAGTCATTAGCATGTTCGTATTTAGCCAACTTAACGCGCATACAGAACCATACGGGTATATAAATCACCAATACTATACGCTTTAAATTCAATCATCCATTGTAAAAATTATGAAAATACTGTAATGTTTAGTTGTCTAAACATTTAATGCTATAACAAATTTCGAATCTATTTTACAGTTTGGTGATTTTGAAGATTTAGAGGGTATTAAAAACATAACCAAAGGGGGATTTTATGATGGCATGGGATTATGAATATGATGTTGTAGTTGTTGGCTCTGGCGCATCAGGTTTCTCTGCTGCAATTACAGCAAAAAAAGAAGGATTACATACGTTATTAATTGAAAAAGAAAAGTATTTTGGAGGAGCTTCCGCTTTATCGGGTGGTGGAATATGGATTTCAAATAATAGATATTTAGTTGAGGCTGGCGCTGCTGATAGTTTTGAGGAGTCAAAGTTATATTTAGATGCAACTGTTGGCGATTTAGTAAGTGATAAAATTAAAGAAACTTATCTACATAAGGGTGTCGAAATGTTGGAGTATATGCATAACTTAGGACCACACATGAGGTTCTCCTATGCAAAAAATTACTCTGACTATTACCCAACACAACCAGGCGGGAAAGGGACGGGTAGGTCAATCGAACCTAAAGTGGTTGACTTAAATACTTTACAAGATTGGAAGAGCAAACTAAACTTCTTCCTCCTGCAATGGATACAAAAGGCTTCGTTATGACAGGGCAAGATTTTGTTAAAGTTAACATGATTACTAGAACTTGGGCCGGGAAAAGAGCTTCTATTCCACTAGGTTGGCGGTTAATCAAACATAAATTATTAAGAAAAGATTATGCATCTTTGGGAAGGTCTTTAATGGCTCGTATGGCTTTAACATACAAAGATTTAAACGGTGAAATTTGGCTCGAATCACCCTTTGTTGATTTTACCTACGAAAACGACAAAGTAACCGGTTTAATAGTAAATAAAAATGGTCAACAAGTAACGATCAAAATCAATAAAGGCATCATTTTTGGTTCAGGTGGATTTTCTAAAGATCAAGAGAAGAGAGAAAAATATCTTCCGAGCCCACAAGATGCAAGTTGGACAAGCTCACCAGAAGGTCAAACTGGGGACATCATTGAACCGTTTGCAAAACTGAATGCACGGTTTGGTTTAATGGATAGAGTTTGGGGTGCACCTTCTGTTATTAATCATTTAGGGAAACCATTCTTTTTAGTCGCTGATAGAGGGATTCCGAATATGATCATCGTTGACCAAGACGGAAAAAGATATATTAATGAGCCCACTCCTTACCATGAATTTGTCGATAAAATGTATGAACACAATGAAAAAACAGATGGGAAAGCAATTACTTCTTGGATTATTCTAGATGCACGTGCTAAGAAAAGGTATATATTTACCGGACTATTCCCAGGACAAGATTTCCCTAAAGAATACTATGAGAATGATGTTGTGTTAAAAGGAAATACAGTCGAAGAATTAGAAGGAAAGTTAAATATTTCAAAAGGAAATTTAGTAGAAACAATGGATAGATTTAATGGGTTTGCAAGAGATGGTAAAGACTTGGACTTCCATAGAGGAGAAACGCCACATGACACGTATTATGGTGATCCTAGTTTACCAAATCCAAATTTACTCGAAATCAATGAAGCACCTTATTATGCAATGAAAGTATATCCAGGCGATATCGGTACTAAAGGCGGCGTCGTTACGGACGAATTTGCAAGGGTAGTCAAAGAAGACGGAACTGTATTTGATAATGTCTACGCTGCTGGTAACTGTTCAGCATCGATCATGGGGCATTCTTATCCTGGTCCAGGAGCAACAATAGGACCAGGTATGACCTTTGGTTACGTAGCTTCCATGCACTGTAAAGATAAAAAATAAAAAGCCTTTTTTATAACATTCATTGTGTAACAAAATCGTTTGAACGAATACAATTTTAAATGCTTTTTACACTTTATGCATTTATGGAGAAGAAGAAAATACAAATCTTATTTTGATGCAGGAGCTAGTAATTCTTAATTATTCTTAAGGCTGTAGACAGACTCGAATTTTGAGTTTGCCTACAGCCTTATCCGTTCTAAGTGCTAATTCGATAACATGTTAAAAAAGGTTTGTTACTTCATTTACTTATGATATAGTTCTCCGTAATGTACTTAGTTTCCCTTTTTCATATATCCTTACTAGCGATTCATCGCTATTTAAACCCAGGCAACGTATAATAAAAGAAACAGAAGAAGAAAATATTTTTCTTGTAGTTAAAAAAAGAGGTGCACTTACTTGAAACAGTTTGAAACAGCATTACCTGAGCAGTATGATTCATTAAAAAAACAGGCCAATTATACGTCTAGCTGGCGAGAGCGTTTAGAAGCGGTCGAAATATTATCGGCTTATAAACATGACAAAATCATAGATTTATTAAAAAATCGCATGCAGCATGATACTGTCAACAAGGTTCAATTAGCAGCCTATGAAGCACTTGTGGCATTTGGCGAGGACGTAGAGAAGCCATCACCTGCGCGTTTTGATATTATCAAAGGAACAGACAAGATTTTCCTGCGGGTGAAAAAGAGCTTACCGAAGGACCATACAGTGGCTGACTTTGCGGATAAACTAAAACGTATGCGTTTGGATGTCTTTGATGCGTATGAAGGCGACAAAGGTGAGCAATTTATGAACTGGTTAGAGGAACGTTGGACAAAACTGTAAGCAGTAGTTTTGCGATTTATTTATGAAGGAAAGTCATTCTCTCCGTTTGTGGAGGGAATGGCTTTTTCTTATCTTTCGGTACGGTTCATCGTTCTGGTGAGTTCTTCGTTACTTACTTCGAAAGCAAAGCAACTTTTTATGTTGGAAGAATGATCTTATTGTTTCATATTAGGTTTGCTGAAATAACTCCCGCATTCCTACATTCCTGCGCTCGCGTTCTTCATCCTCAGCTAAATCATATTTTTTCAACAAATGGAACACTTCGTTCAGTGTCTCCTGATCCCGTGTTTCATCTAGAAAATGCAAACCGCTGTTGTATAACTCTTTAGGAATGAAAGCCTGTTGTTCATTCAACTTCAAAAGCACGTCCTCCAACGAATGATCAATTGTACATCTACTCATTTCGACACCTCCCAACAACAAATTTTAACCAACATTCACTTCACTCATCAATGCATGCGTATTGCCCTCTGTATCTTCGAAGAACGCCATCCATGTCTCCGTTTGTCCCATCTTCGCGACAAGATGTGGTTCATCTGTAAAGACGATTCCTTTGGCCATAAAATCCTTATAGGTAGCTTGAATATGTTCCACGTGAAAATAAAGAACGGAACTCGCGCGTGCGAAATCCTCTTTTTCTGGCAAGCTGAGTAGTAGACGTAATCCATTACAATCGTAAAACGCCATATTGTCTGTCTGGAATAATAGTTGCAATCCCAGTTGCTCTTTATAAAATGTAACCGCTCGTTCAAGATCTTTTACCGGCACTGCGACTTGTCCGATTTTACTAATCATCCCCACATACCTCTCCCCTTTTTAAACTCATATTTCCTATCGTGAACTATTTTCAGATTAATCAAAAGTATATCATCCTCCTATGAAAAAACCTATCTACACCCAAAGGCTGAGAGTAATTGAGTCTGGAGATTGTTAAACGAGATGTCTGAACCGGGCAGTATTTTATAAGAAATTAAATCGTAGATAGCATATCCTAACTAGTCGTGAATACGTTATCTGCGAAGAAGTTCTAAATACAGATTTGACCTAGCACGTTTTCATGTTCATTCATGGAGAACGTGTTTTGGCGCTTGTCATTTCACACGGAAGACACGTACAATGAGGCAATGAGCGAATGGAGGAATTCCGTTGAATGAAAAAGAGTACGACAACTTGTTACACATCCAAACAGCGGGCACATTGGAGCTACTGAACCAATCCCCTCATTATAATCGATATGAAGCTACGCCTTATGAAGCACTGGATGCTCTATTTGAGGAATATGAAATCGGGCGATTGGATGGGTTTGTCGATTTTGGTTGCGGCAAAGCGCGGGTGTCTTTTTACGTACACCATCGTTTTCAAGCTTCAGTCACCGGCATTGAGATGAATGGGCAGCTCTATCAGGATGCGATTGAAAACCTTGTGAAATACAGACGGAAAAACAAACGTAAAGGCGGAGCAATCAGCTTCGATCGCTGTCTTGCGGAGACGTATAAGATCGAGCCGTCAGAAAACCGTTTCTACTTCTTCAATCCGTTTTCCATTCAAATTTTCATGAATGTCATCGGCAATATTTTATTGTCTGTGGAGCGTAACGCGCGGCCTGTCGATGTCATTCTCTATTACCCAACGAATGAATATGTGCAGTTTATGGACAGTCAAACGCCCTTTAGATTAGTAAAAGAAGTTCAAGCCGACACGCTGTATGAAAACGATGAAAATGAGCGGTTTTTGGTCTATCGATTCGGTGGATAAGTAAAGTTTCTAATGTAAAAGGAAGACAACCATCGTGGGTGTCTTCCTTTTTTAGGTCTCACAATAAATGCATCGCTTCCTCAGCTTCATCCCACGGAACGGTGTAGCCTTTTCCTTTGTCAAGGAAGATGGACGTTGATGTGTATTCTGGATCCGCATCTTTGTTGTAGCCAATCATTTCAATTACTTCCGCTGTATTGTGGCATTCTTCATATCCGCCAAACTGCAACGAAAGCGCGCCTTTGCCATTTGTGAATGAGGCGAAAATGGTGCTGTAATTCATGAATGTCGCCACCGGTACACGACCCGTGACAACCGTTTTTTCACCAATCATTTCGGGTGGGTCAAAACTTCCAGACGCTTGTTGGATATCAGAAAGAACACGTCCAATATGATCTGTTTCGACCTTGATCTTGAAATCATACACGGGTTCGAGCAATAGATTATCTGCTTTCTCAAGCCCTTGCCGCATTGCGCGGAACGTGGCTTCCCGGAAATCGCCACCGGATGTATACTCATTATGGCTTCTACCCGTGAGCAATGTGAATTTTACATCGGTCAATGCGGATCCTGTCAATAACCCGTGATGCGTGCGTTCGAATAGATGGCTGCGAACGAGGTTTTGATTGCCGACAGACAAGTCATTCGCATGGCATTTATTTTCGAATGAAATACCGCTATCTCGGGGAGCGGGGTCTATTTTTAAATGTACTTCCGCATAATGCTTCAGCGGTTCGAAGTGGCCATAGCCATTGACGGAAGAACGAATTGTTTCTTTGTAAAGAATTTTTGGGTCGCCAAACGACACATCGAATCCGAAACGATCCATGACGAGCTGTTTCAGCACTTCTAGTTGAATAACGCCCATGACTCTTACGTGGATTTCCTGTACATGCTCATCCCAGATAACGTGCAAGGAAGGATCTTCGGCATCTAGCAATTTAAAGCTATGAAGGACCTCTTTTACATGGCTAGTCGTATCGAAAATCACTTTCGATTTCAATGTCGGCACGAGATCATACGTCCACTTTTCAGATAGTACACCGAGCGCGTCACCCGCAGCTGCTTCTGTTAATCCCGTCACTGCAATGATTTCCCCCGCGTGCGCAGAGTCCACCGTTATGTATTTCATGCCATTATAAGTACGCAGTTGTGTCACTTTTTCAATCGATTCGCCATAATGCACTTCATCCCGAACTTTTAGGATGCCTTGTAACACTTTCACGTACGTAATGCGATGCCCGTTTTCATCATGGCGGATTTTATAGACACGCCCTGAGAAATTCCCGTCATCGGAATACGACGTTTCTGTAAGCTGGTCGAAGTTTTCAAGGAAGTCGATGACACCGATATCCTTCAGTGCCGAGCCAAATCCATAAGGGAATACATCACCACTTCGAATCATCCGTTTTAAAGCCTCGAACCAAAGCGCTTCGTCATAACCCGTATCCATATATCGCTCCAGCAGATCATCGTCGCGTTCCGCAATGAATTCAATTGTTTTTTCTGTCATACAGTATCCGTTCAACGTTGATAAATCGAGAAGTTCGCTCGACAAATCTGACTTTACTTCTTCAAGCACAGCATCCATATCGACTCCTTCTCGATCGGTTTTATTCAAAAAGAGGAAGGTTGGTATGTGGTGCTTCCGCAGTAATTGCCATACTGTTTCTGTATGTCCTTCAACGCCGTCGGCCGCGCTAATAATAACGATTGCGTAATCCATTACTTGGATGGCTCGTTCCATTTCTGGGGAAAAATCGACGTGGCCAGGCGTGTCGATAAGCGTATAATGCGATCCGCCGTATGTGAAGTTAGCTTGATCTGCAAATACGGTAATGCCACGATTTCGTTCAATTGCATGGCTGTCGAGGAATGCATCTTGATGATCTACACGGCCCCGCTTGCGGATGCTTTCAGTATGAAATAGCAGTTGCTCTGAAAACGTCGTCTTGCCCGCATCGACGTGGGCCGCGATTCCAATTGTCTTCTGCATGACGCACCTCCATATCTTGATTAATAAAAGGGTAATTCTTTAATCACGAGCTGTTTTAAGCGAAACTATAGCATAATTTCAAGTGGAACGGAAGATAGTAGCGCGCAACACAACGTAGAAGGGTCGTATCGAAATGTAGCCCTCGCGTATCGAAACATAACTGCGTCGCAACGAAACGTAGAGTGCGCAGCACAACATAGAAGCGTCGTATCGAAATGTAGCCCTCGCGTATCGAAACGTACTCGAGTCGCAACGAAACGTAGAGCGCGCAACACAACATAGAAGCGTCGTATCGAAATGTAGCCGCCGCGTATCGAAACGTACTCGAGTCGCAACGAAACGTAGAGTGCGCAACACAACATAGAAGCGCCGTATCGAAACGTAGCGTCCGCGTATCGAAACGTACTCGAGTCGCAACGAAACGTAGAGTGTGCAACACAACGTAGAAGGGTCGTATCGAAATGTAGCCGCCGCGTATCGAAACGTAACTGCACCGCAACGAAACGTAGAGCGCGCAACACAACATAGAAGCGTCGTATCGAAATGTAGCGTCCGCGTATCGAAACGTAACTGCGTCGCAACAAAACGTATGGTGCGCAACACAACGTAGAGGCGTCGTATTAAAATGTAGAGGCCCGTCGTATTAAAACGTCTCCACGTCGCAACGAAAAGCAACGCACCCAATTTTGCGGGTGCGTTGCGTTTACGTACGGTTCAAAAATTTCTCAACTTCATTCCACGGCATTGGCTTAGCGTAGTAATAGCCTTGAACTTCATCGCACTTGAGTTCTTTAAGGAAGTTTTCCTGCTCGCTTGTTTCGACGCCTTCCGCAATGACGTTGAGGTTAAGGTTTTTAGCAAGATCGATGATGGCTTTGACAATCATGGAATTTTCCTTGCTTAATTCGCCTATGAATGCTTGATCGATTTTTAAGTGGGAAATTGGAAATTTGCTCAAGTATAGGAGTGAAGAGTAGCCTGTACCGAAGTCATCGATGCTGACTGAAATTCCAGCCTGTTGAAGTTCGATGAGTTTAGGTTGGCATTGTTGAACGTCGGACATCATACTCTCGGTAATCTCTAAGTTCAAATAAGCTGGGTCCAAACCCGTTTCAGCCAATATTTTTTTCACATCTTCAACGAACGCCGGCTGGATGAATTGTCGCATGGAGACGTTGACACTTATACGTAATGGAAGGAATCCTTTATCTTGCCAAGCTTTCGCCTGCCTGCATGCCTGACGGAGTACCCAAGCACCGAGCTGAAGAATGAAGCCGTTCTCCTCTGCGATGGGGATGAATCGATTGGGCGCGATAAATCCCCGTTCAGGATGTTCCCACCGCGCCAAAGCTTCCAGTCCTTTAATGAGACCAGTTGCTAAGTCGATCTGTGGCTGGTAATGAAGGGAGAATTGCTTATTATCGAGTGCTTGGCGTAATTCCATTTCAAGAAAGCTCTTTTCCAACAATTTCACTTGCAAGTCGGATGTGAAGAAACGGAATCTATGATTACCTTCTTCTTTTGTCATGTACATCGCTGAATCTGCATTGCGCATTAACGTGTTGTAATCGTTTCCGTCTTCCGGATAAAGAACGATCCCGATGCTCGGTGTGATGAAAACATCATGGGTTTCAATTTTGAAAGGTTCGGATAGCTCCTCTACGATTGTCGTTGCTAATGCCGTGAGACGTTGTGTATCAGTAGACGGAACAACGACGATAAATTCGTCTCCACTTAACCGCGCGACTAAATCGTCTTTAGTTGTGCAGCATCGCAATCTCGCACCAACTGCGATGAGTAATTGATCACCGACTTGATGACCGAGCGAGTCGTTTACATGTTTGAAGCGGTCAAGGTCTAAGAAAAAGACAGAGAACGGTTTACTTCCATCGGAAATCCGTAGTTGGATGGAATCTTGTAAGTTCCTCCGATTGGGAAGGCCAGTCAGAAAGTCAAAATAAGCCATATGCTCAATCACTTTTTCTGCTTCAATCCGTTCCGTAATGTCAATAGCGGTGCCAACGACTTCTTTGATATCCTTGCCGTTGACGATAGGTGAAAGGTTGACAAGCAACGAGAGGTTCTTATAGGTCATTTCAAATTGGACTTGCTCACCGGATAAGCCTGCATGTAAATAGTCGCTAAATATTCGCAATTCCTCTGTTGAAAATGCCTTAGCATACTCTCGATTGTTCAGCATCTGTGTGGACACTCCAAGTTGTTCTGATATCTTCCCTTCAAATAGAGAAAACTCGATGGAGCCCTCATCAGTCAATCCGTATTTAAAAATAGCATTATGAAGGTTTTTTACAGTTTGTCGAAAATCATTTTGTAAAGCAATTTCTAGATCTTCTTCGGCCTTTTTGCGGTCAGTGATATCATGCCGGATACTTATAAAGTGCTTCGGCTTACCTTGGCCGTCAAAAAATGGGACAATTGTTGTCTTAACCCAATAAATAGAACCGTCCTTTGCACGATTGCGTACATCGCCCTCCCAAATTTTGCCGTTGAGAATCGTCTTCCACATTTCTTTGAAGAAACTTTTCGGATGATAATCTGAATTTACAATCCGGTGGGTCTTTCCAATCAATTCTTCGTTCGTATATTGAGATAAAGTACAGAACTTCTCGTTCACATAAGTAATGATGCCTTTTTCGTCGGTAATCGCGACGACAGATGAATAATCCAAGGCATTTTCAATATTACGCAGGTTATGTAATGTTTTATTGTATTTTTCGCTTGTTCGTTCGCGTGAGGTAATATCAACATCTACTGAAAAGTATTGAATGATTTTTTCGTTGTCATCGCGGACGGGAATGATAGTTGCGATGACCCAATAAAAGCTTCCGTTTTTATGAATGCCTTTAATCTTTTTTTGCCATAGCGATTTCTCAGAAAACGAAGTCTGCATTTCCTGAATGAATTGGTACGGGTCATAAGAAGGATTAAGAAAACTATAGCTTTTTCCAATTAACTCCTTCTCTGAATAACCAGTTAGTTTGCAGAAGTTGTGATTGATAAATATCAGTTTGCCTTCTGCATCTGAAATGGATAGAGAAAAGGTTTGGTCCATCAAAGTAAGTAGTGCAGGGGTGTTCAATTTAGAAAAAACCATATTTGAAATTCCTTTCTATTAGTACCAAGTCATTCAATCTACTTTCCTTCATCAAATGTTTTACTAAAATAATTCTAAATCGATTCTTTAATGAAGCAATTATAGCATTTTAAGAAATTGAAATCTATGTAGTATAAAAATATGATTGAATCGAATGAAAACTTTCTAACTTTTGCTACTATATTTTGAGTAATAATTGTAAACTGAATAATATAGGGGAGGGGTGAATGAATGAAATTAAGAAAGTATACGAAAACAGAAAACAGTTGGGTCATGTATGACTGGGCGAACTCTGCCTATTCTATCGTTATAACAACTGCTGTTTTTCCGTTATTCTTTAAATCAGTCGCAACAGATGCTGGCATTGAGTCGAACGTTTCAACAGCCTATTTAGGCTATACAATTGCAATTGCTACGTTCATATTGGCAATGATTGGGCCCATTCTCGGAACAATCGCCGATTATAAAGGGTTGAAAAAGAAGTTCTTCTTTGCATTTTTCCTAATCGGTTCAGTGTCGACAATGTCGCTTGCATTTGTACCTGAAGGATTGTGGCTACCGTTATTAATTATTTACGCGATTACCGCTGTCGGTTTCCATGGGGCGAATATTTTCTATGATGCTTTTCTTGTCGATGTGACAGCTGAAGAAAAGATGGATGAAGTGTCCGCCCGTGGTTTTGGACTTGGCTATATTGGGGGAGCCATTCCGTTTATTCTTAGCATTGCACTAATTTTACTAGCGGAAAAGGGAATTATCCCGATTCCAATGGTGATTGCGACAAAAATGGCGTTCGTCATTACAGGTATTTGGTGGTTCGTCTTTACGATTCCAATGCTGAAGAATGTTATTCAAATTCATTCAATTGAACGTGAGCCTAATCTATTGGCAGGAAGCTTCAGACGTCTTGGCAATACATTCAAGGAAATTAAGAAGTATCGAACTGTTTTCATTTTCCTATTGGCGTATTTTTTCTATATAGATGGTGTAGGAACGATTATTAGCATGTCTACAGCATATGGTACGGACTTAGGGATTAGTGCGACAAATTTGCTAATCATCTTGCTTGCCACCCAGTTAGTTGCAGCTCCCTTTGCAATTATCTATGGTAAGCTTGCGTATAAATTTTCCGTTAAAACGATGTTGTATGTAGGGATCTTTGTCTACGTAATCATCTGTATTTATGCGTTCTTTATGACTTCGACAATGGACTTCTGGATACTCGCCATGCTCGTTGCCACTTCACAGGGCGGTATCCAAGCGTTGAGTCGGTCGTATTTTGCGCAACTTGTACCGAAGGAGAAATCCAATGAGTTTTTCGGGTTTTATAATATTTTTGGCAAGTTCGCTGCGGTCATGGGGCCTTTGTTAGTAGGTGTGACTGCACAATTGACGGGTAGCTCGGCATACGGCGTATTTAGCCTAGTTATCCTATTTATCATCGGTGGGATCCTGTTGAGGATGGTACCGAAACCGCAGAGCGAATTAGTATAAAAGCAATTAGAAAAGGCTGCTTCCGGTTATCGGAAACAGCCTTTTCGATTACTTTGGATCCATCCGTTGCATTTGAAGAATACGGAATCCGTTTTTCTCGAGTCGATCACGTAACTTATCTAACTCCTCATCGGATTTTCCGTTTTCTAATGTGATGACAACGCGTCTGGCAAGTGCAGATCCATTATCAAGTGTCAACATGCCTTCAATATTTTCATCTTTCAAAGTCGTTGTCAGTTTACGAATCATACCCCGTGCTTCAGTAGAAGCGAGTGTAATATTAATACCACCTGTTTTTAATCCAAATGCATCTTCTAGTACACTTTCAATCTTATTATGTGTCACAATTCCCAACAGTTTTCCGTCTTCTTCTACAACACTAATGAACGGTAACGCCTTAATTTGCAACAACGTACTCATAAATGAAGCATTTTCATACAAAAATATCTCTTCATGTTTAAGCAAATGCGTAATTGAACCATCCTCATTGCCTTTTTCTTCGTATAAATACGAAAGCAAGTCGACCTTATAGATCATCCCTTTATAATTGTCATGATCGTCGACTGCAGGTATACAGCGGAAGCCCGTCTCATTAATTTTTGCGAGTGTTTCTTTGGCGCTTGCATCCGCTTTTACTGATGCTACAGCTAATCTTTCTACTATCAAATCTCGAATATGCATGATAATGCCCCCTATTTAGTTATTTCTGTGTTATCTAAATCTTTAGTATACAGTTGAGTTTTATTATAGTTCAAATATCGGTTATTGTACATGAAAACTTCACGAACTCTGATTGTGGCTATATAAAACTACGATATACTAATAGTAAGAGCGGCGCTACAGACGTTGACAACTTGGGAAACGTTGTCTGTATGGCATACTTGACCGTGGAAAGGGTATTGATAACTATGATGACTGCAGATTCTCTTCTTGATGTCTTGGGAGAACTTTTTGCTGATGAAATCTCAATCGTCGTGTCCAATACACGTGAATATATCTATTATCGTCCAAGCAAAAGGGTCGACCTTAAAATCCGACCGGGTGACCTCGTAAAAGAGGGTTCACTTGCCTATAAAGCGCTGACGGAAGGACATAAAATATCTGAATTCATTCACCGTGATATGTATGGGGTTCCTTATCATGGCATGGCGGTCCCGTTTTACGATAATCATTCAATCGAAGGGTCTGTTGTAGCAATTTACCCAGCTTATACCGAAGGAAAGTCCGTCGTTACATTGAAAACGGCAGACGGATGGGTGCCCGTTCCTTTTTCAGAAGTAAAGTATTTAGAAGTTCGTGAGCGTAAAACAATCGTAGTTTCGGATCGTATTACTGGTACCCATAAAAACTCGCTTCAAAACTTCGAATTCATTTTACCACATGAACAATTCATCCGTTGTCATAGGTCTTACATTGTTAATGTTACGAAAATTTCAGAAATATATCCAGATACGCACTCCACATTCCTTTTACGTATGAATGATGGAGCTGAAATTCCAGTGAGCCAATCGTATTCTAGTTATTTTAGGAAAATGCTCGACTTCTGACAACTTATATATGCTGCTTTAGTCAATAAAAAGTGGGCTTTACGCATGAATTTCATCTTTACAACACAAATCTCCATATTGTCTAGCATGTGTTGTAAAATAATCTAAAAGTTATGAAAAGAGGTAGTTGACAATGGATACTCATATGAAGCGTATCAGAAATAAAAAAATGCAAGAATTGGTCGTTTCACCTGTCGAGGCTGCGTCTTGGATTAAAGACGGAATGACATTGGGATTGAGTGGGTTCACAAGAGCGGGGGACGCAAAAGCGGTTCCTATGGCATTAGTGAAACGTGCAGAAAAAGAACAATTTAAAGTGAATGTGTTTACCGGTGCTTCACTTGGATCAGATACAGATAAACTGTTTACAGAAGCGGGTATCGTAAAAAAACGAGTACCATTTCAAGCGGATAAAGTAATGCGTAAAGGCATAAATGAAGGCACATTACTATTTGATGATCATCATTTGTCCCAGACACCGGAATGGATTCGCAGCGGTGTGACGGAGCCTATCGATTTTGCAATCTTGGAAGCGGTTGCAATAACTGAAGATGGAATGCTCATCCCATCTACTTCTATCGGCAATAACCTATCATTTGCCAAACATGCAAAATCAATCATTATTGAGATTAACACAGCACATTCGGCTAAATGGGAAGGTATCCATGATCTCTATTATCCAGGCGCGCAAGGAGAGCGAGATCCAATCCCGTTGAAGAAAGTGGATGATCGGATCGGTTCAATTGGTATTCCGCTAGATATCGATAAAGTAAAAGGAATCGTCTTCAATCACCAGATGGATTCCGAATCGACGATTTCTCAACCCGATCGTGAAACGGAAGTCATGGCGGAAAACCTCATTGCATTCCTGCGTTCGGAAGTGGAAGCGGGCCGATTGACGAACCGCTTAGCTCCGCTGCAGTCGGGTATCGGTTCTCAGGCGAACGCTGTCTTATACGGATTACTGAATTCGGAGTTCGAGGATTTGGAAGTATACTCTGAAGTATTACAGGACGCCGTCTTCGATTTGATTGATGCAGGAAAAGTCCGTTTTGCTTCTAGCGCATCCATCACGCTATCTAATGAGAAGATGGACAAAGTCTTCAATAACCTTGACAACTATCGCGATAAATTGATTATGCGACCACAGGAAATTTCAAATCATCCTGAAATTATCCGCAGACTGGGCCTCATTTCCATCAATACGGCACTTGAGTTCGACATTTACGGCAACGTCAATTCGACGCATGTAACGGGAACAAAAATGATGAATGGTATTGGAGGGTCTGGCGATTTTGCGCGTAATGCAAGGCTTGCTATCTTTGTCACGAAATCAGTTGCTAAAGACGGAGATATTTCGAGTGTTGTTCCATTCGTATCACACGTCGATCATACGGAACATGACGTCGATGTGCTCGTGACCGAATATGGCTATGCAGATCTGCGCGGACTTGCACCAAGGCAGCGTGTCGGTCTAATTATCGCTAATTGTGCGCACCCGATGTACCGTGAACAGTTGTGGGAATACTATTACGAAGCATTGCAACGAGGCGGGCATACTCCGCATATACTGGAAAAAGCGCTCTCGTGGCATGTAAACTTGCAACAGCATGGTTCCATGCGCAAACAGTCCGAGAAGCGAGTGTAACAAATTTCAGTCGATGCATATTTGATTTAAACAAATTAAAAGATGACAGGTCCTTCCCTTCATTCCACTAATTAGGAATTGGGAAAGGTCTGTCATCTTTTTTGTTTCTACATGAGTTTATCGATGAACATCGTTGCGATGCCAAAATAGATCAGTAATGAGAGAATATCATTAATCGTAGTGATTAACGGACCGGAAGCAACCGCTGGGTCAACTTTGAATTTATGCAAAATCAGTGGGATGATTGTCCCTGCAAACGTTCCAATGATCAACGTCGCGATTAGAGATACACCAACAACGAGTCCAAGCACGAAACTACCTTGCCACACATATGCAATAACTGATATGACTACACCACAGACAATTCCGAGCATAATCCCTACAAGTAATTCACGGAAAATGAGTTGGACTGATTTTCTAAGTGATAATTCCTCAGTTACCAGTCCTCGCACGACAACAGCGAGCGACTGTGTGCCGGTATTCCCAGTCATCCCGGCAATCATCGGCATGAAGAACGCCAACGCGACGACTGCTTCTAATGTCGCTTCAAATTTGGCGATAATACTGCCTGAAACGAGCCCGATGAACAGTAACAAAATGAGCCAAGGCAAACGTTTATAGGTAGCGACGATTGGTTTCGTATGGAAGTCAATTTCTTTTCCCGACGCGAAGAGCATTTCAATGTCTTCGTTCGCTTCACGTATGACGATATCAAGGACATCATCAGCCGTAATAATGCCAACGAGGATATCTTCCTCATTGACGACAGGTACGGATAAGAAATCATGTGTACCAATCATCCTAGCTACGTCACTTTGTTTAGTCGTTTCCCGTACTTTGTATAAGTTTGTAGCCATAATTGTAGAAATGGGAGCGTTTCGATCGCCAAGCAATAAATCGCGGTATGAAGCGACACCGACAAGTCGTTTCTGATCATCGATAATATAGATGTAATTCAAGTAATCCGCATAATCTTTAAAGTGTTTCAGTTTGTCAATCGCTTTTTCTACTGTATACGATTCATGCACCCATACGTATTGACTGATCATTGCACGCCCTGCACTTTTTTTAGGGAATTTCATTTTGAGCCGAATATCCCTTTTCCCTTCAGCACGCATTTCCGCAATGAGTTTTTCCACATCTTTTTCAGGCAGGTCTGTGAGGAGAAGAGCCAAGTCGTCACTTTTCATGAGGTCAAGTAATTCTGTAGATCGTATAGGCCCTATTTTGTTTAATAAACGAAGCTGTTCGTTTTTCGTCAAGTAGCGCAATAGACCAACGAGCTGATCCATGTTAAGCCACTCGAGAAATAGTGTTCGTCGTTTTCTTGGGACAGTCCGGTAATATAAAGATCGATCGTATGGACTTAAATCTTTCATGATTTTTTTAAAAGTATCCTTTTGTCCTTCTTTTAACGTATGTAAAATGGCGCGGGAAATTTGTTCTTTATCTTGTGCTTTATTCATAAGATTCAGTTCACCTCTTTTTAACATATTTCTAGTTAATTTGGAATTACCAAAACCGTGCTATCACCCTATTCCCCACATTTCTTAAAACAAACGAAAAATAGGAATCTGTAAAAAATATGTTTATTGGAATAAAACTAGGGAAAGAGGTTAGAGAGCAAGCAAAAAAAGTTAGAGATTTCTCTAACTTAAAAAAGGGAGTAATTTTATATGGGAAAATGGAAATCGCTATTATTCGTAATGATGGCAGCAATGCTTGTACTTGCGGCTTGTGGAGATGACAACAAGTCTACAAAAGACGAAGACAATGAATTCGGTCTCGTGAAAAAAGGAAAACTGACATATGCGGCAAGTGGCGTTTATAAGCCGTTCAATTTTGAAGAAGACGGCGAACTGACAGGGTTTGATATGGAAATCGGAGCGGCAATCGCTGAAAAGATGGGGCTTGAAGCAAACCCGGTGACAAATCCATTCGAAACGATTCTTCAAGGACTTGTAGCTAACAAATATGATGCAATCATCGGTTCGATGGCGTATACAAAAAAACGTGCAGAACAAGCAGCTTTTACGGAACCGTATTATTATTCGGGCGGGATGATCTGGGTTGCTAAAGGCAACGACGAGATCAAGTCTCCCGAAGATCTGAAAGGCAAGAAGATTGGTGTCGTATCTCAATCTACGTATGAAGAACCCGCAAAAACGCTATCTGATGACATTCAGTACTACGCAAGTGATGTTGTCGCATTGCAGGATTTGACGATCGAGAACCGTCTGGATGCCGTCATTACAGCGGATATCGTCGGTTTTGAAGCGATCGACAATGGATTTGAGATTAAAGAAGTAGGAAGCCCGCTATGGGTCGAGCAACCATCGATTGCGGTGCATAAGGATAATGAAGAGCTTCGTGACGCGATTGACAAAGCGCTCCAGGAAATTATCGATGACGGCACATATGAGGAAATTTCAATGAAGTGGTTCGATCGCAATCTGTTGGATATCGATCTGGAAGATGCAGAGCTGTTGGAATAATAACTGATTCTGGAATGGGAAGAGGGAGTGGCCATTGCCTGAGATATTCATAAGACTATACGATGTGTTCATGAGTACGTATGAAGGATTTTTAAAAGCTGTACTAATCACACTTGAAATTACGGCAATTGCTGTCGTTTTGGGAACCGTTTTCGGGATCATCTTCGCTTTGATGAAGATTTCAAGATCTAAGATCCTGCAGACGATTGCCAACTTATATATTACGATTATCCGAGGTACACCGCTGATCGTGCAAATCATGTTTTTATACTTTGGAATCACGTCAATTGTTGTCCTGTCGAACTTCTGGGCAGGCGCGATTGCATTAGGCATTCATAATGGAGCCTATATTGCGGAGATATTCAGAGGAGCAATCCAAGGCATCGATCGAGGACAGCGGGAAGCGAGTCTCGCTCTCGGCATGAACCGCACACAAACGATGCGCAGAATTGTTTTTCCGCAAGCATTACGCCGTGCGATTCCGCCACTCGGCAACCAGTTCATCATTACATTGAAAGACTCGTCTTTAGTGTATCTGATCGGGGTTTCCGAACTGTTTGGGCGGGCGAACCGTGCAGCGGCTTCAAACTTCATGCAGTTTGAGACGTTCCTCGTTGTTGGTATGTATTACCTCGTCCTCGTTCTCATTTTCACTTGGCTATTGAAGCTATATGAAAACAAACTGAATGTGGATGGATCGTAATGAGGAGGAATACAGATGATTAAAACGACAGATCTTCATAAGTCTTTTGATAAATTAGAAGTGCTGAAAGGAATCGACCTCGACATCCATCTGGGTGAAGTCGTCGTTCTTGTCGGTGTCAGTGGTTCAGGGAAAAGTACGTTGCTCCGCTGCCTGAATTTCTTGGAAGTGGCGGAAACGGGGACGATTACAATAGATGGCCGTCCGATTGACAGAAAGAAAGATGATCTATCGAAGGTCCGCGCGGAAGTCGGCATGGTATTCCAGCATTTCAACTTGTTCCCGCATAAATCGGTGATTGAGAATATCATGGAAGCCCCGTTGATTGTGAAGAATGAAAACAAAGCGAAAGCGAAGCAGTTAGCGCTGGATTTACTGGAGAAAGTCGGGCTTTCCGATAAAGCGGACGTCTACCCAAGTAAATTATCAGGCGGACAAAAACAGCGTGTCGCCATCGCGCGAGCTCTTGCGATGGAACCGAAAGCCTTGCTGTTCGACGAGCCGACATCAGCGCTCGATCCGGAGCTTGTCGGCGAAGTGCTTCAAGTCATGAAAGAACTAGCCGATGAAGGGATGACAATGGTCGTCGTCACACATGAGATGAAATTCGCCAAAGAAGTGGCAGACCGGATTATCATGCTCGATGAAGGGCGCATCATCGAAGACGCAGACCCTGATACATTCTTCAACCACTCGACAAACGAGCGGACGAAACAGTTTTTAGAGATGGTGAATGTGTAAAAGCTTCTATTTTATATGTATATGAGTGAGAAAGCAGCTTCCTATTATAATGGGAGGCTGCTTTTCATTTTGAAAAGTAAGCAATTAACATGTGACGCGTGAATTCATCGGCAAAACGCAACATCCATTCTCTATATTCCGACCATCAATGAAGATTTATCAGGCCATTCGCTGACTTGAGAAATCGCAACACTTGCATTCAACCCTGCCATTGGGTTCCAACATGGGATGCTCGCTTTGTTTGTGGCAGGAACGGCTGTACTTCTTGCTGCTTTTATCGGTTTTCATGTAAAAGGTAGGAATGTTGCAGCGTAAGTATTAAAGACGCTAACCAGTTTTCGTTCATACGTATGTCCCTCCCTTCTTTTGTGAATGCTATATAGCGAATCATGTAGAAGGAGGAGAACGTATGTTGAAATTACAGACAGGGCTGGAAGGGCAGACAGCGTCTTTCGGTCTGGTGAGCGATTGTATCCGGGACCTCGGCTATCATATGGGCGGAAATTGGGATTATCATCAAGGGTGTTTCGATCATATTTTGTGCCAAGAGGGCGGCGAAACGATTTACATCCGAATTCCCTTTTCCGTAACGCAAGGGGAGCTCGACGATTATGAAGCGTACATTAAGTTCCAAACGCCTTATATTATCAAGCACGTTGTCCATGTCGGTCTGGATAGTGATGAAACTTCATTGTTGAATATCGGCGGTTTCAATCAATTCCAGCCGCCGATTGACAAAGACGGCAAGATTGAAGACAAAAACAGGTGGATGCATGCGGGTGAAGAGGCTGTGAAAAGTCTGATGGATTGTATGCATGCGCAGAATTTGTTGAAGACGAGTTGACATTGAGAACCCGCCAAGAAGTATTTCTTCTGGCGGGTTTGATTTTTCGATTTTTATTACTTGAAAATATTGAAAGTGGTTCACTAATTTCACTAGATTACATCGTCATATAAAGGAGTAGCACTAAAAAGGATTTCCCCTTTCAACAATAAATCTAAATGCCACCACCATTCTTCCATATTCTCTTTAGATGCAGAAAAGTCATAAGCCTTACTGGTGTGCTCGAATACTTTTTCAGCATTACTTAGCAATTTTAAGTCATAGGCAGCTACCACTTTCTTTTCCTCTTTCGTCAAAGGCAGTTGATGCAACTCGCTGCGAATATGAAAAGTTTCAATCATTTCAAAAGGGCTGGAATCACAATCAGTGATGCCTTCACCATAAAGATTAACCAATTTCATTCGATCCATGATAAAACCTCCTTCACTGTCCCGATATAAGTATATCCTTTTTCGGTTGATAAATAATTATCTGGTGACCTTGTTATCATAGCTGTTTCCATGATGTAATCTTCACCAACGATGACAACCCATGAGTTAAAGGAAAACACAATATAACCCTGTTGGAAATGCTTCATATTATAAATATGGATATTGCTTTGTTCATTCACAACAATAGTAGTAATCAAATGACTATAATCTTGTAAAGTAGTTTCAAAAGGCAGGTCATTTCTGCTGATTCGTTTTTTAAGATGAATAATATCTCTACCTGGCTTCCATTGGGGTCCATATTTTTTATATGATTGTATTAGTTTTTTCAATAAATACTTAAACTCATACGTCAAAATGAAACCTCCTTAAGCCTCTTATCTATTTCTAACATTATATCATAAATCGTCTTTAGATTGTCGCAAGGGTCACACTATTCTGTCGAAAGATTCCGGCTTACTATATCAAGCATGTTGTCCATGTCGGCCTGGATAGTGATGAAACGTCATTGTTGAATCTCGGCGGATTCAATCAATTCCAGCCGCCGATTGACAAAGACGGCAAGATTAAAGACAAAAACAGGTGGATGCATGCGGGTGAAGAGGGTGTGAAAAGTCTTATGGACTGTATGCATGCGCAGAATTTGTTGAAGACGATTTGACTTATAGTAAGGAATCCACCTTAGAGCAAGTGACTAAGGAGGATTTTTTATCTGAATTAACTATATTTTTCTGTTAACTATTTATAACTTATAGTATAGTGGATATAATTGGTTATTAAAAAAAGAGGGAGTTGAAGTCATGATTTTATCAGTGAAAGACGTGTACAAATCATACGGTAAGGAACAGGTGTTGAAGGGGATTACGTTTGAGATTGAGGAACCGCAGATCATTGCACTCGTTGGACCGAATGGATCGGGGAAATCGACATTGCTCAATATTATTACGAACTTGTTGCCTGCGGATAAAGGCGAAGTGACTGTTTTAGGAAAAAACAACCGTGATCCGAATATTTTCCGGGAAATTTCGTTCATGCAGGACAATACGGTGCTGTACGATTATCTAACTGGATACGATCATTTGCAGTTCATTTGTGATGTCCAGGGGTTGCCAAAAAAGCAGCTGCTCGCAACAGCGGAACGGATTGGAATTACGAGTTATTTGAATAAAAAAGTAAAGAATTATTCGCTTGGGATGAAACAGCATCTGTTGCTGGCAATGGCTGTTCTGAACAAGCCAAAACTGGCGATTTTGGATGAGCCGCTGAACGGACTTGATCCGACGAGCGCCATACGTGTCCGTGAACTGCTGCTTGCGTTACGCGATGAAGGGACGACAATTCTATTGTCCTCTCATAACTTGGCGGAGATTGATAGAGTGACATCTTCGATTCTGTTCTTGAAAAAGGGGAATCTGATTCAAGAAAATATGGCTGAATTCGAACAAGTCCGCTACCAGATTAAAGTCGATCAGACGGCGAAGGCCGAGAAAGCGCTTACTGCAGTCGGTATACCTGTGGAATTGGTAGACGAACGATTGCATGTTTATCGTCAAGATGTCGCGTTGGATAGAGTTTTGCACATTTTGGAGCGCGAGAATGTAGTCATCGACGATATTGAGAAGAAGGTGTTCGGCTCGGAGGAGCGCTACCGTAAAATCTTTACGGAAGAGGCAAAAACGGATGAGCTTGTTCAAGTTTGAGCTGAAGGCGTCCTGGACATAAGTTTGACAAACAGTTGAAAAGAGAAGTGCAATGATGTCAAATCAGTTTGGGAAAAGGCATGTTTTTATGGTGCTTTCGATACTTATCCTTGTTACAACACCTCTTTTTGTGTTGCTTCTACCGAACTGGAATGCGAATAATGTGTATCATACACCTTCCAATTGGTACGTTTTTGTCAAAGGTTCTACATATGGAATGTACGGAGTGGGGTTTTTGTTGCTTGTTATAGGATCTGCCATTTTGGCTATGTTGGACTGCAGCCGTAAAGCCATTTATATTGCGATCCTTTGCGTGGTTCTTGCTGGCTCGTCTTTTTATGTGGCAGGACGGCAGTATATCGCCTTGGCTGATGACTCAATCAAGTATCGTGACATGTTTTCTAAGGGACATTCCTATCAGTGGAGTGACGTTGAAAGTGTGCAATACAATAAATATCCTCCGGAAAATGAGTTCCCTAGTTATGTGTTTCATTTTACAGATGGTCATTCGTTGAATCTAGTTGAAAATCGACAGTTACCTGCGATGAGGGAGAGTGTGAAACATAGATTGAAGATGGAAGGGATAGCTATTGATGTGAAGTATTAATAAAGAGGAGTGTTAAAAGAGAGGTCAAAAGTTAAAACGGTATTTGCAGATCTGAAGGTTGTTGGAGAGTAGAATTATTAGTGGAGTTAAAGGAACGTATGTGTGCTATAATGAGAGAGTAATTGAATAGGTAGCTTAAGGATGGACGGCTCATCCCTTTTCGAAAGGGGGTGATGCCCATGTCAGTATTCGAATCATTAATGTTTGCAATTGGATTTGCAACATTAGTCGTCTTGATACTGTCAAATGACAAAAAGAAATAACCCATCCTTGAGTCGCGAGCTCGTTTCGGATGGGTCATTCCAGATGAAATAGCCGTCCCCTTACAGGGAACCTATCAATTACTTTGACCACTCGGCTGCAACCGGGTGGTCCTTTTTATTCTACGAAATCTGTATCTGAATTATACAACCGTAGGCAAGCGGATGCAAGGGAATGGATTCCAAGGTTGGTATCATTTATCGTTTCGGCTCATAATCAAGCAGCTTAAACATTTCCTGCAGTTCTTTATCCGTCAAATCGCGCCATTGCCCGATCGGTAGTTTGCCGAGGTGAATGTTCATAATGCGTGTGCGCTGCAGGCTTCTGACAGTGTAGCCGAGTGCTGAGCACATGCGGCGGATTTGACGATTCAAACCTTGTGTCAATGTGATATTGAATTTGCGCGGGCCTAGTTGTTTTACTTTGCAAGGCTTAGTTTTGGTATCAAGGATTTCGACGCCTGATTCCATATCACGGATGAATTCTTTTGTGATCGGGCGGTCGACGGTGACGATGTACTCTTTTTCATGGCCATGTTCTTCGCGCAGGATTTCATTGACGATGTCGCCGTCATTTGTGAGAAGCAACAAGCCGTCTGAGTCTTTGTCGAGCCGCCCGATATGGAAAATGCGGAGCGGATGGTTGACGAAATCAACGACGTTTCCTTCGATATGACGTTCGGTTGTGCTTGTGATGCCGACGGGTTTGTTGAGTACGAGGTAGACGAGCTGATCTTCAGTTTTAACGGGTTTGCCGTCGACATGGACGACATCTTCCGGTTCGACTCTGCTTCCGAGTTCAGCTAGTTGACCGTTGATTGTCACGCGTCCGTCTTCGATCCATTTGTCGGCACCGCGTCTGGAGACGATGCCGGCTTCGCTTAGATATTTATTGATTCGCATTGGGTTCACCTTTTTCGGGGTTTATTTCCCTTTATTGTAACGCTAAGGGAGGGGTTATACAAAGTCTAGGGATTGCATATGTTATTCGAAGGTTGACAATTGAAAGAATGCATAGTAAGGTTAGAACAACTTTTTTGTTCGGGATAGGTAGAGGTGCCGGGAGCGGTGCCGCCTGAGAACAGATGAGACGAGAAGAGCATAGCTGAGAAATTGTTGAATAAGAAGAGTAGCGACGGAATGGCGAGTATAGAGAGTCAGTGGGTGGTGGAAACTGATTCGCGGCCGTTGTGAATGGACTTATGAGAGCTGTACGGAGTTTTCCGGACAGACGTTTTTCCCACGTTACGGGAAGTGCTGATTTCTGGCACGCCGAGTGGAAGCTTCTTTAGGGGCTTCAATTTGAGGTGGCAACGCGGGTAACCCGTCCTCTGCAACTGGACTTTTCTGTCCAATTGCAGGGGACTTTTTTGTGTTTATTTTTTGGTTATGGAGTTTTAGAAGAAGTTATGGAGTTTTGCTAGGGGTTATGGAGTTTTGAGAGAGATTATGGACTTTTGTTAGGGGTTATGGAGTTTTGAAAGAGATTATACATTTCTTTAGAAGTTATGAGCTTTTTTCAGGAGTTATGGGTTTTTATTGTGAGTTATGAGCTTATTTTAGGAGTTATGAGTTTTTACATGGATATATGAGGTTTTTGGACGCGGGAGGGTTTGTGGTTTGGTGGAGTGATGGCGCGAGGAGTGGTTTTGACAAATTAGGGGTTTGGTTTGATGGAAATTTGATGAGATGAGGAGAGATGAGATGGAACAGACGAGTTTGAGGGTGACGAAACGGAAAATTGAGGGGGATTCGTTGACGCCGGTGTTGATATTTAGGCGGTTGAAGGGACGGCATCGCTATTTGCTCGAGAGTTCGTCGCAACATGAAGGGTCAGGCCGTTATTCCTTTATTGGTGTAAACCCGGTGAAGATGTA
This sequence comes from Sporosarcina oncorhynchi, assembly GCF_033304615.1. Lineage (GTDB taxonomy): Bacteria > Bacillota > Bacilli > Bacillales_A > Planococcaceae > Sporosarcina > Sporosarcina oncorhynchi. The sequence continues at coordinate 3,362,039 of NZ_CP129118.1, read as the reverse complement.
TCGTGGATCGGCGGTGAAGCTTGAAGAGATTATTTATGCGACTGGGAAGGTGTATACGCATGAAGGGGATTTGTTTACGTTGTTGAAGCGGTTGATGCCACGGATTTCGGAAAATGGAGAGTTTCCGTTTATGGGCGGAGCGGTTGGATATGTCGGTTATGGAGCTGTGCGAGTGGAAGAACCATCACCAGGCGCATTACCGGATGTGTATTTTACTATTTACGATACAGTCATTATTTTCGATCATCTGCAAAATGAAGTGACGTTGTTGCATACGGAAATTCATCCCGAGCTTGCAAAGTCGGATTTAGATGCGCTAGTGGAATTGATTACGACTGGAATCGTTGAAGAGGAAAGAGCTGTTTCTGTTTCGGATTACAGATGCGCACTATCGCAACAGCAATTTGAAGACCAGGTCCGCAAAGCACAGCAATACATTGAAAAAGGAACGGTCGAACAGGTCGTCTTGTCGCGCAAGCTGGAAGCGGATATGGAGGGCGATCCGTTTACGCTTTATCGGAAACTGCGCAAGCAAAATCCGTCGCCGTATATGTATTACATGGAATTTGAAGATCACATTATCTTAGGTGCTTCGCCAGAAAGTCTTGTGAAAGTGACGGATGGGAAAGTGGTGACAAATCCGATTGCGGGGACGAGAAGGCGCGGGCGAACGGCAGAAGAAGATGTCGCGCTTGAAGTGGAACTCAGACATGATCCGAAAGAGTTGTCCGAGCATAATATGTTGGTCGCTGTCAGCCAAAATGAGATGGAGATGATTTGTGATCCTGCATCTGTGAACGTGCAAAGCTATATGGAGACAGTTCGATATGAACATGTCATGCATCTCGTTTCAGAAGTGGAGGGGAGTTTGGCTCCTGGACTCCATGCGCTCGATGCATTGAAGGCGACACTGCCTGCCGGGACAGTAACAGGATCTCCGAAGAGGCTCGCGATGGACATTATCGCACAACTCGAAGACGAGCCACGTGGAATATATGGCGGGGCCATTGGCTATATCGGTTTGAACGGCAACATTGATTTTGCGCTAACCATTCGGACGATGCTTGTTAAGGACGGAAAAGCATCTGTGCAAGCGGGAGCGGGAATTGTAAAGGAATCGATACCGGCTTTGGAATATAAAGAAACCGTAAATAAAGCACGTTCATTGCTCGAGGCGATGAAGTGATTAGCTGAGAAAAGATGAGAAGAGGAGAGATGAGCGATGAAAAAGTATGTAGAAATCGTTTGTGAAGGAAAGAATCTTCTATATGAAGAGATGTTGGAAGTGTCGCAACAACTGTTTTCGGAGGAAACGTCTTCTAATGAGATCTTGGAATTCCTTGTCGCATTGGCAATCAAAGGGGAGACTGCTTCTGAAGTGGCGGCATTGGCTTCAGTAATGAAGTCGCATGCACTGCCAATTCAAGTTCCAGTGGGTCGCTATCTGGATAATTGCGGAACGGGGGGAGATGGATCGAACTCGTTCAATATAAGTACAGCCGCGGCGTTTGTTTTGGCAGGCGCTGGTGTGAAGGTAGCGAAACATGGCAATCGGAAAATTTCCAGCGCTGCAGGGAGTCATGACGTGTTGGATGCACTTGGAATTCATACGCGATTTACGCCTGAAGACATGGGTGCGATGCTTGAAAAGGAAGGGATTGCATTTTTGTTTGCGCCAGCCGTGCATCCTAAGATGAAGCGTATTGGTGACGTACGGAGGAAAATTACGAAGCCGACGATTTTTAACCTAGTCGGTCCATTGACGAATCCTGTTCCGTTAGTGACGCAATTCACAGGCATTAACCGTCCTGACTTCCTGATGGATTATGCGGTTGTCTTACGAATGCTTGGCAGAGAAAGGGCGATTGTCGTTTCTGGAGCGGGTGGAATGGATGAAGCATCACTGGCAGGACAAAATTCATTCGTTTTGTTGGATAAAGGAGATCTCATTCCGTTTTCACTAACTGCAGAAGATGTTGGGTTGAATTATGCCCATCCTTCTGAAATCCGTGGAGGGACTGCAGAAGACAATGCGGCTATGATCCGTTCGGTGTTACAAGGGGAGCTCGGTGCACGGTTCGATACGGTTGTCTTTAATGCAGGCATTGGCATTTTCACAAGCGGTTTAGCGGATTCGATTAATGAAGGGATTACGCTTGCGACAGAAAGTATTGTAAGTGGAAATGCAATGCGAAAATTGGAAGCGGTTGTTGCGTTCAGTGAGCAAATCGGGCAGGAGGCGACAGTGAGATGACGATTTTAGATGACATATTGCACGTGAAACGGATCGAAGTGAAGCAGCTGCTTCTTGATAAACAAATTGTTTCTTGTGAAACAATTGTGCAACGCCCGTCCTTGTTTTCAGCATTGAAAGAATCAGCCAGATTGGAAGTTATTGCGGAAATGAAACGTGCTTCTCCGTCGAAAGGTACGATTGCTGGAGAGACAGATCCGGTAGCACAGGCGAAAGTTTATGAAAAAGCTGGAGTGGCTTGTATATCCGTGCTGACCGATGAAACTTTTTTCAAAGGATCAATGACTGATTTGGAAGCAGTGGCGAAGGTTGTAAAAACACCTTTGCTTTGTAAGGATTTCATCATTCATGAAGTGCAGATTGATCGGGCACAGCAGGCAGGAGCATCTGTTATTTTGCTTATTGTAGCGGCACTTGACGATGAAAAATTGTTACGGCTTTACCGCTATGCGGCAAGTATTGGGTTGGAAGTTTTAGTGGAAGTGCATGACGTGAACGAGCTGGAACGTGCGCTTGTCATAGATGCAAAAATTATTGGCGTCAATAACCGGAACTTACGGACGTTCGAAGTGGATCTTGCCAGAACGGAAGAAGTAGCAAAGCATTTCCCCTTTCATGAGGATCGGATATTCATCAGTGAAAGTGGCATACGGAATTCGGCAGATGCAGAAAGGGTTGCGGCAACTGGAGCGGCGGCGGTTCTTGTAGGCGAGACATTGATGAGGAGTAATGATGCGGCTTCGGCGATTCAGTCGTTGCAAATCATGAAAGTAGGTGAGTTGTCGTGACAAAAGTGAAGATTTGCGGATTGATGGAATCGGAGCATGTGCAAGCGGCGGTCGATGCGGGTGTGGACGCGGTAGGATTTGTATTTGCACCAAGCAGACGCCGTGTCGCGATTGCGCAAGCGAAGGAACTGGCTCGTTTTGTGCCTGGGCATGTGATGAAGATCGGTGTTTTCGTGAACGCTGGGCGTGAGGAGATGGAGCAGGCGTTTCGTGAAGTCCCGTTGGATTATATCCAATATCATGGGGAAGAGTCTGATGGATTAATCGGAAAAATCGGACTTCCTTCTATTAAAGTAGTGACGGTGCGTAGTGATGAAGATGTAATAGGCATAAGTGAAAGCTTTTCGGATTATATTTTGTTTGATGCACCGGGTGTGGAGTTTAAAGGTGGGAGTGGAAAAGTGTTTGAATGGGGGCATCTTGGATCTGATGTGCCGAGGGACCGGATGATTCTTGCTGGAGGATTAAATGAGGGGAATGTGAAGGAAGCGATCCGCCAAGTGCGACCGTTTATGGTAGATGTGTCAAGTGGAGTGGAGTTTGAGGGGCGCAAAGATGAGTTACTGATTCGCGAGTTTGTGCGGGCAGTGAAAGAGGAGGAGAGTTGAGGGTGGTGATCGAAATGAAAAAAGGCAGGTATGGAAAGTTTGGCGGGCAATATGTGCCTGAGACGCTGATGACTGCATTGATTGAACTGGAACAGGCGTATGAGGCTGCAAAAGAGGACCCTTCGTTTCAGAAGGAGCTTGATTATTATTTGCGTGATTTTGTCGGACGGGAAAATCCGTTGTATTTTGCAGAAAGATTAACGGAATTAGTGGGGGGTGCAAAAATTTTCTTGAAGCGTGAAGATTTGAATCATACAGGAGCGCATAAAATCAATAATTCGCTCGGCCAGGCGTTGCTAGCGATTCGTATGGGTAAACGCAAAATAGTTGCGGAGACAGGGGCCGGCCAACATGGTGTAGCGACTGCGACGGCGTGTGCACTGTTCGGTCTTGAATGTGTGGTATTCATGGGGAAAGAGGATATTCGCAGGCAACAATTGAACGTGTTCCGGATGGAGTTGCTCGGCGCGAAGGTCGTGTCTGTTGATAAAGGCGCAGGAACGCTTAAAGACGCTGTGAATGAAGCTCTTCGGTATTGGGTTGCGCATGTCGACGACACGCATTATATTTTGGGTTCTGCGCTTGGTCCGCATCCGTTTCCGCAAATTGTCCGGGATTTCCAGCGTGTAATTGGTGTAGAGACGCGCAGGCAAATTGTCGAAAAGACAGGTCGCTTGCCTGATGCTGTTGTCGCATGTATTGGTGGTGGCAGCAATGCTATCGGCATGTTTCATCCATTCGTCGATGATGAAGATGTTGCATTATACGGTGTGGAAGCAGCGGGGAGTGGAATTGCATCGGGTCGGCATGCAGCTGCCATTGCAGATGGAAAAGAAGGTGTGCTGCATGGTGCTTATATGTATGTGTTACAAGACGCGGACGGTTTTATTCAGGAAGCGCATTCGATTTCAGCGGGGCTCGATTATCCGGCGGTCGGACCGGAGCATTGCCATTTGCATGACATCGGCCGGGTGACCTATAGCGCCGTGACAGATACAGAAGCTTTGGAAGGATTACAAGTATTAGCGCGTACGGAAGGGATTATTCCTGCATTGGAAAGTGCACATGCCGTGAAGTTTGCGATGGATTTAGCACGTGATATGACTTCAGAAGAAATCATTGTCATTTGCCTCTCAGGGCGCGGCGACAAAGATATGCAGACAGTCCGTGAAGCATTGGGGGGTGGCGTGCAATGACGACATTGGAAAAAGTGATCCGGAGTTGTGTTGCTGCTGGTGGAAAAGCATTTGTCCCGTATATTATGGCGGGTGACGGCGGATTGGATGTGCTGAATGATCGATTGCTGTTTCTGCAAGGCATTGGTGTGACAGCTATAGAAATCGGTATTCCGTTCTCGGATCCTGTGGCGGATGGGGAAGTGATTCAGCAGGCGGGTGAGCGAGCACTTGCGAATGGGACGACATTGAGAAAAGTCTTGGACGTATTGGCGGATCGACCGGTTGAAGTGACGGTTCCATTGGTGTTAATGACGTATTTGAATCCGATATTGGCCTATGGTGTAGCGGATTTTGTGGAGCGTTGCACAGAAATTGGTGTTCGTGGGTTGATTATTCCGGATTTACCGATGGAAGAGAGTGGAATGCTGCGCAGTGAATTGAAAGATTGTGATATCGCACTCATCCCGCTTGTTTCGTTAACGAGCCCCAAAACACGTGTTGCTGAAATTGTGTCACATGCACAAGGGTTTGTATACGCAGTAACGGTCAACGGAATCACAGGCGTGAGGAACAGTTACGGTGAGACACTAATGGAGCATTTGAGAAGGCTGAGAGAGTGGAGTCCGGTTCCGGTACTTGCTGGATTTGGAATTTCGAAGCCTGCACAAGTGCTAAAACTCGGGGCTGAGACGGACGGAGTCATCGTCGGAAGCGCAATTGTCGATGCATTTCATCGCGGAGACCTAAAGTTCATTGAAGAGCTTGCAGGATGTGATGAATTAAAAGTAATTCAATAAATAAAACAAACTATTGAAACTTTATATCCCTTTCTGACGTACATATAGCAAAGGAGTTGTGCGGTATGGAGATGATCAGACAGGAATTGGAAACGACATATGACCAGGTGAAGTCTTTGGCAGGATGGAGTGTGGATAAGAATGTAGTTTTGACGATCACATCCTTCTATGTGACTGCAGGAAGGGAGTTTAGTGCAGTCGACTTCAACCGGGCAATGGGGGCTTTAAAAGCAAGATCAGGGTGGTTTTCACCGTTACGGGGAAACTTATTGCCGATGATGGCGGCTTTTTTGACACAATCTGCTCCTATGATTGAAGAGGAAGCAGACCGGCTGATGGAAAAACAACGTGTATTGAAACAGGCAGGCTTCAGGAATACGATTCATTCCTATCTTGCCGCACTTCTTATGGATAATGAGCGTTCTCTATTTGAGGAAGAAGCAAATCGTGCGAAAAAATTGTATGACGCCATGAAGAAAAAACATTTCTTTCTCACTTCCGATGATGACTATGCATATGCGATGTTGCTTGGAAAGAACAAAGAAGATCCTGAAGCACACGCTGAAGCGATGAGGACCTATTATAATGCACTGCGCAATAACGGCTTCAAAATGGGGAATGAATTGCAATGGATGTCTCAAGTGATGACATACATGGATATTGAATTCGAACCTTGGCGCGTCGAACGTGCTGCAGAGTTGTTCGGTATGTTTCAACAGAACTTGAAGGCGAAGCCAGTTCATTATCCGATGATTGGCTTTCTGGCTGTATTCGGTATAAGTGATGAAAAAATAAAAGATATTATTATACTGGCGAAGCAATTGGAACAGTCTAAATGTTTCAAGTGGAATAGAGAAATGGCTTTATCGGTTGCAATTGGTTACATCGCCTATCAATCAACGGAGAGTCCTGAGCAGATGAGTGTTAGTCTCGCGGCGTCCATCGAGATGATTTTGCAAGCTCAGCAGGCGGTTATGGCCGCGACAGTTGCTGCAGTTGTTGCTTCTTCAGCAACAAACTCTTCGAATTGATGAGTTGAAAGGTCGTTTTATACATACTTAAGAGATGAGAAAAGCCGTTTTTATGGTAAAAACGGTTTTTTTTACTTGTTTGTTTTTGGGATTTTAGTAAATAAGCGAAAAAAATTATTTAATCAAACGACAGGGCGAAAACGCTTACATATCAGTGTTTGTAATGTATTTGTCACATTCGAAATAAACTAAGATTTTGATATTCTAAAAAAACAGTATTGTCATCGCTATCGTTGTGTAGTATATTGAGTTCAATAACTGTTGCTTAAATCTGAAAATTGGTTATTTGCACTTGTGTTTATTTGTAAGGAGGAAGTTCAATTGAAAAACCCGGTACTGGAAATTAAGAATCTCCGCACCTCTTTCAATATTAAGGGGGATTACTACGCGGCGGTCGACGATGTTTCCATAACAGTTCATGAAAATGAAGTTGTCGCAATAGTTGGAGAGTCAGGTTGTGGGAAAAGTGCCCTGGCTTTGTCTGTTATGGGATTGCACAACTTGAAAAATACGAAACTTGAGGGCCAAGTCAATTTTGATGGTCAGAATCTTTTGTCACTATCCCGGAATGCGTTGAACAAAGTAAGAGGGAAAGACATCGGTATGATCTTCCAAGATCCGATGACAGCACTTAACCCACTAGCGACTATTGGCAGACAGATAGAAGAACCAATGGACTATCATATGAAACTGTCTGCTTCAGATAAGAAAAAACGCGTACTAGAACTTCTTCGCCGAGTCGGCATCAAAAACGAACAACGTGTCTATGAGCAATATCCGCATGAGTTATCAGGGGGAATGAGACAGCGTGTCGTCATTGCTATCGCACTTGCATGCGACCCTGTATTACTTCTGGCGGACGAGCCTACGACAGCCTTGGACGTTACGATTCAAGCCCAAATCATGGACTTGATGAAAGAGTTGCAGAATCAGATGAAAACAGGCATTATCCTGATTACACATGACTTGGGTGTTGTAGCTGAAATGGCCGACCGTGTCGTCGTCATGTATGCAGGAGAAGTCGTTGAGATCGCGGAAGTAAAAGAGTTGTTCGCAAATCCATTGCATCCGTATACACGATCATTGCTGAATTCGATTCCTTCCAATTTGGAAGGGAAAGAGAAACTTCATGTTATTGATGGAATAGTACCATCGCTTCAAAATCTTGATCGAGTCGGTTGCCGATTCGCTCCACGGATCGAATGGATCCCGGCAGAAGCTCATGAAGAAAGACCGGAAATGCATGAAGCCGAGCCGAATCATTTTGTAAGATGCTCATGCTATAAAACGTTCTACTTTCCGGAGGACAGAGTAGGAGAGAGAGATTATGTCGCTACTGAAAGTGAATGATTTAAAAGTACATTATCCGATCAGAGGCGGATTTTTCCGTAAGGTCGTTGATCATGTAAGAGCTGTGGATGGAATCAGTTTCGAACTTCAACCTGGCGAGACATACGGTCTTGTTGGTGAATCCGGTTGTGGGAAAACAACGTCTGGAAGAGCGATTATCGGTCTGAATGATGTGACGGATGGCCAGATGATGTTTGAAGGAAAAGATCTTGCAAAAATGGGCAGGATGGAACGCCGTAAGTATACGAAGGATATTCAAATGATCTTCCAAGATCCTTATTCTTCATTAAATGGACGTAAGAATATCCTGAACACGATTGCTGAACCGCTACGTAACTTTGAAAGGCTTTCCGCCAAAGAGGAATTGGTACGGGTGCAGGAACTTGTCGAACGTGTCGGATTGACGCCGGAATCGATCTACAAATATCCTCATCAGTTCTCTGGTGGACAACGCCAGAGGATCGGTATTGCACGCGCTCTAGCTTTGAAACCGAAATTGATTATTGCGGATGAGCCGGTTTCAGCACTGGACGTATCTGTACAGGCTCAAGTGCTGAACTTCATGCAAGAAATTCAAGAAGACTTTGATCTAACATACTTATTCATCTCCCATGACTTGGGAATCATTCAGCATATGTGTGATCGAATTGGAATCATGTATCGCGGACGTTTTGTTGAAGAAGGTACTTCAGACGAAATCTATAATAATGCGCAACATGTCTACACGAAGCGACTAATTGCAGCAATTCCAGAGATGAATCCTGAAAAGCGTTTTGAGAAGATGCACTTGCGTCAGGCGATCAACCAGGAATATCAGACAGAATACAATAACTACTTTGATAATGATGGACGGATGTACGATTTGAAGAAGCTTTCAGAGACACATTCGGTCGCCATGCAGTAAGGGGGAAAATAGAGAATGTTGAAGTTTATTTTACGAAGAACATTACTTATGATCCCGCAGCTTATCCTTCTCAGTATCATCATCTTTATGCTTGCGAAAATGATGCCAGGTGATGCACTTACAGGAGCTTTCCAAGGAAATCCAGACGTTTCATTAGAACAACTGGAGAAGCTTAGGGAAAAGGCGGGACTGAATGATCCTTGGTATCAGCAATATGGCAGATGGCTTGGAAATGCAGTACAGGGTGATTTCGGGAAATCATATGTTCACCAACAAAAAGTAACATCGCTTTTGGCTGGTAAGGTTGAAAATACAGTACTATTATCATTTTTCACACTTCTTGTCACCTATCTGATCGCTTTGCCACTTGGAATTATTGCTGGTCGTTTTACGGACAGCTGGGCGGATAAAGCAATCGTTACGTATAACTATTTTGCATTCGCAACTCCATTATTCGTTTTTGCTTTACTGATGATGTTCTTCTTCTCTTTCGTCCTTGGCTGGTTGCCATACGGCAGTAGTGTTGACATCAAATTACAGTCAGGCACATGGGAGTATTTTGTAAGTAGGGCGAAGCACTTGATATTACCCGTCCTATCAGGTTCATTACTGGCAACATTCAGCACGATCCAGTACTTGCGGAATGATATCATCGATCAAAAATTGAAAGATTATGTTAAAACTGCACGTGCCAAAGGTGTACCTGAAAGCAAAGTATATACTCGCCATATTTTGCGGAACTCACTTCTACCGATCGCTGCATTCCTAGGATTTGAAATCACTGGTCTGATCGGTGGGTCAGTATTCATCGAATCGATTTTCAGTTACCCTGGTCTCGGATATCTTTTCATTCAGTCGATTTCAACGCGTGACTTCACCGTCGTTACAGCACTCGTCATGATTTCTGGAACTGCTGTTATCGTTGGTACGATGCTCTCGGATATTATCTTGAGTATTGTCGATCCGCGCATTCGAATTGAATAATAGAAAAGAAGGAAGAGGAGGGAATAGGATATGAAAGATACAGTCATCCTAGATGAAAAACAATTAATTGCCAAAGAAAAGTTAAATAACCCATCTTTGTTGAAAACGATCTGGCGTGAAATCAAACACGATAAAATGGCTATGGGTTCATTGATACTATTAACAATAATTATACTAGCAGCCTATGCCTCACCGCTTTTCGTTGACGCATTAGCGTTAAAGCGCGTGAACTTCCTTGCAACTTGGAAGCCGCCTTCCGCCGAGCATTGGCTAGGTACGGATGACGGAGGCCGCGATGTCTTCGGACAACTATTGCTTGGTACACGGAACTCCTTCACAATTGGTATATGCGTAACGTTATTAGCTGGAATCATCGGCTTGACGTACGGTCTTGTTGCAGGATTCTATGGTGGTAAAGTGGATAACGCAATGATGCGTGTTCTTGAATTCCTTATGGTTCTACCATCATTGATGTTCATCATCGTATTCGTAGTTATCGTACCAAACTATACTGTTTTCACATTCATTCTCATTATGAGTACGTTCGCTTGGTTCGGTAAAGCTAGGTTAATCCGTTCCAGGGCATTGCAAGAAAGGGAGCTTGATTACATCAACGCTTCTAAGACGTTGGGAACACCAAGCTGGAAAATCATGTTTTTTGAAATGTTTCCAAACTTGAGTTCACTCGTCATTGTTAATATGACACTTACGCTGGCAGGAAACATCGGGTTGGAGACTGGCCTGACATTCTTAGGATTTGGTCTACCGACTGGGACACCTTCGCTTGGTACGCTTATTGCCTATGCGAGAACTCCAGATGTTGTTCAGAATAAGTGGTGGGTATGGTTACCTGCAGCATTGCTGATTCTAGTAATGATGCTGTGTATAAATTACATCGGACAAGCGGTTAAACGTGCGTCGGATGCAAGGCAAAGATTAGCCTAAAAAATAAGGGGAGGTAATACAATTGGCAAAGAAGCAACTTATGCTACTTGCAAGTCTTATGCTAGTACTCAGCGTGTTCTTGGCTGCATGTACAGGTAAAGACGACAAGGATGGCGCTACTGAGAAAGAGCCGTCCAAAGATCCAGGTAAAGAAACAGAAGAAGTAGAAGAGGGCGAGGAAGAGCCTGCTGATGATGCAAGCTCTGAACTAGACTTCCCTATGGATGTTTCAAACACTTCTGCAGCAGTTAAAGACGGAGAAATGACAATCGCTATGGTTACAGACACTCCGTTTGAAGGTACTTTGAGCCGCGTATTCTACTCAGGTACATTCGATGCAGATATCATGAGCTATTTCGATGAAGGCCTACTATCTACTGATGGTGACTATTTGATTACTAATGACGGTGCTGCTGAATACGAAATCTCTGATGATAACAAAACAATCACAATCAAAATCAAGGATGGCGTTAACTGGCAAGATGGTGAGCCTGTGAAAGCAAGCGACCTTCTTTACTCTTACCAACTCCTTGGACACCCAGATTATGCTGGTACACGTTACACATTCATGATTGAAAACGTTGAAGGTATGCCTGCATACCATAACGGTGAAACAAAAGAAATTTCTGGTATCACAGTTTCTGAAGACGACAAAGAAATCTCTATTACGTACACTGAAGCAACTCCTTCACTATTGTCAGGTATCTGGACAGTTCCATCTCCAAGACACCACTACGGTGATGTAATGACTGGTGAATTAACAATGGAAGAGCTTGTCGAGTCAGACAAAATCCGTGTAAACCCAATCGGTTTCGGTCCTTATAAGGTGGCTAAAATCGTACCAGGTGAATCAGTACTTTATGAGCGTTTCGATGGATACTGGAGAGGCGAACCAGCTCTTAAAGAGCTAGTCTTGAAAGTAGTAAGCTCTGCTTCAATCCTTGAAGCACTTAAAAAAGGCGATATTGATATAGCTTCAGTTCCGGTTGATCAATATCTTAAAGCTAAAGACATCGACAATATCGAGCTATTGGCTAAAGTTGACCTTGCTTACACGTATATCGGTTTCAAACTTGGTAAGTGGGATGAAGCAAAGAAAGAAAACGTAACAGATCCTAATGCTAAATTGGCTGACAAGCGTGTACGTCAAGCTATGTGGTATGCAATGGACAACGAAACGATCGGTAAAGAACTTTACCACGGTCTTCGTTTCCCTGCAACATCTTTAATCGTTCCTGTATTTGCTGGTTTCCATAATGCAGATATCGAAGCACCATCTTATGATCCTGAAAAAGCGAAAGCGCTTCTTGACGAAGCTGGTTTCGTTGATACAAATGGCGACGGTTTCCGTGAAGATGCTGAAGGCAATGAGTTCGTATTGAACTTTGCTTCAATGTCTGGTGGAGAAACTGCTGAGCCAATCGCACAGTTCTATATGCAAAACTGGGCTGACGTTGGTATTAAAGTACAACTTACTGACGGTCGTCTACATGAGTTCAACTCATTCTATGACATGGTAGAAGCTGATGATCCGAAAATTGATATCTATCAAGGTGCTTGGGGAACTGGTTCTGATCCAGATCCATCCGGTCTATATGGTAGAACAGCAGCATTCAACTATACTCGTTTCACAAGCGAAAAGAACGACGAGCTTCTTGCAGCTGGTACATCTGAAAAGTCATTCGATACAGAATACCGTAAAGATATCTATAACCAGTGGCAGGAATTGATGGTTGACGAAGTACCGGTTGCACCAACTGTATACCGTTATGCTTTGACAGCTGTTAGCGAGCGCGTAGTGAACTACTCAATCGACTCAAACACTGATCTTTGGTTGTATGAAATGGGCGTTAGCGAATAATAATCTGATTCACAAGATTTCTTGAGAATCTATTTGAAACCGTCATCCGGGAAACTGGATGGCGGTTTTATTTTAATTATAATATTGTATTGTAATATTCTTAAAAATTTGATAGGATTGACTTTATCCACTAATCTACTTTCAGGGAATATTTTGTGTAAATGCAGCTTGGGGGAATGCAGATGAAAATCTATGTATCTGTCGATATGGAAGGGATTACAGGTTTGCCGGATTATACATTTGTTGATTCGAGCAAGCATAATTATGAACGTGCACGACGTATCATGACTGAGGAAGCGAATGCTATCGTAACTGCTGCTATTCATAAGGGCGCTACACAAGTTTTCGTAAATGATAGCCATTCAAAAATGAATAATCTGCTAGTGGAAGAATTGCATCCTGAAGCAGATCTGATTACAGGTGACTTGAAAGCGCTTTCGATGGTTCAGTCACTGGATGAGTCATTTGCAGGGGCAATCTTTGCTGGTTATCACGCTCGGGCTGGTCAGCCGGGTGTCATGAGCCATTCGATGATCTTTGGTGTACGCAATATGTATATTGATGATGTGCAAATAGGGGAGCTGGGATTCAATGCTTACGTAGCGGGGTACTTCGGAGTTCCTGTCATCATGGTAGCGGGTGATGATTGTGCGTGCAAGGAAGCAGAGACGCTTATACCTGGAGTGGTTACAGCTGCTGTGAAAAAGTCGATTTCCCGTTCCGCAGTCAGAACACTTCATCCTGAAAAAGCCCATAAGCTGATTCAAGAGAAGACTGCTGAAGCAATCGACAAGCGGTCAGATATCAAACCACTTGTGCCGCCAATAAATCCTACACTACGAATTGAATTTACAAATTATGGTCAAGCGGAATGGGCAGCACTGATGCCCGGGTGTGAAATTGAACCGAATACGACAATCGTTAAATTTGAAGCAAAAGATATACTAGAAGCTTACCGAGCCATGCTTGTCATGATCGAGTTGGCGTTGCAGACAAAGTTCTGCTAAGGGGGAAAGGCGAATGGCGATATACATAGTCAAGAGATTTGCGATGATGATTGCGACAATCTTCATCATTTCGACGCTTACGTTCTTCCTCATGCACGCGATCCCTGGATCACCATTTGATGAAGAACGGACGTCGAACCCGACAATCCAAGCGAACTTGGAGAAGTTTTATAAGTTGGATCAGCCGGTCATTGTACAATATGGGCATTATTTGAAATCGGTGGCTACCTTCGATTTTGGTCCATCGATAAAAAAACCGAATGAAACGGTTAACTCGCTTCTGAAAAGAGGATTCCCGATTTCAGCTGAACTAGGTTTAATTACCATTCTTGTAGCTGTTCTATCGGGAATCACCTTAGGAACATTTGCAGCACTCAAGCACAATGGCATTATTGATTACATGGCTATGGCCTTTGCGGTCGTAGGGATTTCAGTCCCGAACTTCGTGTTGGCAACGCTACTCATCCAACAAGTAGCTGTCAATTGGCAACTGCTGCCTCCAGCTACCTGGAGCAGTCCTGCACATATGATTTTACCGACTCTCGCGCTTGCGACCGGTCCAACGGCAATTATCGCTCGTCTCACACGATCAAGCATGCTCGAAGTGTTGACGCAGGATTATATGAAGATGGCAAGGGCAAAAGGATTGTCACCGACGCGTATTGTACTTAGGCATGCGTTGCGTAATGCACTAATGCCAGTCGTGACAATTATGGGAACTATGCTTGCGGGTATCTTAACTGGAACGTTTGTCATCGAAAAGATATTTGCAATACCTGGAATGGGGAAATACTTCGTGGACAGCATTAATAACCGTGATTACCCCGTTATTATGGGAACAACGGTCTTCTATAGTGCATTTCTTGTATTCATGTTGTTTCTTGTTGATATCGTTTATGGATTCCTTGATCCCCGCATCAAACTTCATAAGAAGGAGGGGGATGCGTAATGGTCAATCATCAGCAAAATGTGCCAGATGAGTGGTTTAAACCGAAAGACTCCAACATGGCTGAAGCTGAATCAGTCGTCCGGCCATCACTTTCTTATTGGAAGGATGCGTGGCGCAGATTACGAAAGAATAAACTGGCGATGGGCGGATTGATATTTTTAATCTTACTTACGCTATTCGCAGTATTTGCGCCGATATTGTCTCCACACAATATAGAAACAACACAATACGCCAATCAGAACCAACCGCCATCTAGTACACACTGGTTTGGTACAGATGAAAAAGGTTGGGACGTCTTTACGAGAACTTGGTACGGCGCGAGAGTTTCATTATTCGTCGGTGTAGCTGCGGCACTAATCGACTTCTTTATCGGAATTATTTATGGAGGAGTCAGTGGTTATAAAGGTGGACGGACAGATTCGTTTATGATGCGTATTATTGAAATCCTTTATGGGTTGCCTCACCTATTGGTTGTCATTCTTCTTATGGTAATCATGGGGGCAAGTTTGACGACAATCATCATCGCACTCACCATTACAGGCTGGGTCGGAATGGCTCGTATTGTAAGGGGACAAGTGCTTCAGCTTAAAAATTATGAATTTGTCACCGCATCAAAGTCATTTGGGGCAAAAACACCAAGAATCATACGTAAAAACTTACTGCCGAATACGATGGGGCCAATCATCGTACAGATGACTTTAACCGTTCCAAGTGCAATCTTCGCAGAAGCGTTCTTAAGCTTCCTAGGACTAGGTATTGCAGCTCCGTTCGCCAGTTGGGGCGTAATGGCAAATGACGCATTGCCAGTCATTCTGTCGGGACATTGGTGGAGATTGTTCTTCCCGGCGTTCTTTATATCCATGACAATGTTTGCATTTAACGTCCTCGGAGACGGTATGCAAGATGCACTTGATCCGAAACTGAGGGGGTGAATGAATTGAATGAGCATGACAACAGATTAAACAGTATGAATGAAGGGGCAACGGCAGTCGCTACAAAGCCCCTCAAGCGCAAAAAAGTGTTTACAGAAACGATGCTCTCCGTTCAAGACTTATATGTATCGTTCAAGACATTCGGTGGAGAAGTACAGGCATTGCGCGGTGTTTCATTTGATTTATTTAAAGGAGAGACACTTGCAATCGTCGGTGAATCAGGCTGTGGGAAAAGTGTAACGGCCAATACAATTATGGGTTTGCTTCCTCATCCCGCAGGTCGTATAAAGAACGGAAGCGTCATCTTTAAAGGTCGCGATTTGACGAAGTTGGATAAGGCGGGCATGCGAAAAGTGCAGGGTGTCGATATATCGATGATATTCCAAGATCCTATGACAGCGCTCAATCCGACATTGCAAGTCGGTGAACAGTTGACAGAAGGATTACGGACCCATCGGAAAGTGAGCAAGTCAGAAGCCCGGAAAAAAGCAGTCGAATTGTTGGAAGTCGTCGGGATTCCAAATCCAGAAGAACGACTTAAACAATATCCACACCAGTTTTCAGGAGGAATGAGACAGCGGATTGTCATAGCCATCGCGTTGATATGCGAGCCGGAACTACTGATTGCGGATGAGCCGACAACCGCTCTGGATGTAACGATTCAAGCGCAAATTCTGGAACTGTTCGAAGAAATCCAAGAGAGAACTGGCGTGTCAATCATCCTCATTACACATGATTTAGGTGTTGTGGCCAAGATCGCGGACCGGATAGCGGTCATGTACGCTGGTAAAATCATTGAAATCGGTGAGAAGAGAGAAGTATTTTACGGACCGCAACATCCTTATACAAGAGGTCTTCTCGCTTCCGTCCCAAGACTCGATTTGAAAGAAGAGGAACTCCAACCGATCGAAGGCACACCACCGGATCTATTTTCGCCACCCGTTGGTTGCCCATTCACCGCAAGATGCCCATTCGCCATGGAAGTGTGCGATAAAGTGCATCCACAAACAACCGAACTATCCGTCACACACGCAGTTGACTGTTGGTTGCAAGATGACAGAGCGAAGAACGTGTTTGGTTGATGAATTTAGCTATTTTATTTAAATAGGTAAGTAGGCACACAGTTGGTTGGAGTGGAAGGCGGCAATAGCCGTTACGTAAAATGGCTTTTGCGAATAAAAGTATAGCTTTTTGAGCGCCCCTGCCTTAATTTCTGAAAATCACAGAAATACGGCAAAGCGAGTTCTTCGTAACTCGCTTGGAAAGCGTCCGCCGGAACGGAAATCAACGGTCTATATTAACAATTTCCATTTCCAGAGGTATCACGCACGCATTAGTGCTTAACTATTCACAGACAAACAAAGGGGGCAATTCAATTGAAAAAGTGGTTATCGTTTCTGCTCGTTGCGATGCTAGCATTAGTATTGGCAGCATGTACAGCAACCAAAGACGCCGGCAAAGAACCGGATAAAAAAGACGATCCAAAACCTGAAACAGAAGAAGGTACAGAAGAAGGCAAAGAGGAAGCGATAGGCGAAAAAATTCTCTATATGAACAACGGAGAAGAGCCGACATCATTTGACCCATCCATCGGTTTCAACGCTGTTTCATGGAGCGCATTGAATAACATCATGGAAGGTCTTACACGTATGGATGAAGACCATAAAGCGGTCGAAGCGACTGCTGAAAAGATTGATATATCTGAAGATGGTCTTACGTACACATTTACAATTCGTGAGGACGCAAAATGGTCGAACGGAGACCCTGTTACAGCAGGTGACTTCGTCTTCGGATGGAAGCATATGCTTGACCCTGAGACAGCTTCACCAGCTGCATTCCTCGCATACTTTATCGATGGAGCAGAGGCATATAACAGCGGCGAAGGTTCAGCAGACGATATCGCTATAAAAGCGGAAGATGATAAGACATTTGTTGTCACATTAACGTCGCCGAACGAAGCATTCCCGAACATTATCACAAATCCTAGCTTCTTCCCAATCAATGAAAAGGTTGCATCTGCTGATCCGAAATGGCATACAGAAGCAGCTACATTCGTTGGAAACGGACCGTTTAAACTAACGAAATGGGATCATGATGTAAGCTTTGAATTTGAAAAGAACGAAAATTATTGGGATGCGGGATCTGTCAAGTTGGATAAAGTCCACTGGGCAATGGTCAATGAATCCACAACATCTTACCAGATGTACCAGTCTAATGAATTGGACGTGACGGACGTTCCATCAGAACTTTCCGATCAACTAAAAGATAGTAATGAATTACGTATCGACGACCAAGCAGGTTTGTACTTCTACCGTTTCAATACATCGATGGAACCATTCCAAAATGCTAAAATCCGTCGTGCATTCGGTCTTGCTGTAGACCGTGATGAAATCGTCAATTTCGTAACGAAGAACGGTGAAAAGCCGGCAAATGGATTCGTCACTTACGGATTCATCGGTCCGGATGGCAAGGAGTTCCGTGATACAGTAGGCGACCTTGTAACGTATAATCCGGACGAAGCGAAAAAGCTATTGGAAGAAGGTATGAAAGAAGAAGGCTATACAGAGCTTCCGAAAATCACGCTTTCTTACAATACAAGCGAATCCCACCAAAACATTGCAATTGCACTACAATCGAAGTTCAAAGAAGTGTTAGGCGTGGATGCTGAACTACAGAACGTTGAAAGCGGAGTGTTCCTGTCTGACCAGAAAGAATTCAAATACCAGATGTCCCGTTCATCCTTCTTGCATGACTATGCAGATCCTGTGAACGCGCTTGAAAGTTTCATCACTGGTTCTTCGATGAACCGTACGACTTGGTCAAACGCTGACTACGATAAGCTAATTGTAGATATTAAGAATGAGACAGATGAAAACAAACGTTGGGATCTTCTACAACAAGCAGACAAACTTCTAATGGAAGAAATGCCTGTGTTCCCACTATACTTCTACAACGCGACAACGCTTGAAAAGCCAGGCGTTTCAGGGATTTTACGTCACCCTGTTGGCTATATCGACTTGAAGTACGCAGATAAGAACTAATGAACAGTCGCGGTGTCCGTCATGGCGCCGCGATTTTCTTATTGGTAAACTGGAGGCAGTACAAGAAGGTGGGGGAATTATATGAGAATACGTCCAAAACGGCTACGCCAGGGAGACACGATCGGAATTGTGTCGCCGGCGAGTCCTTCCGAAGAAGAAAGTCTTCAACGCGCACTTCCGTTTTTAGAGCAGCTAGGCTTGAAATGGAAGTTCGGAAAGCATGTATATGATAAAAACGGATATTTGGCGGGTACGGATGACGACCGTCGCCAAGATCTTGAAGATATGTTTGCAGATCCTGAAATCGCAGGCATCATCTGCGCACGGGGTGGTTATGGTTCAGCACGCTTTACTGACAAGCTCGATTTACAGCTAATTGCCGAAAACCCGAAAGTCTTCTGGGGATTCAGCGATATTACATTCCTGCATACGGCAATCGGACTGTATTCAAATCTTGTTACATTTCATGGACCGATGCTTGCATCATGCGTTGGAAAGCAGGAGTTTCATGAATTGTCCGCGAAGATGTTCCAACAGCTTTTCGAGCCAATGGAACTGCATTACACAGAAGATATTTCGCCGCTGACAACAATTAGTGGAGGTACTGCCGAAGCGGAACTCATAGGAGGGAATCTATCGCTGCTCGTGAGTTCACTCGGAACAAAGTTCGAAGTGGATACGAAAGGAAAGTTGCTGTTGATTGAAGATATTCGAGAAGAACCATACCGTGTAGACGGATTATTGAATCAGTTACGCATGGCAGGTAAATTGGCCGAAGCGGCGGGAGTCATCATTGGTGATTTTGCAGATGCCGAGCCGAAAAAAGAGCCACGAGCCGCGTCACTGGATACTGTCTTCCATCACTATCTTGGCGATTTACGCGTGCCTGTCGTGAGTGGCTTCAAAATCGGACATTGCGAACCACACTTTGCACTTCCGTTAGGCGTTAAGGCAAAGCTCGATGCGAATGGGAAAACATTGACGATCCTACCGGGGGTGGAATAAGTGCATATCCAAACCATTGAAACATTCCCTGTCGCCGTGCCATTAACGAAACCGTTCAAAACAGCACTGCGCACAGTGACGACAGCCTATGCGGTATATGTCAAAGTAACATGCGACGACGGCCGTAGTGGCTGGGGGGAAGCACCCCCAACACACGTCATTACGGGCGACTCACTCGGCAGTATCAAGTATGCAATCGAAGAAGTGATTGCACCCCAATTGATCGGGAAGGCTATCGCCAATCGCGAGGAAGTATTCCGCCTGCTGCACCGGTCAATCGTCCGCAATACAAGTGCGAAAGCCGCTGTCGATATGGCCATTCATGATCTGCTTGGACAGTTGGCCGGGTTGCCACTCTACCAATTGCTTGGCGGATTCCGCAATGAAATTGAAACGGATTTCACGGTAAGTGTCAATGACCCGGCTGAAATGGCAGATGATGCAGAGCGTTATATTGCAGAAGGTTTTAATGTATTAAAAGTGAAAGTGGGCATCGGTGAAATTGGGGAAGATATCGAACGGATCAGGTCTATACGGGAACGGGTCGGTAACGGTCCGAAAATCCGGCTTGACGCCAATCAAGGATGGTCTCCAAAAGAAGCGGTATTCGCCATCGGTCGGATGGAAGACGCAGGTTTGACTATCGAACTGATCGAACAACCAGTGCCAGCTGATGATATTAAAGGGCTTACATATGTAACAAACCACACATTGACACCTATCATGGCAGACGAAAGCGTCTTTTCAGCGAGAGATGCGCTCCGCGTATTGGAATGTCGTGCTGCAGATTTGATTAATATCAAGTTGATGAAGTCAGGTGGTATCCATGAAGCGCTTAAAATCAATGCGTTGGCGGAATCATTCGGTGTACAATGCATGGTCGGCAGCATGATTGAAACGAAACTTGGCATTACCGCTGCGGCTCATTTTGCAGCAAGTCAGCCGAACATTACACGATTCGACTTTGACGCTCCACTGATGCTTGCCGAGGACATTGTGCCGGGCGGGATCGTCTATGAAGGTAGGAAAATCCGGATGCCGGAAACGACTGGACTTGGCCTAGATTATGAAGGAATGTCGCGTATCGGGAAGGTGGAAGGTAAATGACTGAGATGACTGTAAACATGTATGCATGCAACGTCCCTGTCGCAACGATATGGACTTCACCAGAGTCTGCGCGTGACATCGATGCGGAAGGTACTTCGAATCCGGTGCAATTGAATAAATGGCTTGAAAAACTGGCCTATGAACAACGGTTGGATTTGTGTGACGGCAATCGAGTCCAGTCGCAACTCCTCTATGGCGAACCGGTCATTGTCGATGAAATCGTTGATGAATGGGCGAAAGTAATCGCTGTTTGGCAACCGTGCAAAAGGGATGAGCGGGGTTATCCGGGTTGGGTGCCTGTAGCACAACTGAAAAAGGCGGAGCGTGTGGAAGAGTCGGGGGGCTTTATCCGTGTAGCAGTAGCGAAGTCACAACTTTGGACTATGGATGGAACACCAAAACTGATCGTCCCATTCAATACAATCCTGCCGTTGATTGACGAAAGTGACGACCATTTTAAGGTGCGCACACCTCATGGAGATGCACTCATTTTAAAAATGGATATTGTCAGAGCAAGTTCCATTCATCAGTTCCATAAACGGACAGCTGCAGCGGCGGTCGAGGAAGGGTTAGCTTACTTGGATTTGCCTTACTTCTGGGGCGGTATGTCTTCATACGGCTATGACTGTTCGGGATTCACGTATAATATGTTAAAAGCTTGCGGGTACTTCATCCCAAGAGATGCAAGTGACCAGGCAAAAGGCGGCGAAGAGGTGCCTTTGGAAGATAGGAATCGTTGGATGAAGGGTGATTTATTGTTTTTTGCGAATGATGAAGGCAAAGGAAATGTACGTCACGTCGGATTTTATTATGGCGATGGCTTGATGCTCCACTCACCGTCAACCGGACAGTCGATTGAAGTGTTGAAACTTGCGGGAACGAAGTTGGAAAAAGAACTGTGTGCGGTACGAAGATACGGTCAACGAGAGGGGGCAGACGAATGACAGACGATGTGATTTTATCGGTCAAAGAGCTGAAGCGGCATTTTGACGTTGGTAAAGGGAAGACATTGAAAGCGGTCGATGGCATCAGTTTCGATATTCTGAGGGGGGAGACGTTCGGCCTTGTCGGTGAATCCGGTTGCGGAAAGTCGACAGCGGGGCGGACAATCCTCGGTTTATATAATAAGACGGATGGCGAAGTGTTATATGAAGGGCAAAGCGTCCATGATATGACAGATAAGGAAAGAGCGCGGTTCCTGAAAAAAATGCAGATGATTTTCCAGGATCCGTATGCTTCTCTGAATCCACGTTCAACGGTCTATGAAATTATAGCGGAACCAATGCAAATCCATGGAATGTTCAAAACACAGGCTGAAATGCGGAAGCGTGTCAATGAATTGCTCGAAGATGTTGGCTTGAACAGGGATCATGCAAACCGGTATCCGCATGAATTTTCAGGTGGTCAACGGCAACGTATTGGTATCGCCCGTTCGCTCGCGTTAGATCCAGAATTCATCATCGCCGATGAGCCGATTTCTGCGTTGGATGTATCTGTCCAGGCACAAGTTGTAAAATTGCTGCAACGGCTACAGCGTGAAAAAGGGTTAACTTACCTATTCATCGCGCATGATCTGTCAATGGTAAAGTATATCTCGAGCCGGATAGCGGTTATGTATTTGGGCCATATGGTGGAACTGACGACAAGTGAGCAATTGTATGATAAACCGCTGCATCCTTATACGGAAGCATTGCTGTCGGCGATTCCGATTCCGGATCCTGATATCGAAGAATCACGTGAGCGTATTTTGCTGAAAGGTGAGTTGCCGAGTCCGATTGATCCGCCATCAGGCTGTGTGTTCCGGACACGCTGTCCGTATGCGATGTCGGTCTGTGCAGATGTGAAACCAAAGTGGCTGGAGAAGGAAGAAGGCCATTTTGTTGCTTGTCATCTGCATGATGAAGAAGTGATGAAGCGAACCGATGCGGTGAAAATTCCAGTAGGGTCGTCCTGATTATCAGGGCGGCTTTTTCCTTTTTTGTACGCGGACAGATTGGATGGGTTAGTGAAGAATTGTGTGTGCGATTGTAGTAAAAAAGAACTTTTATCACTATTTAGAAGTTGCTTGGATTTGATATGGTTGCCAAGCAAATTTTAATATCTTATACTAGTGCTGTTGTAGTTTACCTCTAATACCCCTTTTGATCTGCATCAAGCCAGGTCCCAATCAATGGACGTTTGTCCACTATTGCATATTCATGCGAAACACAAAACAAGTATTCGAAAAAAAAGAATAGACGTATAAGGAGGCTCATTTTTATCTCCAATTTTTTAAAATATCAAAAATTAATTGAGCGAGGTGTTTTCTGTTGAAATTGTCACCAGTTGAACAGGAGAAGTTATTGTTGCATGTTGCGGGAGAACTGGCGTTGAAGCGTAAAGCGCGAGGCGTGAAGTTGAATTATCCTGAGGCGATGGCGCTTCTTTGTCATTTCATCATGGAGGGCGCGCGTGATGGAAAGACGGTTGCGCAACTTATGAGTGAGGGGAAACAAGTGCTCACAGTGGAAGATTGTATGGAAGGTGTCGGCGATATGATTAGTGATGTACAGATTGAGTGTACGTTCCCTGATGGTACGAAGCTTGTGACGGTACATAATCCGATTCAGTAAAGGAGGATTTTAATGATTCCTGGAGAAATCAGGACAGCTGATGGCGTTATTCAGATTAATGTTGGACGTGAGGTGAAATCGGTGCGTGTTGCGAATACAGGTGACCGGCCGATTCAAGTTGGTTCACATTTTCACTTCATCGAGGTAAATAGATTTCTTGAGTTCGATCGGCAACAGGCGGTAGGGATGCATTTAAATATACCTTCCGGGACGGCTGTACGTTTTGAGCCGGGTGAAGAGAAGGAAGTTGAGCTTGTCGAGTTTGGCGGGAAGCGTCATGTGTTCGGATTGAACCAATTGACGGAAGGCTCGACGCATAAAAAAGCTGAAATTATTGAAAAGGCATCTGACAGTGGGTTCAAAGGAGCTGACAGTTAAGTGAAAGTTACACATGGGCAATATGCAAAAATGTTTGGTCCGACTGTGGGCGATAAGGTTCGTCTTGCGGATACTGATTTGTGGATTGAGATCGAAAAGGATTATACGACATATGGAGATGAAGGAGTTTTCGGCGGCGGTAAGTCGTTGCGTGTATCGATGGGCCAAAATGGACAGAAGACTTCTGAAGAAGGTGTGCTTGATACGGTTATTACGAATGTGATGATCATTGACTATACAGGGATTGTTAAAGCGGATATTGGCATTAAGAATGGCCGGATCGCGGGCATCGGTAAAGCGGGTAATCCGAATACGATGGATGGCGTCGATCAGGGGATGATTATCGGTGTTGGTACCGAAGTGTACGCGGGTGAAGGGTTGATCGCGACAGCGGGTGCGATCGATACACATATTCACTTCATCAGCCCCCAACAAGTAGATACGGCATTGTTTGCGGGGACAACGACATTCATCGGTGGGGGAACGGGTCCGGCGGCTGGGTCGCGCGCAACAACGGTGACGCCTGGAAAGTGGCATTTGCACCGGATGTTGCAAGCAATCGAGGATATTCCGATGAATATCGGTCTATTCGGAAAAGGAAGTGCGGCTTTTCCTGAACCACTTGTTGAACAGATTCGAGCAGGTGCGATTGGTATGAAGATTCATGAAGATTGGGGTGCAACTCCTTCTTCATTGCATCAAAGTCTGACAGTTGCGGATGAATATGATATTCAAATTGCATTGCACTCCGATACGTTAAACGAAGCAGGGTTCGTTGAAGATACGATTGATGCGATTGCTGGACGCGTTATTCACGTCTTTCATACGGAAGGAGCTGGCGGAGGCCATGCGCCTGACCAGTTGAAGATGGCTTCATTGCCAAACGTGTTGCCTGCCTCCACGAATCCAACAAAACCATTTACAACGAATACGATTGATGAGCATTTGGACATGCTGATGGTATGTCATCATTTGAAGCATGATGTGCCGGAAGACGTTGCTTTCGCAGATTCAAGGATCCGTCCGGAAACGATTGCCGCAGAAGATATTATGCAGGATCTGGGGATTTTGAGTATTATGTCATCTGATTCCCAAGCGATGGGCAGGGTAGGGGAAGTTGCAATTCGCACATGGCAAACGGCGAATAAGATGAAGATGCAGCGTGGAGCTCTTGCGCAGGATGAAGGCAATGACAATGACAACTATCGTGTAAAACGCTATATTGCAAAATATACGATAAATCCTGCGATTGCCCAAGGTATTTCACATGAAATCGGCTCTTTGGAGGAAGGTAAACTAGCAGATATCATTTTATGGGATCCGGCATTCTTCGGTGTGAAATCAGAAGTTGTGATTAAAGCGGGTGTTGCCGTATATGCGATTACAGGTGATCCGAATGCATCCATTCCGACTCCTCAACCAATGATGGGCCGTAGGATGTATGGATTCCATGGACAAGGTCCACAAAATATCGGCATGACATTCTTGCCGAAAATCGCAGTTGAAGAAGGCCTGCCTGAACAGCTCGGACTGAAGAAACTTATCGGCACCGTGAAAAATTGCCGTAACGTTTCAAAAGCTGACATGAAGCATAACAGCGAAATGCCTGTTATTGACGTCGATCCCGAGACATATGAAGTGAAACTTGATGGAGAACTGGCAACATGCGAACCCGTGAGTGTCCTTCCAATGGCACAGCGATACTTCTTGTTTTAAGGTGAACCGTTGATTGAAATGCACTCACTCCAGAAAAGAGGGAAATACATGTTAATCGAAAAAATCATTGGCAACATCGGGGATACAGAAGAAATAACCGGCAAACAACTTGAATGGGTAGAGCTTGAATGGGAAGAATTGAGCAAGCGTATCATCCGAACCGAAACCACAGCGGGTACCGACATCGCATTGCGCATCGACCAGGAAGAGTCTCTGCAATACGGTGATTTGCTATACGAAGATGCAGAACGTTGTATCGCCATTCGTACAAAAATGGAAGCAGTCATCGTTATCCGACCAAAAGATATGGTCGAAATGGGCAAGGCTGCATTTGAACTTGGCAACCGACACACACCTTCATTAATTGAGAAAAATGAAATCGTAGTCCGCGCCGACCACACATTAGCGCCATTGTTAGACGAAGTAGGTGTGGACTATGAAACAACCGAACGCAGATTCAAACAACCGTTTAAATACCGTGGGCACTCCCACTGATCTGCAGTTTTTGAAGTTGTTGCAGATTCATGATTCTGCCTTTCCAATTGGATCGTATACGCAATCCTATGGAATGGAAACGTATATTCAAGAAGATCTGATCCGTACGAAGGAAGACTTGATTGAATTTTGCACAACATTCCTTTATCAAAACCTCGTCTATGGTGATGCGATTCTTATTCAAGAAGCCTATGCGGCGGCGAGAAATCAGGATGTTGTTCGTCTTGTTGAACTGGATCAGATTTGTGGTGCCATTAAACTTGCGAAAGAATCACGGGATGCCAGTATCAATCTAGGCAAACAGTTCATCCGCACGGTTGCCCCGCTCGTCGAGAATCTGTTTTTCGATGAGTGGAAAAATCGGATTCAGTCCAATGAAGTGAAAGGGCACTATGCAATTTCTTACGGGATTTACTGCGCAATCAGTGAAGTGGATGTCCATCATGCAGTGCTTTCTTATTTATTCGCATCTGTGAATGGACTTGTCCAAAACGCAGTACGTGCTGTCCCGTTTGGGCAAAATACAGGTGTTCAAGCTGTTCACGCCTTATCGAAAGAGGTTATGGAGGCAGCGTCGCTTGTGTCAACATTGACGGAATCAGAACTGCGCAATAATGCTCTCGGTATCGAGTTAGCATCCATGAAACACGAATATTTATTTTCACGCTTATTTATTTCATAGAATGTGAGGGGTTGTCGAATGAAACCAGTACGAATCGGCATCGGGGGTCCAGTTGGATCGGGCAAAACATCGCTCGTCGACCAATTGACTCGCGCGATGCATGCAGACTATAACATCGCGGTTATTACGAATGATATTTACACACGTGAAGATGCACAGTTCCTCATTCATAATGGAGTGTTGGAAGAAAATCGGATTATTGGTGTGGAGACAGGTGGCTGTCCACATACTGCAATCCGCGAAGATGCGTCCATGAACTTTGCGGCGATTGATGAATTGAAAGAACGGTTTACAGACCTCGATATTATTTTTGTTGAAAGTGGCGGTGATAACTTATCCGCGACATTTAGTCCCGAATTGGTTGATGCTTATATCTATGTAATTGACGTGGCGGAAGGTCAAGATATTCCGCGTAAAGGTGGTCCGGCACTAACGCGATCAGATCTTTTATTGATCAATAAAACGGATCTTGCACCGCATGTTGGGGTCGATTTGGAATTGATGGAAAGCGACGTTTTGAAAATGCGCAATGGCCGTCCATTTGTATTTGCGGATGTTCGTACGCAAAAAAATGTCGATCAAATCGTTCAGTGGATTAAACGAAACATGCTGCTTGAAGATGTCGGAGTCGCAAGTGACAGTAAGTAAACCGGCACGCATCAACCATCACGGGAAGTTGGACTTGGTTTTTGAACCGAGAAGAGGTTATACACGGATGCCGCATGTCTTTCAACAACCTCCTTTGAAGGCGAGCCGTGAATTGTATGAGGGGAAAGACCCGATGGCGACCGTCTATGTCATGGAATCATCGGGGGGCATGGTGGCGGGTGATCGAAATGATATTTCGATTCACCTAAAACCAAAAAGCAAGGTACGAATGATTCAACAATCGGCACTGAAAGTATACCGTTCACATACAGGTGAGACATGTGTGCAATCCATTAACGTCAACGTCGAAGAACAAGCACGTCTAGAATGGATGCCGGAAGTAATCATTCCTTTCGCGAATGCAAAATTCCAGATGGAAACGACCATTCAGCTAGCTGCAAATGCTACATTGCTTTGGGGTGAAATTCTTGCACCGGGCAGGGAAAAGCGTGGCGAAGTATTCGACTTCACATCATTGAAATCGACAATGCGTATTTCTGTCGATGGGGAGCTGATTGCATTTGACGCAATCCACTTCACCCCGGAAACCATGCAATATAATCGTATCGGGATGTTGGAAGAAGCCTTATACATAGGCTCCATTTGGCTTGTATCCAATAATGTCGACAAAATTGACCTGCGGGCGATTCAAGAAGCGATGAACGTTGGCAACGGCTTGCGGGCAAGTATCACAAAACTAACAGGAAATGCCGTCCATTGCCGATTCCTCGGAGTAGATCAATGGACTTTGCAACAGGAAATGAAGCGCGTGTTTTCTGAACTCGCTGCCTGTATCTAGAAGCATGGAGGCTTTTGAATGAACAAAAATTACGTTGTACTGATTATGAGTATGGTGATGCTACTAGTGGTGGCGGGTTGCGGAGATAAGAATGCAACGACCAATACAAATAGAGAAAATCATCTGATTTACGCATCAGAATCTGAATTTGATGGACTGAATCCGATTCTGGAAGAAACAAATTTGGACGCACTCCTATTCCGGGGACTGTTCCGTTTTAATGAGAATAATGAAGCCGTTGAGGATATTGCAAAATCATTTGCAATTTCTGATGACAAACTGACATACACATTCAACATTCGTGAAGATATTCAATTTCATGACGGCGAAGCACTGACTGCAGATGACGTCATCTTCACGATTGAAAGTATCCTGGATGACAACAACGCATCCTATCTGAAATCCGATTTTACAGAAATAGATTCATTGAAGAGAATCGATGACTACCAGTTTGAGATGCAACTCAAGCATCCTTTCACACCTATCCTCGATAAACTAACAGTTCCACTTTTACCGAAACATGCCTTTGATGGGGTGGATATGCGCACCGCTGATTTCAATAGTCATCCAATTGGCGCAGGCCCGTATCAGTTCGATCAGTGGAATCGCGGCACGAGTTTGACACTAAAGGCATATGAACAATTTTATGGTACGAAGCCTTCCATCGAGAAAGTCATTTTTAAATTTATCCCAGATAGTAACGTCCGCGCACTTCAATTGGCATCGGGCGAAGTCGATATTGCGTTGCTTGACCCGAATCAAGTCGCTGAAATGGAAAAGAAAGAGCATCTGAAAATTTATGATGTCAATACAGCAGATTATCGTGGGCTATTATTCAATATGCAAAATGAGTTATGGCAAGATGTTCGCGTACGTCAGGCATTCAGCTATGCAATCGATCGAGCACAAGTAGTTAAAGGTATTTTAAAAGAGTATGGCGAAGAAGCCTACTCTCCACTTCAAAAACATACCTTCAATAATGAGTCGATAGAGAAATACACGTACGACCCTGCAAAAGCGGACATGTTGCTGGAAGAAGCCGGTTGGGCGAAAGTGGATGACGGGTTCCGTTATAAAGACGGACAGCAACTGGCATTTACAATTACGGCGCCCGCGTCTGATGCGGTTCGCGTAAATATGGCCAATTATGTAGCTGAAGGGTTCAACAAGATCGGTGCGAACGTCCAAGTGGCTGCACTCGATTGGTCAGCCATAACGATAGAAGACACAGATGCATTCATGATTGGCTGGGGCAGCCCATATGATGCTGATCATCATACGTATAGCTTGTTCCATTCAAGTGAATCGAGTTTGACAAGCCCGGGCTATAATTATGGAAGCTATTCAAATGCAGCTGTTGATGAGCTGTTAGAGCAAGGTCGATTAGCAATCGATGTGGAAGAACGGAAAGCAAGTTATGCCGCATTCCAGGAAGAGCTTGCAAACGATCCTGCATTTGCATTTATCGCATACGTCGATGCTGTATATGGCATTCATGGCAGTATGGAAGGCGTGAAAGAGCGAACGCTTGGTCATCACGGCTCAGGTTTCCTGTGGAATGTCGAGGAGTGGAAGTGGAATGACCGTTAAATGGATTGGGAAGCGCATGATGTTGGGGATTCTTGTCCTCTTCATCTTGAGCTTCCTCTCTTTTTTCATCATGCATGCAGGGCCCGGAAGCTCCGCGACTGCTTACTATGGTGGAAATGCACAGATGTTAAGTGCAGCAGAAAAAGAACGAATCAGTCGTGCTTTCGCGCTTGATCGTCCGATAATTGCCCAATACGGTACTTGGTTGAAGGGGACGGTACAAGGCAATCTAGGCATGTCGGCAAAAGAAGGTCGTCCAGTCGCTGAAATTCTTGCGGAGCGCCTTCCGAATACATTATTACTCGTCGGTGTCTCGCTCTTTTTCATTGTGATGGGATCGATTTGGCTCGGGATGGAAGCGGGCATGAGGCCGGGATCACTGTTGGATAAAGGATTATCTACTTTCAGTATCGCATCTTCCAGTATTCCGGCGTTTTGGCTTGGAATCTTATTCATTTACTTGTTCTCTGTTCAGCTAGGCATCCTTCCTTCCTCTGGTATGCAGACGATTGGTGGAGATGGTGGATTTACAGACAAATTGAAGCATCTCGTCATGCCAGCAGCCGTTACCATCCTGACGCA
The DNA here is from genome assembly GCF_033304615.1 of Sporosarcina oncorhynchi. Classification (GTDB taxonomy): domain Bacteria; phylum Bacillota; class Bacilli; order Bacillales_A; family Planococcaceae; genus Sporosarcina; species Sporosarcina oncorhynchi. The sequence goes on along the minus strand of NZ_CP129118.1, from coordinate 3,331,796 downwards.
TGTCGGCGTGTATGCCCGCTTTCTCCAAGATAGTGTGAAGATGGAAATTCGAAGTTATTACGTGAAGACAGCTCGTGCGAATGGTGTCAGCGAAAGGGAAATTAGGCGCGGTGTATTACGAAATGCATTTATCCCATATTTGAATTATCTTGGTCTGAGTATTCCATCGTTTTTTGGTGGTTCCGTCATCGTTGAATCATTATTTTCGTGGGCTGGACTCGGACAACTGTTGGCAAAGTCCGTAATGACAAAGGATTATCCTTTGCTGATGGGCGGAATTATGCTAACAGGTGTCATTGTTGTAATCAGTCTGTTTGTAATTGATATGCTGATGTTTGTGCTCAATCCGAAGTTGCGGAAAAAGGAGTTGGGCGTATGAAATCGAACAAGAGGTTCTTCTTCTGGTGCGTAATTTTCGGTTTGATTGTCCTCATGTCGGTCTTTTCCACTTTCCTATCCCCTTATTCTGTGAATGAAATGAACTTGGACGATGTGTACGCAGCACCGGGTAATGGTCATCTGCTTGGGACGGATCATCTTGGTAGAGATGTATTCACCCGGTTGTTACATGGTGGGAAAGTAACATTGACAGTCGCTTTTGGATCGGTTCTACTATCGCTTGTTATAGGTGTCCTCTATGGGGGTGTTAGCGGGTATTTGGGCGGTTGGGTAGATTCCATGATGATGCGTGTGTTGGAAGCGCTCATTTCGATTCCGTCGCTTATTTTGGTGCTTGCATTCCAAGCGATCATGCAAGGCGGAATGTGGGGAATGACGTTCATCATTGGAGTGACAGGCTGGTTTACAACGGCCCGTATTATCCGATCGGAATTTATCCGACTAAAAGAAGCGGAGTATGTCCAGATGGCTAAATTGTTCGGCACGCCAGTCTGGAAGATCATGACGGGGCATTTATTGCGCAATAGCTTAGCGCCACTGTTCGTCGTAACCATTTTCAATTTGGCAAGCGCGGTATTTATTGAAGTGTCACTGAGCTTTCTCGGAATCGGTATTCCGCCGGCCATACCGTCATGGGGTAATATGTTGTACAATGCCCAAAGTGATTTATTGATCGGTGCATGGTGGATTGGGTTGTTCCCGGGCATGCTTATTTTTATGACGGTTCTTTCAATCAACTTCATAGGAGAGGGATTGAAAGATTCGGAACGGAGGCTGTTTTATGCTCGAAGTAAAAAAGTTGTCAATTGAGCTAAACGGATTTCCGGTAGTGAATAACAGCTCATTTGTCATTCGACAAGGAAAAGTGACTGCATTGATCGGTGAAAGTGGCAGTGGTAAAAGTATGACTGTTGCAGCGATATTGCGTATGTTGCCTCTGGGTGGTTCGGCGAGCGGATCCATTATCTATAAAGATACCAACTTATTGACGACACCGGATGAAGAGATGGGAGTGCTTCGGAAAGTGGCATTTTTCACGATTATGCAAGATGCCTCGAATAGTTTTAATCCGAATGTGAAGATGGGACGGCAACTATATGCATTGTCTGCCGCCAGAGTGGGTGATTATCATAAGGAATTCAAACGGAAGATGACATCCATTCTTGAAAAGCTACGATTAGCAACGGGTATTCTAGAGCAATATCCATTTGAATTGTCCGGCGGTATGTTGCAGAGATGTATGATTGCATGTGCGTTATACGTACAACCGAAGTTGTTGATAGCGGATGAACCGACGTCTGCGCTTGATAAGATTGTGCAAAAAGAATTCTTGGAATTACTCCGCATGTTGAATGAAAACGGGACGACGGTGTTGCTTATTACGCATGATTTGGATGTTGTAGCACATATAGCGGATGAACTGATTATTATGCAAGAGGGTAAAGTCGTTGAAAAAGGTACTGTGGCAGAGGTGTTTGCCTCACCCGAACATGCCTATACAAAACGCCTGGTAGATAGTCGGTTTTAGGAGGGGTGTATGATGCTTAAAGTGGAACATCTTTCAAAACAATATGGCCGTGGACGACGAAAGAGAAAAGTTCTTCACGACGTTAATCTTTTAGTCGGGGACGGCGAGCTTGTCGGCATTGTCGGTGAAAGTGGAAGTGGGAAAAGTACATTGGCCAGACTGCTCATGCGGTTGGAGAAGGTGGATGAAGGAACAATTACACTTTCTTCTACGGGAGATTTTTATGCGTCTTGCCAAATCGTTTTTCAGAATGCATCTGCAGCGCTAAACCCTTCGTGGACCGTACGGGAGAGTTTAATGGAACCTTTGCGACTAATGAATGGTAATCGAGAGGCGTATATTTGCGAAATGTTGGATAAGGTAAGTCTAAGTGAAAAGCATTTGAATCGATTGCCTTCCGAGTTAAGCGGTGGTGAGCGGCAACGGGTGAATTTGTTACGATCCATTTTAGTGAAGCCGAAATTATTGATTTGCGATGAAATCGTGTCGAGTCTAGACCGGTTGATCCAAAAAGAAATTGTAGAGTTGTTGCTTCAGTTGAATAAAGAGATGGGCATGGCAATTCTGTTCATATCCCATGATTTAAAAGTCGTAAACTATTTATGTGATCGGGTATATGTGATGGAGGCAGGTAGGGTTGTGGAAGAAAGCGTCAAACAGGATGGAGAATTTGTTTTTTTGCATCCCTATTCACAAAGAATGTTTGAGTGAGCAAATGGGATACGTGTATACTAAAGAGGATGTAGATAGAGAAAGGAAGATGATCATAGATGGAACAACGGCCGATGAGTCACTCTCGCACGATTAGTACTAATCTTGTGCTGCCTCCGGATACCAATCATATGCAAACGATTTTTGGAGGAAAAGTACTTGCTTACATAGACGAAATTGCAGCAATCACCGCTATGAAACATGCGCAAACTGCTGTTGTCACAGCATCGATTGACTCGGTGGATTTCCTGTCGTCCGCAAAAGTTGGCGACGTGCTGGAACTGGAATCCGTTGTGAGTTCGACGGGTCGCACTTCGATGGAAATTTTCGTTTCGGTGCATTCAATAGATTTGCATACAGGCGAAAAGAAGCTGACGACAGAATCCTTTTTGACATTCGTTGCGATGGATGAACATAATAAACCAATTCCTGTGCCGGGCGTGTTTCCTGAAACCGAGATGGAGAAGCGTTTATTTGAGACGGGTCCTGCGAGACGCGAGCACCGGAAGTTACGAAGAGATATTAAGCATTAATCGGTTAATGGATATTTAGAAGGTTTTATGGATTTTTAAAGTGAGTTATGGACTTTTGCAGTTCATTATAGACTTTTTGTTAGGTATCTATAAAATTTTCAGTGTGCATAATATCTAAATAGCCTATCACCCCTTAATGGCCCCCTTTTTTATAGAATTAAATAGTGTGCATTATTAAAATTGTGCATAATACTATTATATTTATGCTCAGTTTTTAATGAGTTGAATGAAGTAATTCCTATAGCTCGATAGTGATAAGTGCTAAACCAAAATTTATTAGTCCAAGCCTAAAGAGGATGTTATGTTCAGTATTTGAACGTAACGTCCTTTTTGTTCATACAATTGTAAAAGGATTTACGTCCCGTGAAACTGTTTAGCCTTGTGTCAACTTATCGAAGGCTAGAAAAAAGGTGTAAATTAACTTCAAATGAGTATGTGCTTCCGATATTAACACTGTTATAGGCAAAGTCGTTTGGTCATTTGATAAGAATTTTAAGTTTTAATATGTGGAAATTTTCGCGATATTTCAATTTGTTTGGCGGACCTTAGTGAAACTACTTATCGATTTTTGCTGATTAAGTTTATACCGATGGCAGCCATGATTTCAAAATCTCATTTTGAATAGGTTACATCTAATATCTATTCCTTAGAACCCTGCTTTGATAGAAGTAAACTCAGAAATAATTCTCTGATTTGAAAAATGTTTTAACTAGAAGGAGTTTTTTAACATACGTCGAATTATTAATTAAGAGAATTTACGATATGTAAAAAGTAGATATAAAACTAATTAATCATTACCTGTAACTTTAGTTGCTTGTTCTTACTAATTATGAAACGGGAGGATTAATTTGACTAAGAAAAAAATTTTTCTTTATTCTCTTATAACTATATCAATACTATTACTCTATATAGCCTTTATGGTTAGTGACAATAATGAATTGAGTCTCAAAAAGGCGGATGGTGAATTAACTCTCAAAGAAACAATAGTTCTCGGATTAAATATAGCTGAAAAATGGGATGAAAATGCACGGTTTTATAAGCTTACAAGTAGTGATGAGAATAAAGGTGGGTCTAGAGGAGAAACGGGAAAACGATATGATTGGAATTTATTCTTTATAGTTCCTGGAACAGACAAACATCTGCTTGTAGGTATATCAAAAGGAGAAATAGATTTAGAAAGAGAGATAATTGGACCTAAAAATGAAATGCCAATTGATTTGGACGATATTCAATTGGATAGCCCGAAATTATTAAAGATTGTCAGGAATAAATTTGATATCTACAAAGGAGAGGAATGGGCCACAGGATATCATTTTACATTAGATAACATTGATGGTAAACCAGTTGTAACAGTAGTTGGAATTGATAAAGATAAACTATTTACAAAAGTAGATATAGACCCTAAAGACGGTAAAATAATAGGCGCCGTACATAAAGTCCCGAAAGGGGGAGAGTTAATTTCAATAAGTTCAAAAACTAATACACCCAAAATATTAAAAACTCAAATGGATATAAAAGGAGTATCAGCAAATGGTGATAATTTAGTTACTTGGGGAGATAAAAAACCATCATCGTATGATTTAGTAAATCAGCCTTTTATTGAGTTTAGTAATGACAACGGAGAAACTTGGACTGCATTAAATATTCATAAAAGTATTGAAAAATCATGGTTTAATTCAAAAAACGAATTATATGTTGCTACAGAATCAGAGCTGGTTCGTATTAAAAATACAGATGTTAAAATGAAAAGTCTTTTAACTTTAAAAACACAATTGGAGAAAATAGATTATTCAGCCAACGATATTACGATTTTATCAAATAAAAATATATACACCACAAATGATAGTGGTGAAAACTGGAATAAGATCACTGAACCAGAACCTGTTTTATTTCTGCAAGTTTCAGAAGATGGAAATTTAATTATTCTTACACATGAAAGAAGGATTCTACTAAATAACGGTGAAAAGTGGATTAAGATAAAATTACCTACAAATGAACACGAGCTTTCGGATCTAAAGGTCATTAAGAATGATTTATTTCTCATTATGGGTAACGAATTGTGGGTTTATAATCTAAAAAATATGAGATTGAATAAATTAACAACCACCATGCAAATAAGTCAGTTAGTAAAAAAAGGAGATAAATTATTTGGGATTTCTGCAGAAGGAAATATTTACTCAATTAATAAAGGAGGGGGTTCTAGAGAACATATAACAAATAGGTTATTTTCAATTGGAGATAAGATTATCGCAGATGTAGAAACTACACAAAGAGGAATATTTATAGCAACAAGGCCAGATTTCATATGGGAAGAGGTTAAATAACAGACGTATAATAAAATTAGAAGGAATGATTCACTTGAAAAAAATAATTAAGTTTGTCATGGTACTAGGTTTGATTTTTTCCTTTGCACCACAATTTGCAAATGCCGCAACTTTTGAAGAAAAAAGTCAGGATGTAACGGCTTATACGGCAAGTCAATATAAAACAGATGGAAAAGCTAGATTAAATGCAAGCGGGAAAGCTCCTAGAATAGGAGATGTGGCAGTGAAGAGGAGTTCAGGTCTTCCATTTGGCACCATAGTTCTTACATCATCACCAATAACAGTTGATGGATATCTTAGAGAAAGTTTTGCAGTTCAAGATTGGGGTATTGACCCCGAATTGTCAACATATGCGATAGATATTTGGTTTGGGTTCTGTAGAACTAATGCATTCACTGGTACAGATGCAACGTTATTAGGATGCTCTCCGTCTGATGTTAAAGTTCAAAGTGCTTTCCGTTTTGGACAAAATAAAATGGATCTTACTTTTTACACTAGGCAAAATTTGGTTTTAGATAATTTGAATTCAGATGATTCCAGCCCTGGAAGTATGGATTTAGACGTTTCGAATTCAAATGATTCAGTCCTAGGAAATATAGATTTAGAGAGTTTGAATTAGATATACTTGAATTAATAAGCTACTGGTTCATTTATTTCTATCCTTTCCTGTTCTTTCCAAACCCTCTGTTTCTGAGCTTACAGTGCATTACATGGCAGGCGGAACGTAGTACTGCTCTTAATTAACGGAAAGCTCGATATCCGCTTGCCCTGTTCGCCCTCTTTTATCAGTTCCCACCAGACAACACGCCTCTCGAACGGGTTGAAACGAAATTCGGCGTCATGGGCAATCAATTGTATCACCATGCGCATGGCATCGACTTATCCGATCTTGGAGCACCGCTCGTCGAAGGGCAGGTCAGCTATGGAAAGGGTCAGATTCTGTATCGCGATTACACGAAGCGGGAAGACATCCTCACCGTCAAGTTAGCGATAAATGAAAAATCCCTACGAGTGAATGAATGCTCGAGGGGATTTTTGGCATTTAGAAGTCTAGTCGTCTTTCACTCACTTGTCGTCAGCTTGCCAATAAACTCCGTGAAAGTGTCGGCAAGTACATGGAAATTATTGCCGTTCCCGTCGTCCGGTTCCACGTAGACGATGTTCGGAATTTCACGATTTTCATAGTTGAAGCCAATCCAGGCGTGCCCGCTACCTGAAAAAAGGACGAGTTGCTTAGGCAGATCCCATTCTTGAGTGAAATAGTCGCTCTGCATTAACCCCTCTTCACTCGCCCCCATGAGTTCTTCCACTGCTATAAAGTCATCTCCACTTTCAATCGGGAAATCCACACGGAACGCTTGGTGCGTTACATTAACATATCCACCGTTTGCGATTTTTAAAAACTGGATGAAGTCGGGTGGCAACTTTTTGCCAAGTGCTTCTTCTGTCCGTGCGATGTCGGCATTTGTTGCAGGCTTATTCATGTCATCTTGGTCGAGTAGGTTGTTCATTATGTCAGCTCCTTTTGATATATATACTTAGTATACATATTAAATTGGGCGGAAGTTATTTGTGACTTAGAACTCTGATCTTGGTCTTATATTTGTAACAGTTCTCTTTTTTTTCGTATGTCCATTCCAAGAGAAGTTCGTCCAAATGCGCAAGATGAATTCTAAAGGACCTCTTGGTACATATCGTAAATATATGGTGCTGAAAATGCATTGGACCACGAAGATCAAAGTCCCGAGTCCAATCCCGTTCAAGACACCGAGTTTCCCGAATAGGCCAAGTCCGTATCCGTAAAAGATAGTTGTACAAATGACCGTTTGCATAATGTAATTTGTAAGTGAGAGTTTGCCTACGCTTTCAAAAGCGCGCATGAAAATCGAATTGGCTATTTTGGTGTACAGATAAGCAAATGCGGAAATATAACCAAGTGCCAATAAGGGTGCACCAGCTCCGATGAGGAAATCAGTCCATCCATTAATAGGAGCGAGTTCACCGACGCCTTTCATAAGAATTCCAAGCGGCAATAAAATCCATGTTGCTTTTAAGTACGAAGTGCCTTCATCACGGGGATTTGTGAACAGGCGTACACGTGCTGCGTACATACCGAACAAGAATAGTGGTGCCATAATGATTGGCGATAGAGTGAAAATAACAAAAACTAACGCTATTGGCAAATCAGATAAAGGATCTTCATTATTTCTAAATTGATAGATTTCTGTATATGTCCCTGTTGCATATATTTCGTTTGCTTTTTCGAGATAGCTGGCGGATGCTGAGAATTCATCAGTCGATTTTACCCCACTTGCGAATCCGGCTCCTATGAGTAAAATGGCATTCGTGAATACGAACATCATTAGTCCCCATATTAAAATCGTTTTTGTTTTTCTGTTAATGAAAAGCAGTAGGAAAAATCCGAATATCCCATAAAAAGTAAGGATATCACCTTCCCATAAAAACGTGCCATGTAAAACACCTAACAAAATTAAAAAGAGGAATCTACGCACGAAATATCGCTTTACCATTAAGTCTTTCTCCTTTAGGCTTTCGGCCATCTTCACAATGGAATACCCGAATAAGAACGTAAAGATAGGCATGAAACTTCCTTCAATAAAAATTTTAACGAATGTATACGCACCATTATCAACTGGTGACAAAGTTAAATCATCTTTCCCCCAAATTCCAAATTGAAAAATTAATAGATTAGCTAAAAGTATCCCGAATAAGCTTAACCCTCGCATTCCATCGATCAAGTGCACGCGTTGCTGTTTCAAATTAAATTCCTCCAAACTGGTAGTTTCCAAGGATTTATTTTCCTGGAAAGATGCTTGTGATACTGTTAAGGAAGCGGAATAATTGATTTTTTGAGTCAATTAATAGAGAAACTACCCACAATATCACTAACTATTGCTAGTATGAGAGATGAAGCTTATGTACAAGTGAAGGGTACCTTAATGGAATCTTAAGTTTGGAGGAACGTTTAATGGAACAGGCAAAAATATTAGTTGTAGATGATGAGCAAGCCATTGCTGATATGGTGGATATTATATTGCGAAAAGATGGATTTTCACAAATCGATATTGGTGCATCATGCAAGGAAGCAGAGTACTTAATTAACAACAAAGAGTATGATTTGTATGTGCTGGATATTATGTTGCCAGACGGAACGGGATTAGAGCTGGCTAAGAAAATAAGGAAACATTCAGATGCGCCGATTTTCTTTTTGACTGCGAAAACGTCTGATGCGGATATTCTACGTGGATTTATGCATGGAGCGGACGACTATATTACAAAGCCGTTCAATCCGATGGAGTTAGCGGCTAGAGTAAAGGTTCAAATCACTCGATATTTAGCCGGAAATGAAAAGAAAAAGCATGAGTATACATATGGGTCTATCCATCTTGACGTGGATGCAGCGGTGTTAACTGTTCAAGGAGAGAAAGTTGGATTGACGCAAAAGCAATTTCAATTATTGGAGATGTTCTGTACGCACCCTAACCAAGTGCTTTCTAAAGAACAATTATTTGAATCTGTTTGGGGGTATGGCGAAATCATTGATGATAATACAATTATGGTGCATATTCGGAAGCTGCGTGAAAAGCTGGAACGAAATCCTAGTCAGCCCGAGTATATTGTGACCGTTCGTGGAATGGGTTATAAACTTAACGTCTAAGGAGGGAATAGATATGAAGCTATCAAGTAAAATGACTGTCCGATTCATTCTCTACTTCCTCACTTTCTACTGGATACTATTTATGGGGACGACAGTCATTATTGTCATGTTTTTTTCGAATTTCTTATCCGGTTTTTACTTTCATGATATCCGCGCACTTGAAAAAACAGATGTTGAACGGGGAATTGTTCATCAAAATGGTACTCGGTCATTTTCCAAACCTTTTATTGATATTGCCAATCGAAGTGGAGGTATCGTTCAACTGATTGACGAAGGAGGAAATGTTCTACATTCCACGAAAGAGAGCTTGCTTCCTGAATCGTATGCGATTGAAGAGCTCATAGCAATATCCAAACAAACGGGTGTACTTGCTTGGGAGATGGATAATGAGGAAATGTTAGTATTCCTTCCCTATACAAGTAGTGACGAAGTATTGGAGACATTAGAAGCTAGTCCTTCATTTCCATCATTATCAAAAGAGGATGAACAGCTTTTAGAAGAGCAGCATGCATCATTTGAGCTATTCGATTCAAATGGGATTTTACTTCATTCGAACTCGCTTAAGGAAAGGGAAAAGTTAACGCCAGTTGATGTTTTAGCGAGCAATTCATCGATTAATGAACAGGAAGAGTTAGTTAGTTTTACTAAGCTGTCTTCGGGTGAAATTGCTTTTGTCCGTATAGAAAACCCTTATTACCAATCGCTTGCCCCGAATGATATTGTGCTTTTGAAAATGATGTTGAATTGGTTTATAGGATTTCATCTCTTTTTGATGTTATTTACACTTGGATTTTCATTGTTGATTGGCCGGAATTATGTGAAGCCGGTTTTCTATTTCTTAAAATGGATTGAGCGGTTATCCAATCAACGCTATGAACGGCCGAATGATCGAACGATGAGAACAAAAAAGAATCGGTTTAAGCGGAAATATAGGATTTATGAAGATATTGACCGGTCTTTAATGAGGTTATCGGAGAACCTGGAAAACAATGATCGAACAATACTTCAGACGGAGAAGTTACGGGAAGACTGGATTACAGGATTGTCCCATGATTTAAAAACGCCTTTAAGTTCAATTTATGGGTATGCCAACATGCTATCGTCTGATCATGACTGGACATCTGAAGAAGTAAGGGGATTCGCAAAGACGATGGTCGAGAAATCGGGCTATATGGATACGCTCATCAATGAATTGACGTACACCTATCAATTAAAAAGTGACGGAGTCATCTTTGACAAAACGAGAGTAAACTTCTTCACTTATGTGAGTGACTATGTTGACCGGAGTGACTGGAAAGAGCTGTGCAATCCAATTGGTGACAAGGAAGTTTACGTGGATATTGATCAAAAGCGGTTCGAACGTGTATTGGATAATATTGTTGGAAATGCAGTTAAGCACACCTCGGCTGGGACGCCTGTCCACACTGAGATTAGAACGGATGGCGGCTTTGTCGTTTTGGATGTACGGGATGAGGGCGAAGGCATTCCGGTGCAGATGCTAGAAAACCTTTTTAATCGCTATTACCGGGGAACAAATACAACGACAGACGATTCTGGGACAGGTCTTGGTTTGACGATTGCCCAACAGCTAGTTAGAGGGCATGGTGGAGAAATAGAAGTGGAAACATCCGCAGCCGGTACGACGATTTCCGTAAAGTTGCCTTTATCATCTTCATCTGGTTGAAACTAAATCAGCATCCAATCCGTATGAATAGTAAGTGAACTTTTAAAGGAGTGATTATAATGAGGGCGGATATACATGAACGTCAGATGGAATTGACGACATTGCGCAATGAGCGGGATCGGGTGAGACGCAGGCTTGAAGGTGCAGAGGTACAGTATAAAGCGGCGCTTGAGACACGTGGCCGGTTGGAGTGGCAGTTGTCGAAGGAACAGCAGGATGTCATAAAGTTAGGTAAATTTTCGTTTATGAACAAGTTGAAGGAATTGACGGGTAAGTGGGATGCACAGATGGAGAAGGAAATCAATGAAGTGGCGGAGGTAGAGCTTAAATTCAATGAAGCGGAGAAAACATTGATGGACTTGGAAGCGGAAGTCGGTCGTCTCCGTGAACAGATGAATAACCCGGATTTTCAGTATGTGGATGAGGATTGGGCAGATTTTCTTCGGGAGAAGGAAATTTGGATACGACAGAATGATACGACGGCGAACGCGACGCTACAACAGATTGCGGACGGCCGAGTACGCATCGGCTCAATGAAGAGGGAAATCGATGAGGCTCTTGAAGCTGGAGATAAAGCGATACGGGCACTTGATGCAGCGCTTGATAAGCTTGGAAATGCGGAAAGCCTTTCAGTCTGGGATACGTTTTTAGGCGGGGGAATGATCGTTTCTGCGCTGAAGTATTCGGAAATGGGCAGCTCAGATGATCTCGTCCATCGTGCGCAGCGGGCGTTACGTCATTATGAAACAGAGTTGATGGATGTGCAAAATGTGGCAACTGAATCGTTCGAGGTGAACCAGAAAGACATTTTCACATTCACGGATATCTTTTTTGATAATATTTTCTCGGATTGGATGGCGCATTCACGCATTTCTGAAGGGAAGACGAAGTTGAATGCCATTCTAGCCGATGTACGCCGGGTACAAGACCGGTTGAAACGCAAACGCGATGAGGCGATTGAAGAAGAGAAACGTTTGAATGAGCAGGAGCAGGCGATTATTGTATCTTAAATCGCCTGCCTCGTGTTCAATCGAATGCCAGAAACTCAATCCGGTTGCCGAACGGATCATAAGTGAAAAATCGTTCGCGTCCTGCGATAGGTGGTTCTTCAGAGATGATATAATCTGCTTCTTCAAGGCGGGTTTTTAATTGCTGAAGTGCATGTACGGTGAAACCGGGATGTGCTTTTTTAGCAGGTGTGAAATCAGCTTGAATGCCGATATGGACTTCCTGTACACCACATTGAAACCAGCAACCGCCCCGCGCCTTCAGATTTTCAGGTTTCGGGATTTCCCGCATACCAAGAATTTCCCCGTAGAATTTTCGTGCCAGCTCTTCAGAGTCAGGCGGCGCAGCGATTTGGATATGATCGATCCCTGTGAGAAATTGCGTCATGCTCATCACTCCTTATCTCAAAAGTGGATGCGGGCGTTAAGCCTCGACCGGCACTGGAGGGCTTGCCGACAATGGTGCGCATTTTGCACCATTTCGGAAAGACCGAAGTGACCCGAGAGGCTGCCCGCATGAACTAGCCGTCTCAAAAGTGGATGCGGGCGTTAAGCCTCGACTGGCACTGGAGGGGATACCGACAATGGTGCGTATTTTGCGCCATTTCGGAAAGACCGAAGTGACCCGAGAGGCTGCCCGCATGAACTAGCCGTCTCAAAAGTGGATGCGGGCATTAAGCCTCGACTGGCACTGGAGGGGATACGTCCAGTATGCAGGAGTTGACTAGCAGAAGCTATGCGTGTATTTGGAAGTAGGGGCATAAGTATTGCTTATGAAGTTTTCGTTTTTCCATAGGATAGGGGAGGGTGGTAGGGGAAGTGGATTATATCCTGTTATATGTTATCGGCGTAGTGGCGATGACGCTTGGTACACTGGCGGGTGGTGGTGGACTAATAACAGTTCCAGCTATGCTGCTCATGGGTTTTCCTATTCATGCCATCATCGGGGCGGGTAAGATTTCAACGACGGTCAGTTCCTTTTCGACGTTCATGACGGTACTTGTGAAAAAACGTGTGACGTGGAAGGAATCTTGGTGGATCATTCCGGCATCGCTGACAGGGGGGCTGACGGGTGGTTTCATCGCGACGAGGTTGGCAGAGGGCACGCTGTATGTCGTTGCAGTCATTTTGCTCATAGGCGCGTTTATCATTTCATTCTTTTCAAAAGCTGTTTTTGCTGGGAATGAAGAGTTGCGGCCTTCAAAAGTGGGCGTTTCGGGGTTACTAGGTATTGGCTTATATGACGGTATGTTTGGTCCAGGGCAAGGCACGCTGTTATTATACTTATTCAATCATTTACGGATTAGTTATATGCGGTCAATCGGATTTGTTAGGCTTGCCAATTTTTCAAGTGGATTCGGGGCTGCCATCAGTTTCATCGCGATGGGGAAAATTATTTGGCCGATGGTATTCGCACTTATGTTAGGGTCTCTGACAGGTGCCCAAATCGGTGTGCGTCTATCGGAAAGACTAAATCCAAAGCATGTGCAATGGCTGTTGCGGTTTGTAACGATTGCATTGATCGGCCAGTTAATTGTAAAAATGTTCATTGAGTAAAGAAATAATGGATGTAGCTGACGCGTTGTATTTCAATTGCTCAAAGGACTTTTAACTCATTTTACATAAATCAGTAAATGCCCTTTACATCTTCCGGTTTGATAGTGTACTATGTAACTAATACACCGATACAGGAGGAGGCAAATGGATGGAACAGTGGAATGGACTGATGCGTAAAGAGTGGATTCAATGGAAATGGCAGCTTATCCTAGCGGGTGGCATGGTGCTGATCGCGTTATTGACGTTACCGCCAGTCGTCGGTACATTGACCAAAGATCATGAGATCGTATTTGAAATGACGATGGTTCTAAGTTTCATGCTAATGGCGGTAGGAATCATTATTCCTTTATTAACTTTTACGACAATGTTTAACCGGGAAATGAAGCTGCCTGATTTGTGGTTACATTCAACTGCGAGCAGTTATAAGCTCATCTGTGTGAAGTTTTTGATGGCTGCATTTATCGGATTAGGCGCTTTACTATTACCTGCAGTTATTGTAGCAATTCGTTTTGCGATGACGGAGTTTCGTGAAGTGACCTTTGATGAATTGGCGTTTTTCGGAACGACGGCAATTATCTTCTTTTTCTGCGTCTCATTGATGTTTATGGCCATCGGTTTTTTCTTCATCGTCATCGATCGATTACTAAAACCTTTTTTATCGAGCTTTTCAATTATCGCAACAGGACTGCTTTTTGTTCTTTCTGCCCGGGTATATGGGGAGGTTACAAGTTCGAGTTTCTATGAGCGCTTCTTCCACGCCGGGAAAGTCAATTTGTTGGCAATGAAAAATACTAATCTCCAGATCGGGGAAGGCTCATCCCTTTTTATGGACCTTGATATTTACGTTGGAGACATCCTATTCGATGCAGTCTTAACCGTCATTTTATTCTTCCTCGCAATCAAGCTGTTTGAGAAGAAGGTGAGGATATGACATTGACTTCGAGATGGTGCGGACTACTGAAAAAAGAATGGGTGCTGATGCGCTGGCAGATAATTGCCTTTATCGTTTTATCCTTGTTAGTTTGCTTTTTCAGCTTGACGCCTGTGTTAGCGGGAATCCATGATTTTCAGCATATAAATCCACTCGGTCTGTATGACATGATGTTGAGGATTTTACTCATTATGGGTCCGGTGCTCATCGTTATTAGTATCGAATACGAACGAAAACAGCTTGACGTATGGCTTCATACGGAGGCTTCAATAGTCCAGGTTCTTGGCGTGAAAGTATTCTCAGCGATACTAGTCGTTGTTGTGGCAATGCTGCTTAACATGATCCTTGCTGGAATCACTTATTACTTTAGTGCCCCTGATAATGCAATTCCGTTGTCTGAAGCGGTCAAGCTTATGACGAACCTTGGCGCTACGGCAGTTATTAATGCAGTGTTCAACACGATTGCAGTCCTTTTTGTATGGATCTTGTTAGGGATCATTCAGTTGAAAATCGGGAATTTTGCTGCCTTTGTCATCCTTATTCCCGTGTTAATGATGTCCACGTTTTGGGCTGTGTTGACAAGCGTGTTCCCGGTTAATGCACCGTTAAGTGTAGTAGGTTTCGTCACATACGCACTGCTTTCAATCGTATTTTTCATAGCAGGTACCATGCTGTTTGCTAAGAAAGTGAGGGTATGAGGATGGGCATAGATTTTCTACCAGACAAACCAATTTACCAACAGCTCATCGACCGGATCCTGGGGGATATTATGCGCGGCACATTAATACCCGGAGAAAAGTTACCATCAGTTCGTGAATATGCAATAGAGGCAGGGGTCAATGCAAATACGATGCAGCGCGTTTACAAGGAGTTAGAGCAGATGGAAATCACTGAAACGAGAAGGGGGCAGGGATCGTTTGTGACAGAGAATCAGCAAAAAATCGAAGCGCTTCGTGATGACATGAAGCTGCAACTTGTGACGACGTTTCTGCAAAGTGTTGCAGCGTTCGGATTCACGAAGGATGAAATCGTGCAATGTTTAAAGGATTGGGGGGATAAGTGATGATTGAATTGAACCATGTTGTTAAAAAATATGGGGCGAAACGTGCGCTGAATGGAGTGACGCTATCCATCCCCCCAGGGAAAGTGATAGGACTTGTAGGTGAAAACGGAAGTGGCAAGTCAACATTACTCAAGGTAATTGCGGGGTTATCGTCCATTAACACGGGTTCTGTAACGTATGAAGGAGCGCAGGTTACTCGTAAAATTGCTAAGGACCTTGCGTATATGTCTGATACGGATTTGTTCTACCCGTATTTCACTGTCAGGGAACTAATGGAGTATTACGATTCGCAATTTGCCGATTTTGATTTGATCAAAGCGAAGGAACTGGCGGACTTTTTGAAAGTACCACATGATGCTAGGATGAAAAGCTTGTCTAAAGGGAACCGCGGACGTGTAAAGATTGCGGTGACACTTGCGCGAGAAGCGAAAATTTACCTGCTAGATGAACCTTTTTCAGGACTGGATCCGATGGTTAGAGACGATATTGCGAAAGGCCTAATCCGCTTTACAAATCCAGAAACGCAAACGGTCATTATGTCGACGCATGAAATTCGGGAAGTCGAACCACTGCTGGATGAAATTATCGTCATGCGCGGAGGACAGATTATTGCACATGAAGCGGTAGATGAAATTAGGGATTTACATGGCATGGATGCAACAAGCTGGATGGTATCGCTGTTCAGAAATCCGCAACAAGGAAAGGAGATGGTCAAATGAAACCGGTAGTTGAACTGAAAAACCTATCAAAGACCATTGGTAAAAAGAAGATTATCGATAGCGTGAATTTAGCGTTATACCCGGGCACCATCACGGGTTTTCTCGGTCCGAACGGAGCGGGGAAGACGACGACAATTCGGATGATGGTTGGACTGATGAAGCGAACCGAAGGGGATGTCGTCATTGAAGGCGTTTCACTGAGTGATAATTTTGAAGAAGGTCTATCAAAAGTGGGTGTCATCGTTGAAAATCCGGAAATGTATAAGTTCATGTCGGGGTACAAGAACTTGGTTCATTTTGCGCGCATGCATAAAGGCGTGACGAAGGAGCGGATTGACGAAGTCATCAATCAGGTTGGCATGCAAAATCGGATCCATGAAAAAGTCGGGACCTATTCACTTGGAATGCGCCAACGGCTTGGACTTGCGCAGGCGTTATTACACAGACCGAAGTTTCTAATTTTAGATGAACCGACGAATGGATTGGATCCTGCGGGTATCCGTGAATTCCGCCAGTATTTACGTAAGATTGCTGAGACGGAAGGGGTATCCGTCTTTGTGTCAAGCCACATGCTGTCTGAAATTGAGTTAATGTGTGATCGGATCGCTGTCATTCAAAATGGGAAATTAATCGACATCCGGGAAATGTCCGAGATGAAGGAATCTTTCTATTATCTAGAGGCATCTCCCGTGGAGGAAGCGAAACAAATGCTTGTAGAGAATGGATTTACAGTTGAATCATTTAATAAAGGCCTACTCATCAATGCGGAACATCAACAAATTCCGGAGCTGGTTCAATCTTTCATTGCGAAAGGCTTGCAAGTATTTGCTATACAGCCGCATCGTAAAACATTGGAAGACGAGTTCCTAGAAATGACAGGAGGTGGGCAGATTGCTGAATCTTATACGAAATGAATGGATGAAATTATGGAATAAGAAAGGCACATGGGTCATGGTCGGCATTCTAGTTCTACTGACGGCTGCGATGATGGGACTCATGAAATTCATCGAGCTTCAAATGACAGATGATCCAATGCAAATGGGGAACGGCACAATCCAGGTGGATGGGACATCTGATATGCAAGGTTCAATGGAAAGTGAATTGAACTTCCTTACATCGCAATTAGCGGATGACTCGCTATCAAAGGCGGAGCGAAAAGAGCTCGAAGCTGAAATGAAAGTTATGGAATACAGGATAGATCATGACATCCAACCAATCAGTGAATTTAGTAAAGAAGGTATGATAAAAAATCCTGCCTCCATAGGTGGAACTGTCTTGTTATTAACCGTCATCGTGGCGGCAGGAATTGTTGCTTCCGAGTTCTCACAAGGAACGATTAAGATGCTGCTCACCCGCCCTGTGCAACGCTGGAAAATCCTTACGTCAAAATTCATTGCTGTAAATCTATTCGGCATATTGCTCATGATAATTGGTTATATCGTCTATATCATTTTGGCAATGGTGCTTTTCAAATCGGGAACAGGACAGGAACTTGCCTATAACGGCACGGAAGTTGTCGAAGTATCGATATGGGGCAAGAGTTTATATATGCTGCTGTTGTCATTCGGCAGTGTGTTCGTGACAGCGACGTTTGCCTTCACAATCGGCAGTGTGTTCCGATCAAGTTCGCTTGCAATTGGGTTATCGTTGTTTATCTACTTCACAGGCTCCACTATCTCCGCATTGTTGATGAAATACGAAATTGCGAAGTATTTGATATTTACACATATGGATTTAACACAATTCGAAACAGGTATGAAGTTGGTCGAAGATATCACTTTACCATTCTCACTCGCTGTTTTGGCTGTGTATATGATTGTATTTCTTGTAATTAGCTATACGACGTTCATGAAAAGGGATGTAACTGCTTAAGAATAAGTCTGATTTTCCCAATGCCGACCTCTTGAAAAGGTCGGTTTTTTAGGCATAACGAATTAATTAATAAAGATTAATGGGGTATATAGCATTACATTATAAAAATAGAAATCAGCTATTATTCTAAAATTTTCCCAATTACATATATTCATATCCTTTGTTACAGTAGATTTAGCAACAACAAATCTATTAGGAAAAGAGGAGAGAAAATGAAAAAAACAATGAAAGCGCTTGCAGTTGTAGCTCTATCCGCAAGTATGCTAATGCCAATTCACGGGGTGCAAGCCCAGGGAGATTTTGATGATTTCAAGAAAGAGCAAATGTCGAAGCGCGGCGAGACATTCCGGGTGCTAATCACTGCAAATACTGAAGGAAAAATTATGCAACTTCAGAGTACTTATGAGCTGCGAAATGAATTTGATGGGAATGCCTATACAACAGATGTAACGGCAAAGCAATTTGAAGCATTGAAGAAATTGCCGGATATCACGGTTGAAAAAGTCGATGTCCTTTCCATACAAATGGAACCAGGGTCGCTTGAAGTAAGTCAAGATGTGGACGCGATGGCCGCAAGCCAATCCGTTCCGTGGGGAATTAAAGCCATTTATAATGATAATACATTAACGTCCACGTCAGGTGGTTCGAATATTCGAATTGCCGTCCTTGATACGGGAGTAAACGTTAATCATAGTGATCTCTATTACAATGCGGAACAATGTAAAGACTTCACGCAAACAGCGTCAATGGTGAATAACTCTTGTGTAGACCGTAACGGACATGGAACACATGTGGCGGGCAGCGCGCTTGGAGAAGGAGGAGATGACCGGAGAGGCGTATATGGAGTTGCGTCAAATGCGAAGCTTTGGGCATACAAAGTATTGACAGATTCGGGTAACGGATATGCAGATGACATTGCGAATGCTATCCGACATGCAGCCGATCAAGCATCCGCTCAACGTGTAAAAGTCGTTATTAATATGTCTTTAGGTTCCCAAGGAGAAAGCTCGCTAATCACTAATGCTGTAAACTACGCATATAGTCGAGGAGTTCTCGTCGTTGCGGCTGCCGGAAACGACGGATATGCTCCGGGAACAATCGGTTATCCAGCTGCCTTGCCTTCTGCAATCGCAGTGGCCAATCTAGAAAATCGTCAAGAAAAAGGAACATACCGTGTTGCCAACTCCTCATCCCGCGGCTTTTCAAACACGACCGGCGATTATGTGATTCAAAAAGGTGATGTGGAAATTTCTGCACCGGGCAGCTCAATTTTCTCAACTTGGTATAACGGTGGGTATGCCACGATTAGTGGTACATCGATGGCGTCTCCGCATGTAGCAGGATTAGCTGCGAAAATCTGGGCGGAAAACCCTTCTTTCACGAATGTGCAACTGCGTGCCAACCTACAAAACCGTGCAAGATCGTATGATGTCCTTGGCGGATACTATGCAGGAAATGGAGATGACATCGCCGCTGGTTTCGGCTTTGCCCGTGTACGATAAAAGTTCGATAAACTAACTGTCATTTCGACAGAAAGAAACAGTCCCTCACTCCCCTGGGACTGTTTTCTCATGCATTAATTACTAGTACATGGTAATGTTTGAATAATTGGATAGCTGGGGGCGATGAAAAATGAAGAACGTCGGATCGATACTCAAATACTACCGTATGAAAAATAATCTTACACAAGGTGAGTTGTCTGAGGGGATTTGTTCCATATCGCATTTGAGTAAAATTGAGTCGAATCGATATGTGCCTCATGCAGAAACGGTTGATGCGTTATTTAAAAGAATGAATGTCGTTTGGGCGAAAGAAGTACAAACATATGAGACGTTGAAAGAGAAACTCAATGCTTTCATTTTACACTCAGTCTATTATGACTTGAAGTCTATGGAAATTCTCTATAAAGAGCTATCAGATAACGAAGAGTTTTTGCAATCCACCGACCTTGTAAATAGGTATGAGTTGTATAAATTACGTTATTATCTATTTAAGCAGGAAATTCCACGTGCTACGCAACAAGTCATCATACTTAAAAAAATGATGTCTACATTCAACGATTATGAAAAAGGTATATCAAAAGTCATTTTCTTTATGCATGATATCTTCTCGCAAAATTTCGAGAAAGCGGAAGAGCGCCTGGAACAGATTGAAGAAAACCGCGAACGCATACCTCAGATGTTCGAAGGCGAACTCTATTACCAGAAAGCTTATTTGCTCCACACGAAAGCACAATATGGACGATCTTCTTATTTTGCGGAACTGGCTGTCGATCATTATCAAAAAGACTGTAACTACATCCGTCTACTGCATGCACAACTACTGCTCGCCATTAATTATACAAATCGTGATTTGATTTTACAGGCGGAAGGATTGTTTAAAACGGTTTTACGAAATTCTAAAATGATGGAACTGGACGAGCTGTACCAAGGTGCACTTTATAATTATTCAGAGCTGCAGAATCGGATGGGACTCCACAAGTCTGCGTATAACCTTTTGATGGAACTAAAACAGTTGATTGAACCAAGAACCGACTATTACACATCAATTCTCATTCATTTACTTCACACCGCTGCTGTCGAAGAAATGGATTTTGAAGTACTGTTACAGGAGTTAGAAGCGATTGTAGGAAGAAAAAATGATGCCTATTTGACCACACAACTTAACTACTTTAGGGCTATGAAAATATCCCAACAAGAACTTTTTGACTATTGTGAAGAAATTGCATTTCCTTTCTATGAAGAATATGGTTATATTGGAGAAGCAAGAAGTATTGCATGGAAGTTAGCGAATCACTACCGGTCCATCGGTAAATTAGATGCAGCCAAGAAGTATAGTTTGTACTATTACGAAAAGGGAGATGAGAAGTAATGAAAAAGAAGCTTTCCATTCTTTTTTTAGCGGCGATGTTTGTAACTGTGATTGGTACTGGTAATGTAATGGCGATGGAACCGAATGACAACATGGAAACTTTTGCAAAAGGCAGAGATAATATGAAGCCACCTACAATTTTGCCCCCTCAAGTATAACTCAAATAGATTAGGTGTTCATTGGCCAAAGTGGCTAAGGAACACCCTTTTTTATGCGAAAAAAAAAGCACTCCAACAATCACTTATGATTGTTGAATGTGCTAACTAGGCCACCGATTGTGCCGATAAGGATAAATGCGAACAACGCATACATAATGTAAACGAACCACATGAAGACTCCACTCCTTTTATGGATAATGCTACGTCCTATTATATCACCAGTTGTGAGTTGGAGCAATCGAAGACACTAAGCTGACACAGTTTGTGCGTGTGGTCGACAAGTTCCCATACTAAATCACCCTATTTCACTCCGTTGTGAAACTATCCAACGCATTCATGCGTATATTCATTCTAGAAGGAGGTGGTGAGTGTGAAGAAGTTGACTGTTTTCATGCTCCTCTTGTTGTTCATGGTGCCTTCAGCTGTTTCGGCAAAGTCGTTTAGCGTCGATCGCGTACAGATTCAAGGGTGGGTACAACCAAACGGTGACGTACTTGTGAATGAAGTGTTTACCTATACGTTAGACGGAACTTTTGAAAGCATCAAGCGTTCATTCCCGGAACAGCATGCAAAACAAATCCGTGGTTTCAACTCATTTATCATCAACCACCCTCAGCCAATTGTCGGCGAGTTGGAAGAATCAGTTTTGACGAGGGCGGTGGATACGTACAAGGAAGGCAAGTTTACGACTACCTACAATAGCGGAGATGAAACCGTTTCAATTTTGTATACCTACACCTTGGAAAACGCCGTTCTTTCATATGATACATACAGTGATCTTACGATTGAGTACTTTGACAGAAGCGCCAACCATGATCAGGATCTTAAGAATGTTACCATTACATATGTTTTGCCAGGCGCTGTTGGAATGAATAGCATCCATGGATTTCTATCCGATCGTCAAGGACAAAAGCCTTCTGTATATCGCGACGGCATTTCGTTCCATACGCCGAATTCTGCCGCGTATACAAACACGAGGACGCGTGTCTTTTTTCCTTCAGACATAATGACTAAGCAGCAGAAAATTTCGGCACCGATTTCATTTGCACAAGCGCTACAGCAAGAACAAGACCGCAACGATCAAATGAATGCGAGGATTTCAAAACTTCCTATATTGACCCACTGGGTCGAAATCGGAAGTGTTCTATTCCTACTTCTTATGGGCATTATTTTTCTGTTGAAACAACGGCTGTTTTCTCTCGTAGGCAATACGGATCTCGTTTTGCAGACGGATCCCACCTATTTGACACTCGTCGATCAGAACGGGAAGTTCAACCGGAAAAACTTTCTGTCAGGCTTGTTTTCATTAGAGGAAAAAGGGATTGTAAAAGCAGAGATGACGCAAGCAGCATCACGTTTTCAAGGAGTGGTAGATGCGCCTCAAACGACGCTCGTTTTCCGTTTACTCCAATCAAATGAACAAATGAATAAATCGAAAAAAGTCTTGTTATCACATGAACAATACTTAGTGACGTGGTTGTTCAAAGGACGTATTGGCCATCGAAGATTCCACTTACACGATTTAGCTGGCCCGGGGGAAAAGGCGAAGAGGACAGGATACGTGAATGTAAGAAAGCAGGCTGAGTTTCACAAAAACCATCTCCATTGGCATAAAGACGTTGTTCAATTAATGACGGAAGCGAATGCATTGTCGACAGTTATTCCGAAGGTGTTGAAAACGGTTATTATCGTATGTATTTGGCTCGCGACGCTCATCGGATTTTACCTGGACGATTTGAATGCCTGGGGGATGGTGTTTTTTACACTCGTTATTGCGCTATTCTTTTATATCCATCAAAAAGATTTAATGAAAAAATGGCCAACTATTGCGTTGTTCATTGCGTTATTTTTTGGCTCGGCCCAAATTTCCGACGCTGAATTGGATCTAGCACTTTTGTTTATGATTATCACCGGAGCCATTCTCTTTTATCTGACACCGGTTGCCATCCCGCGCTCTATTACAGCATTTTATACAAAGATGAGCATCGCAAAGTTCAGGAGACAAGTGCGTCGGGGAATGCCTGCATATCTCCAGCCTGACGAACAAGAACGTTGGTTGGTACGTGCGTATATATTGAACAAATCAAAGAAAAGATTACCGGCAATAAAAGGTGCTTTACCAGAAACATCCCCATTGCTTCCGCTATTTGCATTACCTGTGGATCCACTCCATTTCAGTTACTCGACATGGGCAGGTAAAGCAGCTGGGAAGGGTGGCTCTTCCTATACGAGCTCCTTTGATGGTGGCGGGGGCTATAGCGATGGTGGCGACGGCGGTGGCGGAGCAGGAGCAGATTAAAAAAAGGAAATCGGTTAGCCGATTTCCTTTTTGCTTTTACTTGCCTTCTTTTAATAGATCGCGAATCTCTTTCAACAATTCTTCCTTTGCATCGATAGCTGCTGTTTCTTCTTTGGTCGGTTCTTCTTTCCGTTTGAATTTCATCAAAATGCGAACGAAGATGAAAATAGAGAACGCGATGATGATGAAGTCGAGGATGGATTGTAGAAACATTCCGTACGGAAACACGACTTTGTTAACCGTCACGGCCAGTTCTGAAATATCTACTTTCCCCGTAATCATCCCGACTCCGGGCATAATAATATGTTCAACAAGGGAGGAAACAATCTTGCCAAACGCTGCACCGATAACGACAGCTACAGCAAGATCAATGACATTCCCTTTGAATGCAAATTCCTTAAAGTCTTTCCACATAGTCTATCTTCCCTTCATGGTAAATAAGATTCAAGTAGTTATTTACTTTACCATTTGCAACGTAAATAGACTAGTGCCAAATAGAGTTTAAAGAATTTATTTTTCAATTCTACAACTAATGTTGTTGCGTGCACACGTGCGTTCGCATATAATTGGAACAAATGTTCTGATTGGAGATGAGCGAGTGAGACAGCAACTGTTAAAAATATATCAAAGGCATGAATTGGCGGACATGATTTATATCGGCGCGGATGGTTCTTTGACGAAAAGACGAATTCATATTCTGTCGATCACCAACCATTCATTCAAAGCTTATTGTTATTTGCGCCGTTCCAAACGTACATTTAAAATAGATCGGGTACTATCTGTACAACAGGTGGTGAATCGGGAACCGCAGGCGATCTAGACAGATTCCGTTTGCGGAACTCAAATATATTCGCCTTCGGGAAACCATCGGTATTTATTCAAATCGACTTTCCCATCACTTGAAAATGCTACGCCTTCTGACTCGAGCAGCTCTTGTTGCAGACTGCCTTTGTCTTCCCGGTCGGTTGGTGTGGAAATGCCTCCTTGCGCATTAATAATCCGATGCCAAGGTAAGTCATGCTTTGCACTCATGGAGTGAAGGATACAGGAAATTTGTCTTGCTCCACGCGGATTCCCTGCAGCTGCAGCTACTTGTCCATAGGTCATGACTCTACCAGGTGGAATCTGCTGAATCATACGGATGACACGTTCTGTAAATGGAATCATTAAAACTTCCTCCAAATGAAACTATTTTGATAAACTAATCGTACAATAGATATACAGAAAATGACACAAGGAGGAACGATTCTATGCAGAAGTTATTCATGAAACAAAATCCAATCGGTTATCTTATAAAAATCGCCGGTATTATCGTTATCGCATGGGGAGTCCTTCAAGCAATCTTTTATGTTACGACGATGTCTCAAATGGGCGGGGAATTCATGGATGAGTTCGGCAATATAGAATACTCAACTGGACTAAGTGGTATTGCCATTTTTAGTTTCATCAGTATCATTGCGACCCATCTTCTTTACGGACTTCTAATTATCGGATTCGGTGAAGTCATTGATCTACTTCAACGAATCTACTTCAAGTTGAATCCGGAGGCGGAATTGGAATGGAAAACGGAGCAAGCGGAAAAAGAGACAGTAAACGGAACAGATGTTCCATTTTGGGTAGAAAAAGAGTTGAAGCGATACTATGAAAAACAGCAGACTACATTCGATTCAATCGACCATACGACTGACGCTTACATATTCAAAGTGACAGTCGACGGCCGCGTTGAGTATGTGGAAGTCGGCAACTTCGAGCCGCGTGTTCTATCTGCGGAAGAGGCGAAAAAGTATAACGAGTGAAATGGAAACGGCTCCCACGTATATGCAGGAGCCGTTTTTCCTAATCAATTCAACCCATTACTTTGCAATTGTACGTTTTCTTCGGTCCAAAACATAACCGTAAACTGAAATGGCAATAATCATCCAGAAGGCGCTTGCTGCCACACCTCCAGCGATGTCACTCGGATAATGGACACCGAGATAGATTCGACTAATGCCGATCATTGCAAACATGAAGATCGCTACAAAGAGTAGCAGGACTTTGCTGGCGGCTGTGCGTATGTGTCGCCACAGGAGGTAAGCGATAACCGCGTATAGACTGAATGCCATCATCGTATGACCGCTCGGGAAACTGAAACCTGTCTCTTCGATGAGGCGATGAATGTCGGGACGTTCGCGTTTGAAAATGAATTTCAAAGTTTGGTTTAATGCGCCTGTCCCTCCAAGAGCAATGAAGAACAAGAACGCTTCTGCACGATTGCGCACGGCGAACAGGAGAATAGCGAAACCGACGGCGATAAGAAATAAGACGAATTTCGTCGAGCCGATAAATGTAAATACTTTCATAATGGGTGTCAGCCAATCAGCTTCCCACCCTTGAACGATGTTAATGATAGTACTGTCAAAATCATTAATCGTTTCGAGACTGATACTTCTCGCGATATAGGCGAAGACACCGCCAAAAAGAATACATAGTACTAACGCCAGAATGAGGCGTGCGGAAAGTATTTTCATGCAAGGCCATCCTTTCTACTGCGCACTATTGTACAGGAAATGACTGGAGAATGCATCCGTATACGAATTTGATAAAGAATAGAGGAATGATTGTGGGCATGCTCATTTTTTTGCTTGGGGCATATGGAATAGGTAATATTTTGACCGCGACATTGATTGGAAAACGGTTGTTTGCGGGAGATGTACGAATAGCAGGAAGTGGCAACCCAGGTGCGCGCAATATGGGAAGGGTGTTCGGGAAAAAGGCCTTTGTTGTAACGTTCATTTGTGATGCCCTAAAAGGGGTGGCAGTTGTGCTAGCAGCGAGATGGCTCGGTTACAATGAAATCATCCAATTGGCCAGCCTGTTTGCTGTGATGCTTGGACATATCTTTCCGATTGTGCATCGCTTCAAAGGTGGACAAGGCGTGTCGACATTCATCGGTGGGATGCTTGCGTTTAATCCGCTTGTCGTTGGTTTGTTTGTTGCTGCATTCATCGTCTTACAGCCGTTGCTGAAAAGTTTTTCAGCGACAGGATTGACTGCGATGTCGTTGTCTCCGGCATTCGTGTACGCGGTTACGCAGGATTGGCGTCAGGTTGTAGCAAGTTGCCTGGTAATTACGCTTCTTTTATTCGCCCACAGGGATGATTTTAAAGCTTTGCTGAATAGAGATTCAATCCGCAATGGATAGGGTATTTACTATCTATACGAAAGAATTTACAATCGAAAAACGAAGGAGAGATTTAGATGAAGGAAATCAAATCAGTCGACGAATGGGAACGTGTACTTGACGAATCCAAAAACGGTCCAGTGTTCATGATGAAACATAGCTCGACTTGCCCGATTAGTGCATCGGGCTATCGCGCTTTCGAAGCGTATGAAACGGACATTCCGAAAAACTATATGATTGTACAAAATAATAAGCCGATCTCACGCGCTGTTGAAGAAGACCTTGGCATCCCTCATGAAAGTCCGCAACTGTTTCTGGTGAAAGACGGTAAAGCGGTATGGAACGCGAGTCATTACAACATCGTGCAAACATCGATTGAAAAAGCAATTGAAGTGAATAGCTGACAACATAGAATGCAGGCACCCAGTTTATACGGGATGCCTGCTTTTGTGTGCTATAGTAAATTAAAACGATTAAGCAATACATAAATGGGGGAGAGTATGTGAAGATGAAAGGGAAAACGGTAGTCATTACGGGAGGGGCGAACGGGATTGGCGCGGTTGCGGCAGAACTGTTCGGTAAGCAGGGTGCGCAAGTCGCCATCATCGATTTCAATGAAAATGCAGGTGAAAAGCTTGCAGCAAGATTGCATGCACAAGGAATTGAAGCGGCATTCTTTAAGACAAATGTCGCTAAGGACTCTGAAGTGAAAAGCACAGCGGAAAAAGTGCTTGCCCATTTTGGAAAAGTAGACGTGCTCATCAACAATGCAGGCATCACACGTGACGCAATGCTGTTGAAAATGGAGTCTGAAACGTTCCAACAAGTAATCGACGTCAATTTGACAGGTGTCTTCCATTGCACGCAGGCATTCCTGCCGGCAATGCTTGAAGTAGGAAAAGGAAAAATCATCAACACCTCGTCCATTGCGGGACTTGGTGGAAACGTCGGACAGACGAATTATGCCGCTTCAAAAGCGGGTATCGTCGGCATGACACGCACTTGGGCCAAAGAATTCGGCCGTAAAGGCATCAATGTGAATGCGGTCTCTCCAGGATTCATCGAAACGGATATGATTGGAACAATTCCGGAAAAAGTACTGGCGCACATCAAGCAGATGACCCCTTTTACAAGGCTTGGCAGACCTGAAGATATCGCAAATGCTTATCTTTTCCTCGCTTCAGACGATGCCGATTTCATTAATGGGACCGTGCTTGAAGTAGACGGCGGCATGTTGAAGTAAGGCCCTTTCGAAAGGGTCTTTTTTTATGCAATAAAAGCAGGAAGTGCAGACTGTGTGAAATTATTCACAAGAAGTGACAGTTATCATATGCAAAGTCATGACGTTCATCTATTCTGCAAACAGTGAAATGCCTCTAGTATTATAGATAACGAAAAATTTCGAGGAGGCTTATAAATATGAGTAAGGAAAAAACAAAGCAACTGCATAAAGATGTCTCGCCTTATGCCAAATCGGATTTAAAAAAGAGCGTCTTCCAACTGATCAATACGGTACCACCTGTTTTCATTCTCTGGTTCCTTGCGTATCAGAGCCTTTCTGTATCCATCTGGTTGACAATCGGAATCACCATCATAGCAGCAGGATTTGTCGTTCGGACATTCATCATCTTCCACGACTGCACGCATGGTTCATTCTTTAAAAACAAAAAAGCAAATGATATTGTCGGAACGATAACGGGGATCATCACATTGTTCCCGTACGAAAAATGGAAGCGTGAACACGCAATCCACCATGCATCTAGCTCGAACCTCGATAAGCGGGGCGTCGGCGATATTTGGGTCATGACTGTTGAAGAATATGTAGGCGCTTCAAAATGGGATCGTTTCAAATACCGTGCCTACCGTAATCCACTTGTCATGTTCGGATTTGGACCGTTATATCTTGTCCTAATTACAGGGCGTATTAACCGTAAAGATGCACGGAAGAAAGAACGTAATAACACATATTTGACGAATGTATTGCTTGTCGCAATTTATGCGTTGATGATCTGGCTTGTCGGTTGGCAGGCGTTCCTGATTGTTCAGGGATCGATCATGTTCGTTGCAGCAGCACTCGGTATTTGGTTGTTCTACATCCAGCATACATTCGAAGATTCCTATTTTGAAGAGGAATCCGATTGGGATTACGTGAAAGCGGCAGTGGAAGGCAGCTCGTACTACAAATTGCCGAAAGTCCTTCAATGGGCGACAGGTAATATCGGCTTCCACCACGTGCATCACTTAGCACCACGTGTTCCAAATTATAACTTGGAGCTTGCACACGATTCAACGCCGCCCCTTCATCAGGCGACGACTATTAATATCAAAACAAGCTTGGAGTCACTTAAATACAAAGTATATGACCCGTCAAAAAAGCGCTTTATCACATTCAAAGAAGTGAATAGTATTTTGAAAAAACCATTGCCAACAATCGATTTGAAACGGAAGCACACAAGTTTTGACACAAAATAAAACCATGCAACCATCTCATTCGTGGAGGCCACTGAAAAACTTGCGTTTTTAAAGTTGTACTAGGCACAAAAATATAAAAAGGCGACAAATCGGTTCGATTTCGACCGATTCGTCGCCTTTTTCTTTGTTATTTCTTACTCTACTTCCTTCATTAAGGTCAAGATTCGTTTAAGATTTACTGCGAATATGGTCATGGCACCTTGCATCTGCATGCCAAATAACCCCGCGTATGTGGCTACATCATACCCGTGTCTTTGTTTTATTTCACTGTTTTTCGCTTCAACTTTATAACGAGATTTAGCTATCTCTTTGAATTCCTCGCTATTTTGGAACGCTTCCTGTTCTTTATGTTCTGTCGATTTTATCGTCACAGAATAGGTCTTGCTTTTCGCACCTTCTTTATAACATCCATCCCTAAATGGACATGTTTTACATTTTTCGATGTCAAAATAATAGGTTTGTCGTTGATTCTTTCCTACATTCTTTTTATTCGTACGTGCTTTGCGAATGGCCATATGTCCAGCCTTGCAGACATACATGCCAGCATCTTTATTGAACTCGAATTCATCTTCCTTCGCTCGGCCACCTTGTGTGATGGAAGGATTTAACTTGGCCACCAATTGAAGTTTGTTTTCTTTTGCATAATGGATGTTGTCTTTTTCTGAATAGGCGGTATCACCGATGACCGTATCAATTTCCATTCCTGTTCCTTGGCTTTTCTCAATCAGTTCCTGCAGATATTTTCCGTCGCTTTTTTCACCAGTTGTCACAATCGCAGCTGTAATCAATCGCTCATCATTGATCGCGAGATGTGTTTTGTAACCGAAGAAAGAAGAATCTGCTGTTTTATGTCCGACACGCGCGTCGGGATCTGTTGAGAAATCGAGCTGTTCTGCGAAATCTTCCACCACTTCTTTTAACACATTCAATTTTTCTTGAACAGCTGGTATACGGGCGATGTGCTCTTCTTTTTCAATGACAGTGATGACTTTCTGGCAATAATCCAACTCATCCTGCACTTCGTTGGAAGTGGTTTTGGACGGGAACTTCTCCTTCATTGATTCATCAATTTGATAGACTGCCTTTCGTACATTCTTAGACTTCTCCATCAGGAACTCTTTGGGTGATTTTTGGTTATATCTTGATTTCGTATGTGTTGCGTCCACGATAATGGTTTTACTCGTTATTAACTTTTTTTCTAGCGCGATATCAACCGTTTTATAGATGAGCATGTCTAATAGACCTACATCTTTAAGACGAAGTTTGCGGAATTTCGTTAATGAACTCGGGTTGATGACGTCATCTTCCGGCGCCATGTCCAGAAAGAATTTAAAGGACATATCGTATTTAGATCGTTCAACTACATCCACGTCTGAAAGATCGAAGATCGACTTCAACAATAAATATTTGAACATCCGAATTGGGGGGACTGCATTGCGTCCGTTGTCCAAGCAATACTTGTTTTTCAATTCATCAAGGATGAATGTGAAATCGACAAGCTCGCCAATCTGGCGTAGCATATTATCTTTTGGGACGACAATATCGTAGATTGCCATGTATGGACTTAGATTCAATGTTTCTTGGGTTGAAATCATCGGGACACCACCTCAATGTAATACGGCAATTATACCCCAAATAAAACGAAGTCCACTACCTATTTTTACTGGTAGTGGACTTCGTCAAGCTAACTTATTCAAAAACCAATTCTGATTCCTGGCAGTCTCCGTTGATTGGAGCGTAAGTCGGCGACTCCTGCGGGATAAGCGGGACAGGTGAGACCCCGCAGGAAGCAGAGCGAAGCGCCGCGAACGAGGAGGCTCACCGCCCGCGCCGCGGAACGCGTCCGACTGAAGCGCAAATCAACAGTATTGTACTTTTTCAGTGGCCTCCATTCGTGGGGTGGTTGTTTCACTATTCGTGTCTTTGGTACAATGGAAAGAACAAGGGCGGTGATGCAGATGCACAAGTGGTACAAAATCATACCAAAAAGCCCATGGCTTAGTATTTACGCATGGATCATCTTCTGCCTGCTACCGTTTTTCTTCATTTTCAGATCATGGTCGGCATTTGATATTTCAATCGGAATCGGGTTGCTCGCTCTCTTTTTCATATCCTACTTTTTTTCATTCAAGTCAAAGAGCGGCATCGTCTATATGTGGCTTAGTTTCGAAATCGTCATTAGCGTCGTCATGACGTTATTGTTCGGCTATGTGTATTTCTCGATTTTTACAGCAATTTTCATCGGCAACATTCGTAACAAAGTCGGCTTTTTCATTATGTATGGACTACATATTGCGCTAACGATTGGTGCCATTGTTGCAGGGTTTTTCATTGACTTAAATCTGTTTCTGCCACAGATTCATTTCATCATTATTACGGTTATTGGTGTTATTCTGCTACCGTTCAATCTATACAACAGAGGCAGACGTGAGAATTTGGAAGGTCAGCTGGAAGATGCGAAAGACCGAATTTCAGAACTCATCTTGCTTGAAGAACGGGAGCGGATTGCACGCGATTTGCATGATACGTTAGGACAGAAATTATCGATGATCGGTCTCAAAAGCGACTTGGCACGCAGATTGATCACCAAAAGCCCAGAAGAAGCTGAAAGGGAACTCGCTGATATCCGCCAGACGGCAAGTACAGCATTGAAAGAAGTGCGTGAACTTGTTGCGGACATGCGCGCAACGAAACTGACGGATGAAATGATTCGTGTCCGCCAAATTCTTTCAGCGGGCGAAATTGAACTGAAAGTTACAGGGGTACCGCCCGCTGCGACTATACTTCCGTCCAATATGGAAAACGTCTTGAGCATGTGCTTGAAAGAAGCCGTGACGAACGTCGTTAAACATAGCGAAGCGAAGGAGTGTGAAGTCGCATTCATACAGACGGAAGACGAAGTGGTAATCGTTGTTCATGACAATGGCGTCGGGATGAAAGAGCAACAATCAGTTAGCAGTGGACTGAAAGGAATGCGTGAACGACTTGAATTCGTCAACGGCTCACTTCATATTGAAGAACACCGTGGCACGAAACTGACAATTCGTATGCCGATTGTCATTACACATCAAGTAGAGGAGGGGAAGTCGTGATTCGAATTGTCATTGCAGAAGACCAGGGAATGATGTTGGGCGCACTAGGCTCCCTTTTGAATATGGAAGATGACATGCAAGTTGTCGGGATGGCACGTAACGGGGAAGAGGCTGTAAACCTCGTCAAAATGCACGAACCCGACATTTGCATTATGGATATTGAAATGCCCGTGAAGACGGGGCTTGATGCTGCAGAAGAACTTAAAGGGATGGATACCAAAATCATCATCCTGACAACGTTCGCACGGGCAGGCTATTTTGAACGTGCACGCAAAGCAGGTGTACGCGGGTATCTATTGAAAGACAGCCCGATAGAGGAGCTTGTCGATTCAATCCACACAATCGACGAAGGCCGTCGTATTTATGCGCCCGAGCTTGTCGATATCGCGTACGAAGAAGACTCAGTGAATCCGTTGACGGACCGCGAAAGCCAAGTGCTTGAACTCGTTGCTGAAGGAAAGACGACGAAGGAAATTGCAGGTGAATTGTATTTGACGCAAGGAACTGTGCGTAATTACATATCGACGATTCTTGAAAAACTAAATGTCGGCAACCGAATTGAAGCGATTTCACACTTCAAGGAAAAAGGCTGGTTCAAATAAGTTTTACACATAAAGACTGGCCATGTGCTGGTCTTTTTCCATACCGGCAGATACGACAAATATGCTATGCTTTTAACAGGAATGGAAAGGGGAATGACGATGACACAACATACACTTTCAGCAGCGCAGCAACTGGATGCGAATGACCGATTCGCAGCTTATCGTAACGAATTTTACATACCGGAAGAAACAATCTATATGGATGGGAATTCCCTCGGTTTGTTATCCAAACGGGCAGAACGCACATTATACAAACTGTTGGAATCTTGGAAGACACTCGGAATCGATGGATGGACAGAAGGGGAGCATCCTTGGTTTTATATGTCTGAGACAATCGGAGAGAAAATGGCGCCACTCGTCGGTGGGGCGGCCGCAGAAGTGATTGCGACAGGCTCGACGACAACCAACTTGCATCAGCTTGTGTCAACGTTTTATAAGCCTGTCGGCAATAAAACCAAAATCCTCGCTGACGAATTGAACTTCCCATCTGATATTTATGCACTGAAAAGTCAGTTGCGTTTAAAAGACTATGATGCGGACACGCATTTAATCCAAGTCGCAAGCCGTGATGGCCGTTTTCTTGATGAAGACATGATAATTGAGGCGATGACGGAAGACGTGGCGTTAATTGTACTTCCAGCCGTGTTATATCGGAGTGGACAAGTGCTTGATATGGAAAAACTATCGAAAGCGGCGAATGACCGTAATATCCCAATTGGTTTCGACCTTTGCCATTCTGTTGGATCTGTCGAGCATTCCCTGCATGATTGGGGTGCGGATTTTGCATTCTGGTGTACGTATAAGCATTTGAATGGCGGCCCGGGTTCTGTCGGTGGGTTGTTCATTCACGAGAAGAATTTTGGTAAAGCGCCTGGACTTGCCGGATGGTTCGGTTCGAAGAAGGAAGCGCAATTTGATATGGATCATACAATGGACCCAGCAATCGATTCAGGTGCCTACCAGATTGGCACACCGCATGTGTTAAGCCTCGCGCCGGTAATAGGCTCACTGGAAATGTTCGAGGAACTCGGCATGGCTGCGATACGTGAACGGTCATTGAAACTGACAGGTTATATGCTGGAGCTGATTGATCAGGAACTGTCTGAAGCAGGATTCACAATTGGTAACCCTTTGGACGAAACGCGTGGGGGGCATTTATTGCTCGAGCATGCGGAAGCGGCCCGAATCTGTAAAGCATTGAAGAAAGACGGCGTCATTCCAGATTTCCGTGCACCGAACGGCATCCGTCTTGCACCCGTCGCATTATATAATACGTACGAAGACATTTGGCATACCGTCCAGAAACTAAAAACAATCATGAATGAAAAACGGTATGAACAGTTTGAAAATAAGCGAAGTGTCGTCGCATGACGGGTAAATGGATCGATATTTCACAGACATTGCATAATGGAATTGCCGAATGGCCTGGCGATACACCTTTCACGTACGAAGTTGCATTCGCTAAAGCGGACACCGGTTCCGTAAATATTGGTAAAATGACGACGAGCACCCATATGGGTACGCATATCGATGCGCCTTTTCATTATGATGACGCAGGAATTAAAGTGCATGAACTGCCGATTGATGTCTATATCGGAAAAGCGGTCGTCATTGACGTCTCGGGTCTTGATAGCGTTGGTTATTCCAACTTGGAAGCACACGATTTCGGTGGGGCTGAGCGTGTTTTATTGAAAACTTCCAGCCGCCCTAATGCGGATGTGTTTCCACAATCATATACTGTATTGCGTCCAGATATTGGTCCATTACTGAAAGAACGCGGTGTGAAACTCATTGGTGTCGATACGCCGTCCGTCGATTCCGAGCATAGTAAGACACTCGATGCACATCATGCGTTGTACGCGAATGACGTCCTTATCCTGGAGAACATCGTCCTGGATGAAGTCGAGCAAGGTGAGTATGAACTAATTGCATTGCCATTGCCAATTGCGGGGGCAGATGGAAGTCCAGTCCGCGCAGTAGTGAGGAGACTAGGAAAATGAGTGAAAAAGGCATCCATACAGATTTTAAAGACAATATGACATATGGTGAATATCTGCATTTGGATAAAGTGCTATCCAGCCAAGAACGACTATCCGGCCATCACGACGAAATGCTGTTCATTGTCATCCACCAAGTAAGTGAATTGTGGATGAAACTTATTTTGCACGAACTAAACACAGCTATCGAATCCATCGAGAAAGATGAATTGCCTGAAGCGTTTAAAATGCTTGCGCGCGTATCCCGCGTGCAGACACAAATCATCCAGGCGTGGGATGTCCTCGCGACACTTACGCCGGCCGAATATATGGAGTTTCGCGATAGTCTCGGCCGCGCATCAGGGTTCCAGTCGTACCAAAACCGTCTTATCGAATTCGCACTTGGCTACAAGCAACCGCATATTTTGAAAATCTACGAGAAAGATCCGGAGCTTGCGAGTAGCTTAACTGCGGCATTCCAAGCGCCTGGCATTTACGATGTCGCGATCCGCGCTTTATCACGTGCAGGATTTGCCATCAATCCAGCATTGCTGACACGCGATTTCTCCGTCACGTACGAAGGAGACCCAACCGTAGCCGCAGCCTGGCTTGAAGTATATCGGGACGTCGATACATACTGGGATCTCTATCAACTCGCAGAGAAGCTCGTCGACATCGAAGACAGCCACCAGCAATGGCGCTTTCGCCATATGAAAACGGTCGAACGAATCATCGGTTTCAAAACGGGGACAGGTGGCTCATCTGGCGTGAACTATTTAAAATCCGTCCTCGACCATCAATTCTTCCCTGAACTATGGGATGTCCGGACAAAGTTATAAGAACATCAAAAGACTGCCGATTGCTGGCAGTCTTTTTACGTAATTGCTGATTGGTCAAAAGCACTCAACGCGACAAAGCACGTCCCAAAACAGGAACTCCCCGCGCCAAAAGTCCATAACTCCCAGCAGAAGTCCAAAAGTCCACCCAGAAGTCCATAACTCCCCCGCAAAAGTCCAAAAACCCACAAAAAGACTCCGCCAACGAAACTCCACTGGCGAAGTCACAATCTCTCTTTACTACTTTTACATGTCAACTTCTGCTAACGCAGTGCGTTGTGTGGGCGT
Organism: Sporosarcina oncorhynchi; assembly: GCF_033304615.1. Lineage (GTDB taxonomy): Bacteria > Bacillota > Bacilli > Bacillales_A > Planococcaceae > Sporosarcina > Sporosarcina oncorhynchi. The sequence continues at coordinate 3,296,032 of NZ_CP129118.1, read as the reverse complement.
TACGTATAACCAACCCGACTTAAACATCTGCAGATCGGCCAAATTCTCCAAACCCGTTGAATCAGCAATGAACCCGTCGAAATGATTGCTCATCGACTGTAGGAACCCCTCCTCGAACCGTTGTGACCCATTGCCCCAACCTTGGATTGCCCACGGATGCACATAACCCATTCGTCCTGACCTGTTCAACTAGAGGCGATGCGAACAACATACTGCGCCATTATACGAATTCTTCTTGCTCTTCATCTACAGCAGCCTGCTTTCGCAAGCGTTTAGCATTTCGTGAATCGGCCTTATCTCCAATATAGTATCCAGCAACCCAACTGATGACTGGAAAAATGAAATCACCACCATCACTGACATTGTATCCTTAGAATATTCTGAACTCCGGTTAGAGGTGTGTGCGGGCGCATCTTCAAACCTTCAGTAAATCTTAAGAAATAAGATGCATGAATCTTCATCTTCCTAGAGGATAATAAAGTTATTACTTAAAAAGGTGTGAGTTTATGAAGAAAGTACTTATGATTCTACTCATTGCAGGACTAGCTATCCTAGTATTAATGCCGAAAAATGAAGCAGTATCCCTTACACAAAATGCTAAAGCAGCCATTATCCTGAATGCGAGCACGGGGAAAATCATCTATGAAGACAATTCCAAGACAGCGTTACCGATCGCGAGCCTGTCTAAGATGATGACTCAATATATTGTCCTTAATGCGATAGAGGACGGTCGCATATCTTGGGACAGCCTCTACACGCCCTCCACAGCAGCGTTAAACCAACCCGCGAACGCAGTGAAATTGGACATGCAGTCAGGAGATACGTATACAGTGAATGAATTATTCACGGCCATGACTGTCATTTCCGCAAACGACGCAGCGATTGCCCTTGCAGAAGTGGTCAGCGGTTCTGAGGAATTGTTTGTCGAAGAGATGAATAACTATGCGGAAAAAATAGGCTTGGATCAGACCCATTTCATCAATGCAACAGGTTTGGATGAGGATGAAACAAATCTTGCTTCAGCACGTGATGTGGCAGCGATTGCAAGCGTCTTAATCGAAGAACATCCCGAAGTTTTGCAGTTTACAAGTCTGACGGACTTCACGACGAGTGCAGGCGTCAAACGATGGTCTACAAACCTTATGTTGCCAGGAATGCCTGAAGCAATGATCGGCATGGATGGCCTAAAGACGGGTTACACCGAACTCGCTGAATCATGCTTTGCCAGTACTGGTGTCTATAACGGTGAAAGGGTTATTACGGTCGTTATCGGTGTCACAGCGGATGGGGATGACACAATAAAACCGCGCTTTGAACTAACACGAGAATTGATTGACAGCTATGTGTTGAGTCAACAATAACCAGCCCTGAACATGCTATACTGGATGCAACTCGTTCTTAACTAGCAAAGGGGTCGATAGAAGATGAATCAAAACGAAATCTCCGAGTGGCTGAATAAATTACCACTCCTGCAACAGATTATAGACAAAAACGAAGTGCTATGGGTAAATCCCTTAAATGGTCATAGCGATGAAGGAATCAGCCAATCAGGCATTACGGCTGCAGATGTCAAGGACGCAAGCGAGCGGTTGAGGCGTTTCGCATCGTATATTCAAACCGTTTTTCCGGAAACTCGGGAAGCGGGGGGGATCATCGAATCACCAGTAACGGAAATTCCGAAGATGAAAACAGCTCTTGCTGACAAATACGCCACGGATATTCCCGGAACACTATTGCTCAAACAGGACAATGCCCTTCCGATTTCAGGGTCTATTAAAGCGCGTGGCGGCATCTATGAAGTGCTTAAGCATGCAGAAACACTCGCGTTGCTACATGGACTGATTACAACTGAAGACGACTATGCCAAATTTGCAGAACCGGAATTCAGAAATCTGTTTGCTAAGCATAAAATCGCTGTCGGATCGACGGGAAATCTCGGTTTGAGCATCGGCATCATGAGTGCACAGCTCGGCTTCAATGTTACGGTTCATATGTCAGCGGACGCCAAGCAGTGGAAGAAAGACCTGTTGCGTGAAAAAGGTGTGACGGTTGTCGAATATGCGGACGACTATAGCAAAGCGGTCGAAGAAGGAAGACGTCAGGCGGATGCAGACCCGCTCTGTCATTTCGTTGATGATGAAAACTCAATCGACCTATTCCTCGGGTATGCCGTCGCAGGCGAACGTCTCGCTGCACAAATGGAAAAGCTCGGAAAGACTGTCGATGCAGATCATCCGTTATTCGTCTATTTACCATGTGGAGTAGGCGGGGGACCAGGCGGTGTCGCATTCGGATTGAAACTACAATTCGGCGATAACGTCCATTGCTTCTTTGCGGAACCAACACATGCACCATGCATGACAATCGGTATGATGACAGGATTGCATGACCAAGTTTCCGTAGCCGACTTCGGTCTAGATAATCATACCGCCGCTGACGGTCTCGCGGTCGGCACGCCCTCCGCTTTCGTCGGAAAGAAGATGGAGCCATTACTTGCTGGTTGTTACACCATCTCAGATGAAACAATGTTTGAACTGTTGACGCTGATCGCAGACACAGAAGAAATTCGCTTGGAACCATCCGCACTTGCTGGTATGACAGGCGCTATTCAAACAATCGGCAATGAAGTGCCCTCTGCACATTCACCAAATGCGACTCACCTCGTTTGGGCGACAGGCGGCAGCATGGTTCCAGAAAACGAAATGGATATTTACTACGGAATCGGCAAAGCAGAAAGCAGGAAATAATCGGTATTTCCCGGGAAATCGACAAGATACGGGAAATAACTTGCGGAATTAAAAGAATACTTATCATTTGAAAGCAGGTTGAAGCGTTGCGACATTTACGGTTGCGACGCTTTTTTAAATCCTTGATTCTACGTAAGTTAAAAAGAAAACGTTTGCACGCAATGAAAATAGGGAATACAAGGTTAGACCTAAAAAGAAAGTGGAGGATGAATGCATGAGTTCCCCAGTGGACGATCAATCAAAAACACATTGCAACACAGAATATGATTCATTGAAAAGAGTTATCCTGTGCCAACCGCAATATATGGCAATTGAAGACGTCATCAATGATGTACAGAAAAAATACAAAGACGAAAATATCGATATAGATAGAGCAATGAAACAACATACAGAATTCGAACGTCTTTTGCGCGCACATGGCGTAGAAGTAATTAAGCTGCCGACTTCTGAAAAGTTCCCAGAACAAGTCTTCACACGTGATATCGGCTTCACGGTTGGGGATGAAGTGTTCGTTGCCGAAATGGCGAGCGACATTCGTAAAGGTGAAGAGGAAGCATTGGAAGACTTTCTTGAAGAAGAAAATATTGACTACCAGACGACTGATCACCGTGTTGAAGGTGGAGACGTCATCGTCGATGGTGACAATGTTTACATCGGTATTAGCAGCAGAACGTCCGAACAAGCGGTAAAAAATATACAACGTGATTTGCCGAAACACAATATTATCCGCGTGCCGTTCAACGAGAAGTATTTGCATCTGGATTGTGTATTCAACATCTTGTCACCTGAAGTCGCACTCATTTTCCCTGAAGCGTTAGATCCGGAAATGGTTAAGACGTTGTCTGAGCGGTATACGTTAATTGAAGTGAATGCCAAAGAGCAGTTCTCACTCGGCACAAACGTTTTGTCCATTGGGGACGGAAAGGTATTCAGCCAACCTCAAAACAAAGAAGTAAACAAAGCAATGCGCGCCCACGGATTCGAAGTCATCGAAATCGACTTCTCTGAAATCATCAAGTCCGGCGGATCGTTCAGATGCTGTTCAATGCCGTTGGAACGTGAATAAGTACTAAAATGCAGTCAGGGACAATCCGTGTAAGACCGGTTGTCCCTGATAGCTTAATTAATGTCATTTAAAGTCCCGTAGTCGTGCAAGAGCTGGCGAATCGGTACATAAAGCGAGCTTTAAAGTCCCATAATCGTGCAAATTCCGGCCAGTCAATACATTAAACAAGTTCTTTCCCGTCCCTCTGAGTTACTATTACTACTCATCATCTTTCGTGTTGATAAATCAAAATGAACCCCACATTAAAAAAAGGACTATCCATAGATAGCCCTTGCCTTCAAACGTCCGACTCTACGATATGATTCGTCTCATGCATTGAACTCTCATAAGCGACCAATGTCACTCCAAGTTCGTCCTCCATCTCACTCAGCATCTTCAACTGCTCATCATTCAACTCGGCCATCGGCGTACGATCCGGCATCATAACGCAACACTCCATTCCTGTTTGCGGTTAGCGTATCCAGATTTGAGTGGAGTATGCGAGTTCAATCATATAAAATGTCTTTCAATTCGATCTGCAGCTCAGAGAAAATGAAAGAGCTTAACGTATTTGCACTACCAAAAACGCCGCGATTCGCATAACGACCATCCGACAACCCATACACCTCGATTGTCCGATTTAGCGGATCTACAAGCCAATACTCCCGAACACCAGCACGTTCATACAAATTGAATTTTTGGTTTCGATCTTTAAGTGCAGTCGAAGGGGACAAAACTTCCACAATTAGATCAGGACATCCAATCGCACGACGCTCACCAATTAACTCCTTTAGGCAAAAAACAGATACATCCGGTTGAACAACCGTAAAGTCATCCGAATTATCCAGTTGCACATCAAAAGGTGCGACAAACACTGAGCAACCATCTTTCCCAAAATAACTGCGCAATGCAAAAAATAACTCGCCTACAATTCGTTGGTGGGAAGGTGATGGGGCGGGCGCCATATTATAAGGAATACCATCAATTAACTCCCATTGACCTTCCCAATGACTGACCTCTTTAATCATGAGTTTCCGATTAGAATCCGTCTCCGCCATTCCACTCAACTCCTTAACTTTGAATTTATTCTACCATAAATCATCTGTATCGTTCTGAAATATACAAAAAATCCACAGACGCGCACTAGTGCTCCGTGGATTTCATCTCGGCCATCGGCGTAGAATCCCGTATCATAGCGTACATAGCGTAACACTTCATTCCTGTTTTCGGTTAAGGAAACCAATTGGAGGTGGGATATACTGATGCTGACTTTATACAAGAAAACTCCTGATTGAAGTGAATTTGTTCAATTAACATTTTCGAACTTGCATAGAAGGATTGTCCTTTCCTTTTTTGCTTGGCTGCTGGTGTCTAAACCAGTTCGGTCACTCTTACCATCCTATTACCTTAAGTGATTCTTAAAGTAATCTTTTATATTTCATTCGCATGGATAGTACCGGTGTTAGTGAACCTTGATAAGAACTATAATTGTTTTTCACAAGATATTTACCGTTTATTGTTATTCTTTTAAGTTCAACATTCCGTGGGAGGAGAAATATTTTACCTAAAGTTTTATTGGACGATACTTTAAATGTTTTTATCTCAAAACTTGTTGGCTTTTTTAGCCCTATAATGACTAGAGGAGTTGTAAGCTGAACCCTTAATGGTTTTAGATAATCAATATATTTTTCATATGTACCCACTGCATTGTCAAAGCCACCAACACTTCGCATTTCATCCATAGCGCAAATTATTACTCCTATTTTAGACTGAACTGCTTTTTGTACATGGTTTAGTTCACTGGCAATAACAGGTTTCATAAGATTCCATGCCGCACTCCCAGAGTGATTAAATGCAACTTCTACTGATATAGGTTCTTTAGCAAAGTCCAGTCTCCAGTTTTTATTCTTATACCTACTGTCATTAAAGATATAAGGTTCCTTCAACCACCTATTTGCCATGAAGCGTTGTTTAAGTAGAACATTTAATGCCATAGAAATACTCTTTTGCTTATTGATATAACTAGTAAAATGAAGATTAATAATATCTTTTTCGGTAATATTGTCTATGATATCTTTTATTTCGTTCCACAATGGAAGACAATCTGTGTCATGTGCCATTACTAGTAATCCATTTCGGTGTGAATAAGCTTCAAATTCCATGAAATATTTTGCCTTCTTTCTAGTAGGTAATTATATATTACTAACGGAAAGTAATTTTCGACAAAAAGCTGATGTTAGATACTGAATAATGACCTTGATGTACCGGATATTTAATCTTTTCCCGGCTGTTTGATGATTTGTCCAACTACTTCCTTATCCAACCAAAACGCCTGCTTAGTAATCATCCGTCCGTCTGGTAACGGAACCTGATCACTACCATCTTTGCCTTTCGGACGTATGTGGCATAACCCATTAAATTTCGGCTTCGGAAGGTTATTATTGACGATAGTTCTTGTCTTTTGTCGCACAGGCATAAGTTCAATCCCTTCCTGAATCAAATCCTGTACATGGGAAAAGAAATCTTTTAATCTGCCTTCGATTTCAGACATAGGCATGTTCCACAGAGTTATTCCTTGGAAAAACAGTTTCCTATTTGGGTTTTCCTTTGCTGTCTCTTTGTATTTAAAAACAATAAACAGTAGTTTTGTTTCCGAAAAGTATTCATTCAGCCAGCTGTCTTCCCAGTTTTCATTTGCCCATTCGACAAAGTCGATATTTCTAAATGACATATGTTCTTTTGGAATTCCGTTTGGTTCAAGTCTAACTGTCTTCAACTGAATATTAGCCTTCGCAAATTCGTCAATTTGTTCAAGTCTTGTACCCTTGATTCCCAATAGATTGCTAATAAAGAGTTGAAGGAAGCTTTTCGATTTATGGTTCACCTCTATTCCGGCTATTGCAGAAATTTCATCCAACGACTTTCCTATGAATGGTTGAAATTTTTCATTGAGGATTTCCAATAAGGTCTTCTTTTTGAGTTCCGCAGGGGATGTGATTCTTACTAAGTCATCCTGGGAAATGATTTTTCTAATTAGAACAGTCATATAGCTTTGCTTAAGTGAGTATGCTCGTTGCATAGCAGAAACGTTGTTGAATGGTTGTGCTCTTAATGAGTTCTTATTTGCACCCTTCGTACTTGCTGCAAGGTAATTTGTATCTGCCTCAGAAAGCTCATGAGCAAGACCTGCCTTGATTTTATTATTGATTAACTGCCAATCTTGTTTGATAATCTCCAAATCTTCTTCGGTGAATTTATGTAGATGGGACTTGATAATCCTGTAATCTGCTCTTTTTACTTCAGGAAGCCATTTATAAAACATCAATAGGATTTCCTTGTTTTTATTCCAGAAACTTGATGTGTCAAATGTGGTATTCGCTTCAGACATATAATTGATGATATTGAGAACCAATCTTTCTTTTGCTGAGAGAGTGCCGTTTTTATTCTCTTTGACAGGTGTTACCTTCAATTCAATTCCAAGATGTGCAAAATCCGGCTCACTAATGGAGTTCACTTGATAGCCGAAAAAGCTTTCTTCGATTATCTGACCTAATTGACCCTTGGATCTTTCATTTTCTATTCTGCCGCTTTGGTCAATATCACCGAATGTTCTTCCTTCTGCCTGCCGAGCCTTATACATTAACTCTTCTTCACTTTTATAATGCAAAAGACATCCCCCCTACCAATCGTTTCCAATATTCTAACACAAAAAAAGCCGATACCTAAGTATCAGCTTAAAGTTAGTTCCAATTGAATATCAGTAGGACGGCTTTCTTTTTCAATCTCTTCAATACGTTTGCCCATAATTTCAATAAGCCCAACTACAAGTGCATTTCCCATACAGAAATATCTCATTCGATTGGACATTCCAGCTGTCCAATGATCGGGGAAACCGTTCAATCTTTCACATTCCAAAGGCGTCAAAAAACGTTTTCGCCCATTCACTTCGACTATGTGGGTACTTCTATTGATGGATCCTTCACTAGTCAGCATAGTCCGGCCAGGCTTGTCCAGTTCATCCATTGGAGACATACCGCCTTCGGAGAAGCTATATTTATGCCCGTCCGCAGTTGTCCGCTCAATTTTCTTTGGCCCTCTTAGATAACGGAACTTTTCTTCTTCTTCAGGGGAAAGATAGAATTTGTCCTCAACTTGGTTCTCGTCTATGAGTATATCTTTCAGTGGGATGGGTTTCTCCAATACGGGATCAACATGGGCGGTGTATATTCCTCCATTTCTCATGATACCTGCAGTATGGAAGTTCAGTGAATAACTGTCCGAAATATCAACAATATCTTCGGGAAGTACATCTGTGTCAACTCGGTTTTTGTAGGGTTCCTTATTTACTGGGAATGACTTTGCAAAGAATCCCTCTTCAAAAACAATATTGCTGTCTTCTAGTTCCCGTTGAGTGTCTTCGAAAGGAATCCCATTTTTATATGCAAAGATAAAAACTCTTCTTCTTCTTTGTGCAAAACCATATTCGGCAGCGTTGATTACACGCCACTCCACGCTATAATCTAAATCACGGAAAGTTGCCAACATGACAGCGAAATCCCGACCTCTTTGAGAAGAAGGTGATTTGAGCAATCTATCGACATTCTCCAGTAATACATACTTTGGATGTGCGCTTTCGATAACTCTTTTAATTTCCCAGAATAGTACCCCTTTTTTTCCTCGAATCCCTTGTTCTCCTGAAAGAGTTCGAGCAACGGAGTAATCTTGGCATGGAAATCCTCCTACTACCATATCCGGGGCTAGTTCTTGGAATGTATCATTGGTTACAGTTGCGATATCTTCATTACTGTGAATTCCACTATGAAAGTTTCGTGCATAACAATCAAAAGCATCTTGAGCCTTTCTGGAAGGCTCCCATTGGTTACCCCAAACGACGTCGAAAAGACTTGAATTAGCTTTCTCCAATCCTCGGCGAAAACCACCAACGCCAGCGAATAATTCAATGACCTTTAAAGTATTGCTGTCAGACATTTTCGAACACCCTTTCGGTCCTTTTCTCCATTATAACCTATTCCGACAAAAAGATCAAGATCAAAGTTTGCTGAAATGAACTTATTTTTCATTTGCGTATTGGAAATTTTTCTAGTTCGCGGGATTCATTGTATCATCTGCCAAGAAGCGGAGCTGATTTTCTTGGAGCTCTGCTTTTCTTAATCTCTTATCATAAGGCAGGACATTCCCTGATTAATCGGGAAGATAGATTACAAAGAAGTAAGTTTGGAGTGATTAAAATGTTCATCGTTAACACTGAAGCAGCCCTATACAAAGATGGCCGCTATTTACTTTGCAAACGAAGCGAGAAGGAAGAACACGCGCCTGGTGGGATTGGGTTAGTTGGTGGAAAAGTTGAGTTGGAAGGGGCTTCACCAGATATTTTAGAGCATACGATTGTGCGGGAAGTGGCGGAGGAAGTGGGACTAGTCATTGAGGGGCGCCCGCGTTATGTGCATAGTACAAGCTTCGTGACGGACCAGGGGGAGCCGGTTGTGAATGTGATCTTTTTATGCGAGGAATTCAGTGGTGAGCCTTACGCAGTCAGTGCTGATGAGGTGGCGGCTGTGTTTTGGATGACGTCTGAAGAGGTGTATGCTCATCCTGAGGCTGCGGAGTATTTGAAGGATTATATTCGAAGAGCGGAAGATGTGAGGTGTTTTCGTGCTACATGCCGAATCTAGGAAAGGAGAGGTGATTTCATGAACAGCAAAAAAAGTTACATATTTTATATTGTGTTGATATTAATTCCTTTAGCTTACGGATTTCTAGTAAATAATTTAATGATACCGTTATCGCCTTTTTTCGCGCAGTTGGTATTCCTCGTATTCTGGTTCTACGTCGGTTTCCGATTTTCTAAGTTGAATATGGCAGCCTGGAAAAGTTTCTTGCTAGGAAATGTAGCATGGCTTATTTCTTTCATCTTGTTCGTTTGGCAATTTATTGTGCTGGATAGTGCATCAAGGAGTATGGAATTGGCATTGTTATCGCAGCACTATATGCTCGCGTTTGTTTTCGGTGCAGCTAGGCTGTTGCCATTCATGAGTAATGGGACGACGATTATATTCAATGCGTATATCTTCATGCTAATCACATTCACGCTAGGGTTTTTGATGAAAAACGAAATAGGGAGAAGTAAAGCACATGGTTAGCTTGCAATTATTCATTTATTGCCGGCTGGCTATTTCTTTTCTACACACATAAAGCCATATTAAATAACTGAACTGAATCGAAAAGTACCCCCTTCAATCGATTGAAGGGGATACTAGCCTTGAATTTTGTTAAATAATTCCGTCTTTCTTCAATTCTTCAATTTCATTTTTGCTGAGATGAAGATGTTCAGAAAGATATTCTATTGTATGTTCGGAAAACTTGGGGCCTAATGAATTAACCTTACCGGGTGTTTTTGAAAGCTTGGCCAACACGTTCGGCATATTCATTTCACCAAACTCATCGTCTTCAACCTTAATAAAGGATTCTCTAAATTGATAATGTGGATCTGAGTAAATTTGAGCCACGTCATACATCGGGCCAACGACTGCACCACTATCATTTAGAATATTCACGACATCTGTCAAATCTCTTTCGCCAATCCATTCAGAGATGATTTTGTCTAGCTCTTTTACATGCTTCAATCTATTTTTGTTCGTACTAAACTTTTCGTTTTGTAGTAAGTCTTCTCTATCAATGGCGCGACACAAGTTTTCAAATATGGATTGCGCACTTGCTGATAATGCAACCCAATTATCGTCTCTTGTTAAATAGGAATTTCTTGGCGCAGTTTGTGAACTCCCATTTCCGACTCGTTGGGCAACGACTCCTAATTGATCGTAAGCCAGTAGATGAGGCTCTAATAGTCTCATTAAGGGTTCATATAAGGATAGATCAATTACTTGGCCCCTTGTTCCGTTATTCTGTTTGGAATAGGTTGCAATCATAATCATCAGAGCGCCAGCTATCCCACTAAGCCCATCGGCTAAAGGGATCCCTGGTAAAATGGGTGGACCAGTTGACTCGCCATTGATTGATGTAAACCCGCTCATCCCTTCTGCTACAGTTCCAAATCCTCTGCGATTGGAGTATGGACCTTCTTGTCCGAAGCCTGAAACTCGCAATAAGATTAAATCAGGGTTTATTTTCTCTAATTCCTCCCAAGATAAATTCCACTTTTCTAGTGTTCCAGGTCGGAAGTTTTCAATTAAAACATCGGAGTCTTTTAAAATTTCTTTTAGAATATCTTGACCTTCAGTTTTACTCAGGTTAAGAGTGATTGATTTTTTATTTCGATTCAAACTCTTCCAAAAAACGGATTGTCCACCTTTTTGAGCGCCATATCTTCTTGCATGATCCCCGAAAACTGGATGTTCAATTTTTAGAACTTCCGCTCCGAAATCCGCAAGATGTGTGCTTACCCAAGGAGCAGCTAACATGGTAGAGATGTCAACGATCTTTAAATCTTTCAACGGTAAAAGTTCACTCATCTTATTTGCTCCCTTCACTAAAACCGTATTGTATCAGTGTTTTCTTCGAGGCTTCATAGTGTGGATAATCAATCATCTTTCCTTCGAATGTCGTAGAGGCTCTTCCATTTTGAATTGCCTCTTCAAATACAGCGACAAGTTCTTGCATACGAATTAAAGATTCCTTTGATGGCGCAAATGATTCGTTTAATATAGCTACTTGGGCAGGGTGTATACAACTGCTCCCTTCATACCCAATCTCGTATGCTTTCTCGGCACTTTTTCTGAATGCCACCAAGTCTTTGAAGTTTGTAATGGAACCAACTAATCCCATTGGTTTTATTCCATTTAATTTCGATAGCATAATTAGTTTAATACGCAAGTAATCTAAGTACTTTTCGGTTTCAGGGCTATAAATAAAATTGAACTCACTAGTTAAGTCTTCCATTCCGTACGAAGCTGTATCGATCTTGGACGAACAACTAAGAATTTCTTCTAAATTGGTATAGCCTTTAATGCTTTCTATTAAAATGCTGATGTTGAATGTTGCATATTGCTCAGGATCCATGTGTTTTTGGAGAAAACTCAATACTTTTAGTAGTTCTTCTGCACTTTCAACCTTTGGAAGTACAATTCCATTGGCAGTTGATTTCGACACTGCAAGCAGGTCTTCTTCCAAGTTTTGATCGTTATTGACGCGCACATATACGACCAACTCTTTTGTCTTCAGCATATCGACTGACTTTTTAACTAAGTCTCTAGCCGTTGCTTTATTGGAAGAAGGAATGCTATCTTCCAAGTCCAGTACATACAAGTCGGCATTTCTTGTATGTGCTTTCTCTATAAATTTAGGTTCATTTACTGGTAGGACTAATCTAGAGCGATAAAGTCTTTGTTCCATAAAATCCCTACTTTTCTATTCTGTATTTAATGTTCTCGAAATGTGTTCTCAAGTTGTTTTTAGCAAGTTCACAGTCCTTATCGATAAGAGCGTCTATAATTCGTAAATGCTCTTCGTTAACTTTAGACGAAAACTGTTCTTTGCTGAAGCTATGTTCTCTAGCTTCATTAATTAAGTCAATATTTAATTCGATAAAAGAGATCAAAGCCATATTTTTTGTAATTCTGGCTAATGACAAGTGAAAATCATATTCTTTTTTCTTCTGGGCCATTAAGATGAGATCCTTTCTTAACGCTCTCAACTCTTCTGAATTGTCATTTCTACAAATAATATCGATGATGCCCAATTCTACTATTTGTCTAGCTTCAATTAAATCCACTATTTCCGCTTTCTTCATGTCGGTTAAAAAGTTTCTTTCAGTGAGACTTAAATTAGAAATTTGCTTTCGTAGAATTCTTCCCCCACCTGGTATCGTTTCGATAATACCTTGCGATTCTAAAATTCTAAGTGCATCCCGGAGTGTTCCTCGCGAGATGCCGAGTTCTTGAATTAACGCCCTCTCAGAAGGGAGTTTTTCATTTAATTTATATTCTTCGGATTCGATTTTACCTTTAAAAATCTTGATAACTTGTTCATAAAGCCTTGTGTATTCGATTTTCATATCGTTCGCTCCATTGCTATTTTTAATATAAGTATAGCAAATTGATCGACTGTATGAATTTCTTAAGCTGTTTTGTCCTTACGATATAGCAAAATAAATCCTAAAATTGCTGCTATGGAACTAAATAGATACGCCGGAAATTCTAAGAGGTCTTTACTTTTTAACACAACCTCTGAATTCATGAAGAGTAAGCCAACCATTTGTCCTATTACCATGAGTAGGCCAACGCTGATAAATATGATTAAAGAAATGTTGAATACTGTTTTCATAAGACTCCTCCTATCAGATTAAGTGAATAGTGGTAACCAACCAACAGCCAATAACCATGCAATGAATGCAATCGGAATAACATAGTATACAATCAGGGGCACGAATGTTTTTACTGGATCAGCACCTGAAATTCCACTTGCTATAAAGATCGGTGCACCACCTGGAGGAGAAGCCCCTTCTGTTGAAGCGAATACTAATACGACAACAGCCGCTACTACCGGGTCAATCCCTGATGAGACTAATGCAGTGAAAGCAACTGTACCTATGGCAGTTACTGTAGCTGTAGCAGTTAGTGGAGTTGCTACTATGACAATTAACAACCCAACAATTAGCGCCATTAATCCTGGCGATAAATCTAATGAGCCCATCATTGTTCCGAGCTCATCAGCTAATCCTATCCTTTTTAACACATCACTCGCAGAAAATGAGAACAAAAGGATTACTCCGATTAAACCAAAACTTGGGATAGACTTTTCCAAGAAGCTCATAAAAGCTTTTGGTTGTTTCGGAATTGACTTCCATCCAACAATAATTGTAATCAACGTAATAATCATTGGGACCCAGACGATAATTGAAATGGATTTTAAAGCTTCTTTACTAATGATTGTTCCCTCAATAAATTCAGAGACAGGACCAATTGTGACCATGACGGGAATCAAGATGCCCAAGAAGATGATTAAAGAGGTCCATCCTTTTTTTAAGGAACCAATAAAGGAATCTTGACCTGCCCTTTCAACTTTTTTTATCTTACTTCTTTTAACAAACCAAAAAATGACGATTAAACGATAAATTAATGTATAAAATCCTGCTATAAATAATGCTACATATAATTGACCTTCTGTGACTACAGCACTTATTGAAGCTGCTCCCAACAAGATGAACATTGAGCCGTTAGGTGGAAAGGATATACCCATTCCGGCATTCCCGGCTGCAATTGTAGCAGACTGTTCTTTTGTCCAACCGGACTTGTTCATCCAAGGAATTGTAATAGCACCTACAGTTGCAGTATTACCGGAGCCCGAGCCGGAAATAGTACCGAAGATTGCTGATGCGATCGTGTCAACATAAGCTGCTCCGCCAGGTAATTTACCAAATACTGAGTTTAGTATATTAATGAGCTTCTCAATCAATCCTGTTTGTTCAATCAAAAATGCCATAAAAACGAAGGACATTGCAGCAAACAGGACCTCATGTGTGGCACCGAAAATGAATCCATCTTTTATCAATGTGAATACTTCTTTTCCCCCAAATAAAGCGGTTACAATAAAGCCTACAATCATTGCTTCTCCAATATTTCGTTTTACTATTACCACCCAGGCAATAATAAGCAGTACATAAACTATTAAAGCTATCGTTGCTATTCCCATAACGCTCCCCCTTTTGACTGGTATACTGGTAGGACCAGTTAGATTGTATTATATTTTGTGTGAATGTATAAGTCAATACTAAATTGTTCAAAAATATTGTATATGGTAAAATCACTGGGTTTATTTGGCTAAAAAATTATTTAATAGATTGTTTAACGTAGACAAACTATTGGGCAGAAAAACCCTCAATTAGAATCTGTGAAAATCGATTACTGCAAGTTACAGATATATCCTATGTAACTTCTCCTTCAATCTTTTCATGCAGCTAATGCACTGTCAATCAAATATCTCATATTCTATCTCCCCCTTGACCTTCAAGTAACTTCAAGGTGTACTATCAGAACTAGGGGGTGTTCAGTGTGGAGCAGTTCTTGACGATACAGGCGTTTTCGGAAAGGGTTGGCATTGCGAAGAGTGCGATTCGGTATTATGAATCGGAAGGTTTATTGGGCGCTGTGAAGAGAAATGCGAGTGGGTATCGGTTGTATGAGGAGGGGCAAGTTGAAATTGTCCGGTTGATAGCGAGTTTGCGGATGGCAGATATAGCGATTACGGACATTAAACGATATGTAAATGAAGCGAGTGAAATAGAGCGACAACAGATGATGAGTGAGTGGATTCGGACGATCAAAATGAACAGGACGTATTAGCTGCAAGTTTGCGTTATTTGGAAAGTGACTCACTTGATGACAAGATATATTTGATAGAGAAAGCTAAAGAATCGGTTATCTGGTTTCGAGCGACTTCAGGCATCGGGCAGTTTCGTGAGCACTTCATGGAAAGAGTAGCGGAATTGAAGAAGCATAAGGTTATGATTCAAAATAGTTATTTGAAATACGAGTCGGGTTCAGATTTGATTGAAGCAAGTATTGGTTTTGGTGTTCGGGTAGATGCGGATTTTAGAGGGCTTACAGGGAATGCTCGTATCGAAAAAGTGGCGCCTGCGATGTATATTGCAATGCCATTTACGGGTTCTTTCGATGATATTCGGTCTGGGTATGAAAAGTTATTAAAGTATGCCGAAGACCATGGATGGCAACCGTTTGGCCCATTGCTGGAGTGGTATCGGGGAGCCAATTTGGCAACTGTCGATCTGCTGTTGCCGGTCATAGAAATGACGGAGAGGGGAGAATGGTAAATGAATCGATATAAGGAGTTGTTCGTAAAGGTTGTAGATTTAAAGGGAGACGCCTACTCTATCGGGGTGAAGCAAGGAAGAGAAATACGGGACAGTCATTTATCTAACCAGCTTGAGCAACTCCGTGAAATGGCGGTTGATGTCAATAGTGAAACAGCCAAGTTTTCATTGAAACGTTTTTCACCTACTCTGTTGAACGAATTAGAAGGCATAGCCGAAAGTGTGGAGATGGATCCCGATGAAGCCGTTCGATTATATAGCGGATTTAATCTGGCATTTCCTTCGATGGGCTGCACAGCATTCGTGCAAAATGGCTATTATGTGCGTAATTATGATTTTAGTCCGGAGTTGTATGATGCGAGACTTGTTTTCACGCAGCCGCAAGATGGTTATAGCAGTGTCGGGTTTAGTCAACAGGTGATCGGTAGGCTGGACGGGATGAATGAGAAAGGCCTTGTCGTCGGTCTCCACTTTGTGAATAGTGATCATCGAAGTGAGGGGTTCATGGCGACGACGATTGTAAGGATGCTGCTAGACAACTGTGCGAATGTGGAGGAGGCTACGAGTCTGATCAAGTCGATTCCGCATGGTTATTGTTATAACTACTCAATGGCGGATTCGAGCGGGAGAGCGGTTCTCGTAGAAGCATCTCCTGAACAGGTATTCGTCAAGGTGAAGAATCCACTAATCTGTACAAATCATTTTGGTTCAGCAGAATTGATGGGGATGAACAGAGACGTAATTGAGAGTTCGAAGAAACGAATGCTGCATGTGAGTAGTTTATTGAATAAAGATATGACGGCGTTCTCGGCCTACGAACACTTCAATGATACCGACTCACCTTTGTTTTATCAGGATTATAAGAACTACTTTGGCACGTTACACACGGTTGTTTATTCACCAAATGATCTATCCTTGCTTATAGGAATTGGCGGGAATTGTGAGCCCATTCCATTATCTCTTAAAGAGTATTTGAAGGGTGAGGCAGAGTTCCCTGACTTTCTAAGTGGGATGATTTTAAATGAAGATTAAAAAGTCAAACAACATCTAGCGGTTATAGTATAATTTTCGTAACTAGATAGAGGAGGCAATGCTGACATGAAGAGGAATCTATTTCTATCATCTGTTTTGACTGTGCTCGTATTGTTGGCGGCGTGTACCAATCCGGTGGCTCCATCCGAACCGCAGGCAATTGGCAATCCTACTCCGAAAGATTATTTGAAATACGAGAATGCCGACATTTTTTTATTGAATGGTATCGTCCATTCGAATATGGAAGACGTGGAATGGGTACAAGAATTGGCGTATACGCTAGGTGAAGAAGTCGGTGAAATTACAAAGCAAACCAACAGTGCACAGGAATTTGAAAATGGTACATCGAATAAGTTACCAGTAGGCACGAAAATATACCGGACAGATACGCCTCTTTACATTGCGATAGTGAACGGTAAGGAAATCCGATATATGGAAATGTTAGAGGGCTGACAAGGTGAAAGTAGGGAAGACGTACAATGAAAAATGAAAAACGAACGCGTGCTCAACGCATCATTCATTTTGCGACGATTATCGGCATCCTCGCTTTAGCCATTCCAGCAGGATTCAATAAAGCATTCATACCTCTTATCCTGGCACTTATGGGCGTCAATCTGTTCAATGGAGCAAGACGTTTTTCGAAAGGGAAGGTGCTCGTCATGCTCGGAATTGTGAGCGCATTGCCGGTAATTGTGTATGTGACGTTGGTTGGTGTGCGTTAAGCACCTGTTCATCCAAACTTAGCTGTAATCGAAAGGTAGTGTCTCATGAAAAGCATACTGGTACTAACGCTTTCAGCCATGCTGTTGGCTGCTTGTACAGTTCCTGCAGTTGACGAATCACCAAAAGAAGAAAACGGGGATGGACAGGTAACAGAAAATGTTACGGATGAAAGTACGGAAGTGCAAAACGAGGAGATTAGTCCAGCGACTAGCAAAGAAGATTACCTCGATAAGCTAAATGCCATGGAAGAAGCGGATAAGAAAGAAGAAGCTAAAACGACAACGGTGGATATGATCCAACAAGAAGAGGCGAGATTAAAGAGATGGGATGAGGCGCTAAATGAAATTTATGAAGTGCTGAAAACTCAGCTCACTACGGACGAGATGGAGAAGTTAAGGATCGAGCAACTGGACTGGCTAGAGGCGAGAGACGTAACCGCTAAAGAGGCTTCGTTAAAATTTCAAGGCGGTTCAATGGAGCCGCTTGAGTACGTAGCTACCCAAGCGACACTGACGAAAGACAGATGCTATGAGGTAGTGGTGGAATATATGGAATAATCTTGGAGTAAGCACGCAGGCTTTTAAAAATAGTAATAAGAAATACCCCATCTTATTGTTAGCAGTTTAGATAGGATGGGGTATTTCCGTTTAAATATGCCAGTTCCCAATGAGAAGAATGGTTTTTTGAAAATTCTATGCCCAGTAGAATCCTTGATTCAACCAACAGTTGATACGCTATCCGGAAACTATATGCTAGGCTAAAGCTAACAGTGCGCGCTGAAAATTATTGGGAGGTTTTTGGGGATGTTGGATATGCGAAAGATTGGAAGTTATATTTCAAAGTTACGAAAAGAGCAAGATATGACACAGATGGAAGTTGCAGACCGGTTAAATGTGAGTCATCAGGCGGTGTCGAAGTGGGAACGGGGAGAGTCTCTTCCTGATATTGGAACGTTAGTAAACGTTGGTCAATTATTTGGTGTGTCAG
Source organism: Sporosarcina oncorhynchi (assembly GCF_033304615.1). Classification (GTDB taxonomy): domain Bacteria; phylum Bacillota; class Bacilli; order Bacillales_A; family Planococcaceae; genus Sporosarcina; species Sporosarcina oncorhynchi. The sequence goes on along the minus strand of NZ_CP129118.1, from coordinate 3,277,692 downwards.
TGGATGAGTTGATGAATGCAGGAGATACAAACGATAGTCCGACATACGTGCATAATCTTGGCGGGATGATGACCAGTTTCACGCAGGGGCGCCGAGAAGTCGTTGCCGACATGATTAATAGGGGGGAAGCGGATTTGGATGGACTGGTCGAGGTGGCACCTTTACTGAAGGCAAGTGAATTATCGGAAGTGACGGAGCGAGTCGATCAGCATTTGTTTAAATCCGATTTACTCGTAAAACTAGCACCGTTTTTGGAAACTGAGCTACTGGATGGGTTGGTTCTACAGGCAATGGAAGAGGATTATGATGTGAAAACAATTCGCCGCTTAGCACCTTTCTTAGGAAGAGATGTACTAAATCAGTTAATGGACAAGTTAACTATAGGTGATGTGGATATAAAAGCTGTGCGTTCTTTGGCTCCTTTTATAGGACGGGAGCGTGTAGATCAACTGATTGAGAAAGTGATACACGAAAATCTGCAGTGGGACATCGTTGTCAGTTTGGCGCCGTTTTGTAGTAGGGACATGCTGAACCGCTTGGTGGAACAAGTGGTGGATGGCGAATTGGATTCGAACTATCTTGTTTCACTTGCACCTTTTATGGGTCGTGACAATCTTAAAAAACTTGTAAGTGCAAAGGAAATTGGGAAGCTTAATCCGGAAATCATTTCACAATTGGCACCGTTTGTCGATAAGGAAACATTATCCGGTTGGATTCAGGAATTGCTAGCTGGGAAATGAAGAATAGAAACTAAAGTCGAGTCGGTAAGCGACATATCTTGTCCCTCTCCGTAATACATTAAAGGAACAATGTATCGAGAGGATGAGGTGTTGAAACGGACTATTTTATTCACGGCGACGTTCGTTGTAGGGATGATATTAGGAATCATTGTGACGGTTTTCATGGAGACATTATAAGTAGAAAAAGCAGAGTCCGCTTACATGGACTCTGCTTTTCACATTACACCATTCCTAAAACCAATCCAGCTAATGCGCCGGTAACAACGACAATCCAAGGCGGAAGCTTCCAATAGGCAAGCATGCTGAATAGAATTGCAACAATCGCAAAATCCACGGGCTCGAAAATGGAGCTTGTCCAGATTGGTAAATAGAAAGCGGAAATTAGAATGCCGACAACAGCTGCATTGACACCCATAATAGCGCCTTTAATGTTCGGGTTTTTACGCAAGCTATCCCAAAACGGCAAGGCACCTAGAATGAGTAGGAAAGCAGGTAAGAAGATGGCGAAAGTAGCGAAAAGACCACCTGTCCAACCTTTCATAACGGTTCCTAAATACGCCGCAAATGTGAATAAGGGACCTGGAACTGCTTGTGTCGCCCCATAACCAGCTAAGAACGATTCCTCGTTAATGAATCCCGTCGGTACGAATTCTTGTTCAAGCAACGGCAAGACGACGTGGCCCCCACCGAACACAAGAGCACCTGATCTGTAGAAACTATCGAACAGGGCGATCCAATAAGAACCGGTCCATTCGCGGATAATCGGCAATGCGAATAGTAATGTGAAAAATAAAAGCAGACAAAATGCCGCAATTTTTTTTGAGATAGGGAAGCCTGCATCCATATCATCGTCCATTTCTTGATGCTTATATAATAGAAATCCAATGAAGGCCGCGACGAGTATGACGCCGACTTGTGTGAAAGCCGATTGGAACAGCAATGTACCGATGAGTGCGAATAACGCAATGGCTTTCCGTCTATTATCTGGCGTCAGGTTTTTGGCCATACCGATTATGGCATGTGCAACGACCGCGACTGCGACCAGTTTAAGTCCATGAATCCACCCCGCGTCGCCCAAGTCAAAATGGGTGATGAGTAAAGCGAAAAGAATGAGGGTTATGACAGATGGTAACGTGAATCCGATGAACGAAACGATACCACCAAGTACACCTGCGCGCATGACACCGACTCCGATACCGACTTGGCTACTCGCAGGGCCAGGAAGGAATTGAGATAAGGCGACAAGGTCCGCATAGTTTTTTTCCGTCATCCACTTTCTTCGTCTTACATATTCCTCATGGAAATAGCCTAAATGCGCAATAGGTCCGCCAAATGATGTCAACCCGAGCTTTGTGGACGTGAACAGGATTTCTAGCAATGCGCTAGCACCGTGTTTTTCTGTCGTTCTTTTCATTAGCCACACCTCTTGAAAAGTAATCTAAAATGTATGTATGTTGGTTCTTAACATACTATAAGTAGAGTTATTTTTGCATGAATTTACAAAACCTTTACAATGCAGATTAACGGATATCCAGTCTTTTCAAAGGATTTGTTCAAATCCCATACACATATATGAATACGGGCGATTCTCCCACCTTGATAGTTAAAGAATGCCTTGCTATGATTGTCCAATAATTAAAAGAAGGAAATTGCTTCAGTAGGAGATTGCTATGGGTAAACAAACACTTACATTAGTGCTATTGCTCACTAATTTATTTATTGCATTTCTAGGAATTGGACTTGTCATTCCCGTATTGCCGACATTGATGAACGAACTGCACATTTCAGGAGAAGTCGTCGGCTATATGGTTGCGGTTTTTGCAGTTGCCCAGCTTATTGTGTCCCCGATTACGGGTCGGTTAATTGATAAGATTGGCCGGAAAATTATGATTGTCATTGGTTTGTTCATCTTCAGTGCATCAGAATTGCTGTTTGCGATTGGTGAAGGTGTTCCTGAACTATTCGCTTCTAGGGTTCTCGGCGGTATCAGTGCGGCTTTCATTATGCCTGCTGTTACAGCTTTCATTGCTGATATTACGACGAATGAAACCCGTTCAAAAGCGCTCGGCTATATGTCTGCAGCGATCTCGACAGGTTTCATTATCGGACCTGGAATCGGTGGTTTTTTAGCAAGCTATGGTACAAGGGTACCGTTTTTCTTTGCGGCGGGTCTTGCATTGTTCGCAGCGATTTTCTCGTGGATTATGTTAAAAGAACCTGCACGTCAAATCGTTGAAGAACTAGATGCAAAGAAACCGGGGTTGAGTCGGATTTTCGCACCCATGTATTTCATTGTTTTTGTTATCATTTTTGTACTGTCATTCGGGTTGGCGTCGTTCGAGGGGGTTTTCAGCCTGTTCGTCGATCATAAATTCGGTTTCACACCAACAGATATCGCAATCGTCATTACAGGGAGCGGGATTGTTGGTGCAGTAGCGCAAGTGTTACTATTTGATCGGTTAACAAAATGGATGGGTGAGAAGAGGTTGATTCTTTGGAGTCTCGTGTTTTCATCTGTCATGGTCGGCATGATGACACTTGTGAATTCATATTTCAGTATACTATTTGTAACGATGATTGTCTTTGTCGGTTTTGACCTCATTCGTCCTGCGGCAACATCGCATTTATCAAAAATTGCTGGAAACGAACAAGGCTTTGTCGGTGGGATGAACTCGATGTTCACGAGTCTTGGAACTGTATTTGGACCGATTATAGGCGGAAAGCTATTCGACGTCGATGTGGATTTTCCATTCTACTTCGCTGCAATCGTCCTTGTGTTAGGTTCGGTCATGACGTACTTCTGGGTGCGGAAGGGTCCGAAACATGTACGTATACGATAAGACATAAAAAAGTCCGCTAATCGGTTACTAGATTAGCGGGCAACTTAGGTTATTCATGAAATTAGTGGTTTAATTATTTAGTAGACTCTAGATCGAAAATACGCGTTTTGATGTTAACTATATCCTTCTCTAGAGTTCGCTTTTTCACGATATAAGGATCCGTCTGCTGTTCAAACTGACCTCCGATGCCTCCAAGAAGATGATCCACTCTGTCAAAACGGTCATGCATGTCTGATTTCACTCCATTCAATTCGCCTTTGACACCAGTCAATTCAATCTTAACACCCGTCATCTCGGATTCTAGTCGATCTACCTTAACGTTCAAGTTGCCCACTTCTGATGTTAAGCTGCCGACATCTGTCTTTAAACTACCAACGTCTGTCTTTAAGCTGCCGACATCTGTCTTTAAACTACCAACGTCTGTCTTTAAACTGCCGACATCTGTCTTTAAACACGACATCTGTCTTTAAGGTACCGACGTCCATCTTTAAAGTACCGACATCCGTCTTTACGTTACCTAAGTCAGCTTTGATGCTTTGCACATCCCCGACGATTCCTTCAAGCAAATGCAAGATTTTTTCTTCCACAGTTTACTCCTCTCTTTCATCTTATTTACTACCGTTAGTATATAATCTATTGCAATGAATGTCCAACGAAAAGGGGAATGTACGTTCGTTAACTTTTCATCGATAAAAAACGATTATTCCACAAGTTTTAGAGTGAGGTTTCCAATCCCGACATCTACTTTCATATCGATTTTGACGTCGGCATTTTCATACATTTCATTCACATAAACACCGTTGCCAAGTGATGTAAATCCTTTCATATCAGCTTGACCTAGACCTGCAGTGACCTTCAGTTTGACACCTGTCTGTTCGGGAAGAAGAATGGTCATGTCCCCGACTCCGATTGTGAGATTGGCCGAGAAACTGTTTTTCCACTCGCCACTCATATCAATTGTTGAATCACTGACACCACTTTCTATGTTCAATTTGTTTAGTTGGAGCCCTTTCAGATTCAATTTGGCTTCGGAAACACCCATGTCAACGTCAAGGTCAATCGGTATATCATTGTTGAATTGCATATTCCACGTGCTTTCAAGTTTGCTGCGATTGAAGCTGAGTACTTTCGGTTTCTGTTCTACGGTAATGAAATGAGTCCCCTTTTTTACGTTGCTCGTCACTTTAGGGGCATTCTTTTTGTTTTTATAATCAAAATTCGCTTCCATCCAGTCATTAGCACCGCCGTTGATAGACAAAATGCCTGCCCCAAACTCCACCTTTACGGCAAGTGATTTAGCGTTATCCTTCGTAATTGTCATTTCATTTCCTTGCAGTGGTACTATATAACGCTCGTATCCATAAATGCCTAGAATAACGAGCAACCCCCCAATTAACCCCGCCCATAAGACTGTTTTCATCTGCCATTCTCCTTTTGATTGGTTTAAACTTCCTCTATAAACTTAACTATACAGGAAGTTCTGAAAAATCCAATTCGCCATTAGGTTGATTTCTTATAGGGCTGGGGGCTGAGAGGGTGTTAGGCATGTGATTCCGGAGGGCCGATTAACGTGGACGGCTTGATGTTATCTGTGACAGCTTTCCACTCGTTCACGTCAAGACCGTAACTGTACGCGAAGACATCTGCTGGTGTTGCGGTCAAGATGTCCGAACCGAGTATGACTTCCGGGGTTCCAGTATTAACGATTCCTTGCAGATGGGTGTCGGGCGAGTAGGCAATCTGGTAGTGCCACCAGCCTTGCGGGATATTGACGACCTGCCCGGGGGTGATGGAATAATGATGGAACACCTTTGTGAAGGGGTTCATTATAGAAATGATGGCGGAGCCGGAAATACAGTAGGTTAATTCGGAAGCATTCGGGTGATAATGTGGTTCGATGATGCTGTCCTTGCTGAGGAAAATATCGAGCATCGACAGGTTGTTTAATGTGTTCAGTTGGTCGACGCTCAATTTGTTAATGTAGTTCTTGTTGTCTTTTCGAAAAAGTGGATTGGTGTTCACATCGAATGTGAACTGGGCATTAGATGATTCATAGTCGAACGTGGAACTCATTGATTCATCCTTTCAGCTCTGCATATATGGCAATCTTTACAGAATATGCATAGACTTTGGGGAATGTGTCGTGACTTGTACGCGGGTGAATACGGGTAGCGATGTTCGTCTATTTTCGCGATTGGCGCAGCAGAACAAAGATCATTGTGGCAGCGAAGACAACGATGCAGATCAGGACTGTCGTTATGATTGCCGGGTATTCGTTGTTGAAGCCGGTTACGGAAGTGTGTTTTGAATAGATTCCATAATATGCCCAGATCAGTGCCAGTCCGTACGCTGCGTTATGGAGTGTAAGCATTGTCAGAACGCCGATGATTGTCCCGACGATGAGGATGATAATTGTCCATGTCGCTTTGGATAGGCCGAATCCGTCCCAGCCGATGGAAACGAGATAGGCAGTAATGTTGGCGATAGTTGCAACGGTGATCCAACCGAAATAGATGCTAAAAGGGAGCTTGATGAAGAAGCTTTCTTTCGGTGATAGCTTTGCAGTTGCAGTTAATTGGTTGATACGAATTAATGTAACTAGCAAGAGAATCATAATAAAGACGGATAGAAGCAGCTGATCATAATGCCAGGCGATAATCCATATTGCGTTTAGTACGGACGACAGGGAAAAGTAAATGCCGATCTGCGTGAGAAGTTGGTCATTCGACTTCGTGTTGCTGCGGAATAGTCCAAGTTGATAGAGGATATGTAAAGCTAATAGGACATAGATGACGCTCCAAATAGAGAATGTGAAGCCTGCGGGTGCAAATAAGTTGGCGTAATTGTCGGAGATTTCACCGGTATTCTGGCCGTTAAGCGGCAACAAGTTCGCAAGCGCGTTCATCGTGATCATGAGGATGTACGTAACAATCATCAATACATCCACGGCTGTTTTTCTAGTATCGTGTTTCATTGAATCCCTCCATTCCTGCTTCCACATTATTCAACCTGTAGAACAACTATTCCTGTAGATGAGAACGAGTAAACATATTCTATTTATTTGCTTCTGTGTAAATTGAAGACTGTGAAGGGAGTGACTGAATCCTAGACGATAGATTATGAGAAAGTCGAAAATCGCTCTTGTAATTCATTTCGATTATACTAGTGCGTATACATGAAGGAATTAGGAGGTGTACCGATGAAAAAACGGGCAGTATTCATTGTCGCGGCGGGACTGGCGCTACTTCCGTTTGCTTATGGAATGGGTGCAACAGCTGTGATTCGAACAATTGGGCATCGTATAACAAAAAAAATGCCAAGCGGGAAAGGGATTGCTTTAACGTTCGACGACGGGCCGCATCCTGTTTATACGGTACAACTGTTGGACCTGCTGAAAAAACATAAGATCCAGGCAACGTTTTTTGTAGTCGGTGAAAAAGTGCGTGCCTATCCCGCTATCGTTAAACGGATGCATGACGAAGGGCATCGGATTGGCATCCATCACTACGAACATACATCAAGCTGGTTATTAACCCCTTCTCAATTACGAACACAGATTGAAGAAACGGATCACGCCATCAAGGAATTGACGGGTGAAAGTCCAACGTTATACCGTCCACCATGGGGCTTTCTTAATGCAACATCACTACATATGTCCAAGCCTTATGAGATTGTATTATGGTCACATATGTTTAAGGATTGGAAAGTTGCCCATTGTGAAACCGGGTTGTTGGACGGTTTACATAAGGTACCATCTGACGGTTCCATAGTTCTATTACATGATGACGGCACAAATCCAGGAGCAGATTCAACAGCGCCTGCCCATATGTTGAACAAGCTATCTATGTACTTGGAAGAAACAACGTTAAAAGAAACTGAATTTAAAACAGTCGGTACCTCTGTGTAAAAACAGGGGTATTTTCTATTTTTTCTAGCATTATTGTACTCTATAGCTTGTCATGTGAATAAAAGTAGTGTATAAGCATTGTATAAGGTTATTTCATTTTATATACCGTTTATTCGACTAAAAGTTATGTTGTATAATGTTTTGTATAATGATGGTGATGAGAGGTGGAAATTTAGATGAAGAAAAAAGTGACGGTTATCGGGGCTGGGGTTGCGGGTCTTGCGAGTGCAATCCGATTGCAACATGCCGGGTATGAAGTTGAATTGTATGAAAAGGAATCATTGGCGGGCGGCAAGATGAACCGCATTGAAAAGGATGGCTATACATTTGATCTCGGACCGACGATTGTCATGATGCCGGAGTTGTATCGTGAAATCTTTCAATTGTGCGGACGTGATCCTGATGACTATATTCCAATGGAACGGTTGGATCCGATGTATAGTGTATTCTTTGGAAATAAGCCGGAAGATCATTACGAAATTTCATCCGAAATGACAAAGCTGATGGAAGTGTTTGAAGATATTAGCGAAGCAGACGCACAAGGATTTCTAGATTATTTGCAGGAGATTTACAAAAGGTTCCTCGTTGCAAAGGAACATTTCCTCCAAAAGCCTTTCCGCAAGCCATCAGACTTTTATAATCTATCAATGCTTCGCCAAGGTATGAAGTTGAAAACATTTGATAATGCGGATAAATTCCTAAGCAAATATATCAAAAATGAACGTTTGAAACAGATGATTAGTTTTCAAACGCTCTATATAGGTGTATCCCCGTATAGCGGTCCTTCACTCTATTCGATGATTCCGATGATCGAGTTCATTTATGGTGTTTGGTTCATTAAAGGTGGAATGTATACGATGGCTACATCACTTGAAAGGCTGTTTCTGGAGTTGGGTGGTAAAGTTCATTACAATTCACCAGTCGATGAAATTGTTATCGAAAATGGTGAAGCGAAAGGGATCCGAATCGAAGGTGAAGTAATCGAATCCGATTTCGTCATGTGTAACGCAGATTTCCCATATGCGATGAAGAACCTTGTTAAGGAACCGAAAGCGAAAGGAAAGTATACGGATAAAAAAATCGACAGCATGAAATATTCCTGTTCCTGCTTCCTGATGTATCTCGGAATGGACCGGAAATATGATGAAGTGCCGACTGCGCATAATTTCATCTTCAATGAACATTTACGTGAAAATTTGGATGGGATTTTTGCTGGGGAAAAACTTGAAAACGCATCATTTTACGTCTATATGGGATCGAAACTGGATCCTTCATTGGCGCCAGAAGGTAAGGACGGTTTGTATATTCTTGTACCCGTATCGGACAAATCCTGTGCGCAATACGAATGGGATGAAGAGACAATTGCTCATTATCGAGGATATGTGCTCGATGCCTTGAAGGAAATTAAAGGATTTGAAAACGTGGAGAATGAAATTGTCAGCGAAACATTCATGACACCGAAAGATTTTGAAGAACGGTTCAACGCATATAACGGCGCTACGTTTGGTCTTCAGCCTACATTGGGCCAAAGTAATCATATGCGTCCGCAGAGCAAGGCGACACATTGCGAAAACTTTTACTTCACGGGAAGCAGCACACACCCGGGTGCGGGTGTTCCAATTGTTCTGCTATCCGCACGTATCGCGACAGAAGAACTGCTTCATGACGACAAAGGAATTCTATTCCACACGAGATGAAAGGAGTCAAATCATGCTAATTAATGAAAAACCGTCTCTCGTCGAAGACTATGGATATTGTGAAGCTATCATAAAACGCTATTCTAAAAGCTTTTACTACGCGTTTTCAACATTGCCGCAAGAGAAAGCGAACGCTGTCTATGCTATCTATGCCTTTTGCCGCCAAGCGGACAACAGTGTCGATGAAAATCTGACGTCTGCGTCTCAACTTGTCGCACTCGATCATTTAACAGATGAGTTGAATCGGTTTGCGCAACGCCAAGAGAAAGATTTGCCGTTATGGCGTGCGCTCCGAGATGTGTTTAACCGGTTTGACATGGAAATCCAGCCGTTTTTTGACCAGTTGAAAGGACAGCGAATGGATATCCATTTTACATCTCCGAATACGCGGGAGGAACTTGAGGAGTATAGTACGTATGTCGCGGGGTCTGTCGGCAAGATGCTGTTGCCGATTATCGCTTCTGATACGGACAAGGATTTGACTATGAGCGCTGTGAATCTAGGCATCGCGATGCAGATTACGAACATTCTCCGTGACATAGGGGAAGACTATTTGGAGAAGAATCGGATCTATTTGCCGGTTCACGAAATGGCCGCCTTCGGTTATTCCAAACATGAACTGTCCAAAGGGATCATTTCGGATAACTTCATAGCATTGTGGGAGTCGCTGGCAGAACGTGCAGAAGAATTGTATGCGGACTTTATTGGCAACAGTGACGGATTCGATGAAGACAGCAAGTTTGCAGTTATTGCTTCCGCACGGGTGTACCGTGGGATATTGGACAGTGTACGCAAAAATAAATATGACTGTTTCCGAAAGAAGAATTATGTATCCAAGATGGAAATGGTGAAAATCGCGGCGCAAGCTTCAATTTAAGGAAAGAGGTGCACGCATGTCACGAAAAATGAAAACAGCCATCGTTATCGGTGGCGGGTTGGGCGGACTGTCTGCTGCAATCTCGCTAGCGCAACGGGGATATGAAGTTTCATTGTATGAAAAGAATGGACATCTGGGCGGGAAGTTGAACCGCTTGGAGCAGGATGGCTTCGGATTCGACTTGGGACCGTCCATCTTGACGATGCCACATATTTTTGAAAGACTATTTGCCGGTAGTGGTAAACGGATGCAAGATTATGTGAAGATTGTTCGCCTGGAACGGGAATGGCGTTCGTTCTTTCCAGACGGAGCGGTACTCGATCTGTATGGCGATCTCAATAAGATGGCTAATGAAAATCCCCATCTGTCCAAACGCGACATGAAAGAATATGCCGCATTTTTGCGCTATGCGAAAAATCTGTATGACATGACCGATGAAGGGTATTTCAAAGAGGGCCTGGATACGACGGCGCAAGTGATCAAGCATCATGGCGTCTTTTCATCGCTTAAAGGATTCGACTTGAACTCAACGATGTTCGAGGCCATCGACAAACGAATCAGCAATCCTCATTTACGTACAATGCTGTCCTATTTCATCAAGTACGTCGGTTCTTCGCCATACGATGCACCTGCCGTACTCAATATGATGATTTATATGCAACACGCACAAGGCTGTTGGTATGTGCCTGGCGGGATGCATAAACTTGCGGATGCGCTTCACGCACTTGCAAAAGAAGCCGGCGTCTCCTTGTATACAGGCGTTGAAGTAACGAAGGCTTTAACGCGTAAAGACCAAATCACGGGGGTTGAACTATCGGACGGTTCGGTAGCTATTGCCAACTATTTTATCTCTAACATGGAAGTCATTCCGTTCTACGATAAAATGGTCGATACTGATCAGAAGGAAATCGATCGGCTCGAGAGGAAATTCGAACCGTCGAGCTCGGGACTCGTTCTTCATCTTGGTGTAAAGAAGCTGTATCCACAACTCAATCACCATAACTTCTTCTTTTCGGAAGATTTACAAGGGCAGATGGACAAAGTGTTCCAGCAGCACAAGTTGCCCGACGACCCGACAATTTACCTCGTCAATGCGAATAAGACCGATCCATCGCAAGCGCCTGCTGGACATGAAAACTTGAAAGTCCTGCCCCATATTCCGCATATCCAGGACAAGCCTTTCACAGCAACAGACTATGCCCGACTTGAAGAACGTGTCCTCGATAAACTTGAATGCATGGGACTGACGGATCTGCGCGCAAATATCGTAACTCGTGACGTGTGGACACCACATGATATCGAGCGGACATATGGATCGCACCGTGGTTCGATATACGGAACATTATCTGACAAAAAGAAGAATAAAGGCTTTAAACATAAAAAGCATAGCGACCGATTCGATAATTTGTATTTCGTTGGGGGCACTGTGAACCCAGGTGGCGGTATGCCGATGGTGACGTTGAGCGGTCAACAAGTGTGCAAAGCAATCCTGAAACGCGACGGTTTATTGAAACGCAAGTGATAGGGGTTAATTTGATTCAGCAGAAGTCCCCTCTTCTATAAGTGGTGAGATGGACGCCAGAAAAGCATTTCATGTAGAGGGAGTTATTAAAATCCTAACGCAATTACGCCGAGGCGCAATTGACTTTTAAAAAGGGGGAGCGTATATGTCAATCCTGTTTGTGTTTAGTGTAGCTGTCACCGTCATAGGATTGACATGTGGCTTACTTGTGCTGTGGAAAGTACCTGTCTTAGACAGCGACGCTCGGTTGACAGGTACTTCTCGTTCTTCTGTGACGATTATCATTCCTGCACGCAACGAGGAGAAGCGGATGTTACCTCTGCTCGAATCAATCTCAGCGCAAAGAGGTATAGAAGTCGAAACGATTGTTGTCGATGATCACTCGACGGATAGGACGGCGGAAGTCGCTTACTCATATGGCGCTCGAGTATTGCCAAATGAACGTTTTGACAAAGGTTGGATTGGCAAGTCGTCCGCTTGTTGGACAGGAGCGGAGGCAGCGACAGGTGAATTACTATTGTTTATGGATGCGGATACGGTGTTTGAAGGACCTGATAGTTTAGTGACGTATGTGGCGAGCTTTGAAGAGTCAGGCGGCACAGGAATCTTGTCGTTGCAACCCGATCATAGACCAGAGCGCTGGTATGAACAGATCGCGTCTATATTCCCTGTCGTTGTCATGGCTGGGATGAACGTATTTACGGTGAAAGGTGATTCACTTAAGAGTGCGGGGTCGTTCGGTCCTTGTATGCTGTGCACAAAGGCAGAGTATATGGAAGTTGGCGGACATGCAGCGGTAAAAGGTGCGGTAATGGACGATCTGGCACTCGGCAATGAATTTCAGGATAAAGGCTTGCCTGTCACATGCATGAGTGGCCGTGGGGTAGCATGGTTGCGCATGTATCCGGAAGGATTCGGTCAATTAATACAGGGTTATTCAAAAAGCATGGCTTCGGGGTCTGTTTCGACGCTTCCTTCTGTCATGCTGCTCATTAATTTGTGGGTTGTCGGCGGAATTTTAAGTTCTTTGTTATTTCTCTTTCCGGTAATTACAAAGTTGTGGCTCCAGCTCGTCGTTGCGGTTATGCTCTATGTGGCATATATGTGGGGCGTCGCCCGCTCTGTGCGGAAAACAGGTGTTTTTGCCAATTGGACAATTCCAATGTTTCCGTTGCTGTTCATCTTTTTTATCCTCGTCTTTATGTATTCAATGTACTTGTCGAAACGAAGAAAACGGGTGACGTGGCGCGGACGGGATATTGATGTATGATCGATGTAAATAAGAAGTGTAAACAAGGATGTGAAATCCATTCCGGTAATTGGAGGTGTGCGACATGCCGCTTGTTGAATTGCCTCTTCTATGGGTAGCTTTACTAGATGCATTTGCGTGGTTGCTATTGCATCTGGTTATTTCTATAGCTATCCAGCGCGTTCCTGTTTCTTGGTTTATGCGAAACGATTGGTTGTTCCAACAGTTTTCATGGGAGCGGGAAGGACGTATTTGGCAACAGTTTTTCAACGTGAAGAAGTGGAAAAGGCATATTCCGGACGGTACATTGTTCATCCGCAACGGGTACGACAAAAGCACGCTGCACGGACGTGATCGGACATCTTTGGGTCTGTTTCTTCTTGAATCGCGCCGCGCTGAATTCGTTCACTGGTTAACAATCGTACCGAGTGTGCTTTTTTTTATTTGGAACCCTTTATGGGCAGCTTGGCTTAATGTCGCATATGCGGTTCTGTTCAATCTTCCGCTCATTATCGTGCAACGGTTTAACCGGCCGCGTCTTGAAAGGCTTATCAATGCGGAAATGGTAGCGCGTAAACGAAGCGTTTCAAACGTGAATACATAGGGCATGTGGTGTACACTGGAGAACAACTGAAACGGAAGAAGGAGCGGTTACGATGACGAAAGATCAATTCGGCTGGCAATTCGACAACAGCTATGTACGATTACCGGAAGTGTTCTATGCACATGTATTACCGGAAGAAGCACCTGAACCGAAACTGATTGCATTCAATCCACATTTGGCAAAGATGCTCGGACTTGATGCGGAAGCGTTGACAAGTGCGGAAGGAATTGAAGTTCTTGCGGGGAACCACATCCCTCAATCCGCTGAGCCGATTGCGCAAGCTTATACAGGCCATCAGTTCGGCAATTTCACAATGCTCGGTGATGGTCGTGCTGTGCTTCTAGGCGAGCAGCTGACACCGGATGGCAGACGTGTTGACATTCAATACAAAGGATCTGGCCCGACGCCATTTTCACGCGGAGGAGATGGACGGGCAGGACTTGGACCAATGATGCGTGAGTTCATTATGAGTGAAGCGATGCAAGGTCTCGGCATCCCGACGACGCGGAGTTTGGCCGTCGTCGTGACGGGTTCGCTGGTGTACCGTGAAGAAACGCTTGAAGGTGCTGTGCTTACGCGAGTCGCATCAAGTCATATTCGTGTCGGTACATTCCAATACGCGGCGGCGCGTCAAGTTGTAGAGGATTTACGTACGCTAGCGGACTATACGATTGAGCGCCATTACCCTGATCTCGCGCTGATGTCGGATAAATACGTCGCGCTACTTGATAGTGTCATCGAACGACAAGCATTTCTCATTGCAAAATGGCAGCTGAACGGTTTCATTCACGGTGTCATGAATACGGATAATATGGCAATCAGTGGAGAAACAATTGACTACGGACCATGTGCGTTCATGGATACATATGATCCGGCGACCGTTTTCAGTTCGATTGACCGACAAGCTCGATACGCCTACGGCAATCAACCCGGCATCGCTGAATGGAATCTAGCCCGCCTAGCGGAAACGCTAATGCCGCTGTTTGATGATGATAAGGATAAAGCTGTACAAATTGCGCAACAATCGCTCTCTACATTTCGCGAGTTGTTCCATAATCATTGGTTAGCAGGAATGCGTGCGAAACTGGGGATTTTCGATGAAGAGGCGTCAGATGGCAAGTTAGTAAAAGATTTACTGCAACTAATGAAAGTGAATAAAGCGGACTATACGAATACATTCCGTGCACTGACACTCGATCAGTTGGACAGTTTGCCGATGAGCAATACACAGGAGTTTGTGGAATGGAAAATAAGTTGGGATGCAAGGCGAACGAGACAAAATAAGTCTGAAGCTGAAGTTCAGGCGTTTATGAAGAGACATAATCCGAACATTATTCCGCGTAATCATCGAGTGGAAGAGGCGCTAGTTGCCGCTGTCAAAGGGGATATGACAGTTGCCGGGAATTTGCTAGATGTACTGAAAAATCCATACGCTTATTCGCCTGATCAGGAAGACTATGTAGAACCAGCTGATCCGGAAATTCCATATAACACGTATTGCGGTACTTAAATGATAAAGGACTTTACCCAAGTGGTGAAGTCCTTTTTTAATTGTTTGAAATTTATTGACTATAGTAAAAAAACTGTCTATCATAGTAGTAAAAGAATTAGAGGAGGTAAGAGGATGCAGATGAAGCAAGGGTTGCATCAGCTTGAATGGTATCACACGTTTTTAGGGTGGGGAATGATGTTGATTTTTTTGTCTCCGATTTGGTTATTCCTTGCTATACCTGCCGTGACGATGACGTTGCATGATATACCTTCTACATTATTTGTACAGTTGCCGAAGGTTTCGTATGTCCTTTATATAATCGGCTATTTGCTGTTTGCGTGTGCATGTATATCGCAGTTTTTATTTAAGGGAAGTAATAAGGGCAAGCTCGTTGGCTGTGCAATATTATTATTGTCAACCTTGTGTATTGCAGATGGTTCGCAGCGTTTCTCCAGAGTGGGATTAGATTCCATCATTGTGAAGGATTCGCTCTGGTCAAAAAAATATGAATATGCTTGGGAAGATATTGAGGAAGTCGTCTATCATCAAACTGATGTAGAACGACGCTACTCAAACTATGAATTTCATTTTAAAGATGGTAATGTGGCAACTCTTGTAGATAGCGTCATTATGCAAGGTTGGAGAAATATCATTCACTTAAAAATGAGTGAAAGTGACGTTAAGTATAGTAAATGGCTTACTCCTAAATTTGATGGTTTATCGACATCATAGTGATAATAAGTAAGATTGATTGGGAATGTGTGTAGGGGGGCAAAGAAATGGAAATGAAGCAAGGACTGCATCAGCTTGATTCAAGTCATACATTTTTGGCGATGGGAATGTCCTCTTTCGTTTTGTTCCCGATACTTCTCATTGTAACGCCGATGATGCTTGCTAAGACACTGCACGAGACATCATCCACTGTATTGCTGCAAATACCTCAATTTGCTTATGTGACCTATGGAATTGGATTGTTGCTCTTGACTGTCACGTTTTTTTGTTGAGTTTTCTAAGAGTAAGTAAAAAAGCTAAAAAGATTGGTGCAATCATCATTCTGTTGGCTGTTTTCTGTTTTGCGAACGGATCGCAACAGTTCAGTCGATTAGCTTGGGATTCGCTGGCATTCAAAAAGTCCATCTGGTCAGAAACGTATGAGTATGCATGGGAGGATATCGAAAAAGTAGTGTTCCGGGAAGTGCCATTAGACAAAGGAACGTCGAAATTCGATTTTCATTTCAAAGATGGCAACGTCTTGACACTGTCTAATAATTTGGAAGTGCAGGCATGGCGAAAGTTGATTGAGAAGAAATTGAATGATGATGGAATTGAGTATAAAAGAGGATAGTTTTAAAAGGGTAATAATTTTCCAAGCATTTCCCCTTTTTACAAATCTAATCTAGTACGATATGATAAGAGACGTTGGTTATTTTTTCAACGTATTGAATCTTCCAAATCGAATAGATTTGTAGAGTGAAGGGAGGGAAATGTATGGTATATGCAGGTTTTTGGATTCGTGTTCTTGCGAATATTATTGATAGTGTTGTACTTTTCGTTCCATTGTTCATCATTAACTTTGCACTCCAAATGATGTCGCTATTCACGGACTCAGAAGGTGTAATCGCAGGCGTACTTGTCGTACTCATTTTTACAAATATTATTCTTGTCGCCCTATATTACACACTGACGACGAGTTCCAGAATGCAAGGGACAGTTGGAAAGAAATTGCTGAATCTGCGCGTTATCGATGCAGAAGGCCAAAGAATTTCAGCGGGCAGAGCATTCGGTCGGTTTTTAAGCTACATGCTTTCTGGAATTTTGTACATAGGCTATATCATGGTCGGTGTCACAGCTGAGAAACGTGGTCTGCACGATTATATTGCAGGTACATGGGTTATTAAAAATTAAATATTTCATAAAGCCAGCATACATCTGTCAATTTGACAGGTAGTATGCTGTTTTTTATTTTCCATGAAACTAAACAAGGATAGTTGCGTAAATAGAAGTAGCATGTGAATGGGGTTGAGACTTTGATATACATAATCGTGATTGCCGCAGTCATCATCGGTGTACTTGGCTATCAAAAGTTGACCACAGATCGGAAAAAACGTAGACAGTTTAAAAAGGAATGGTAAACGGGAACATTCGATAGGAAACGAGAATCGAAAGAATCCATCATCACCTATTGGGAGAACGAAAGAAGAGGTAAAACGTATAATGGTATTGATGCTTTAACATGGCGTGATCTGTCCATGGATGAGGTGTTTAACACGTTGAATTATACACAGACGTCAGTTGGTTCGGAGTATTTGCTGAATCAGTTGAGAGATATTAAGCTGTCGCAAGAAACACTTGAGGAAGATGAAAAACTCTATCGAGCAATGGAAATTGAAGAGCTGCGTGAAAAGGTGTTGCTCCCACTCTCTAAACTCGGTAAGCATGATTTTACGGACTCTTCAGCTTTTTTTTACGGAAACCATACACGAGGTGTTAAGAATCCACTAATCTTCAATGTACTGGCACTGCTGCCTGTCGCTTCGATTATTCTACTGTTTGTCCAATTGAAATTAGGTATTCTTTGTCTGTTCATGTCATTTATCATCAACGGGATAATGTATTACCGCCATAAACAGATAGTGGAATACGGTCTGCATTCGGTTAGCTATGTCGCAAATATCATCAATACCGGTAATCAGTTGGCGGCTATCCCTGATGATAAAATCCAAGAGGAAACGAGAAAGTTGAAGGGGAATTTGAAGCCATTAAAGAAGGTTTTATGGCTGAATAATTTTGTGTCGATGGGTACAAAAGGTAACGGGGATTTTGACGCGATAGTCGAATACATCCGAATTCTGTTTCTGCTTGATTTTATTTCTTATAATAGAATTATTGGAACCGTGTCGCAACATAAGGAGAATTACCGTGCTATATGGGAAATCATCGGCAGGCTTGATGCGTCTATTGCTGTCGCCTACTACCGGCACACTCTTCAGGCGTATTGTGTGCCTTCGTTTACGGATTCAATGGAGATATCATTCACGAATATGGCGCACCCTTTAATCACCGACCCAGTGACAAATTCGTCAGATTTAGGAAAGACTACGTTAATCACAGGGTCGAATGCATCAGGGAAATCGACATACAGCAAAGCAGTTGCCATCAATGCGATTCTTGCTCAGACAATCAATACGGTGCTGGCGGATACATGGCGTATGAAGCCAATCTACGTCGCAACGTCTATGGCTGTGCAAGACAATGTGCTGGATGGAGACAGTTACTTCATCGCGGAAATAAAATCATTGAGGCGGATCATTACGATGCTCGAAAAAGGAAAGCCTTGCCTTTCGGTTATTGATGAGTTGCTGAAAGGGACGAATACTATCGAACGGATTGCCGCATCTGCTGCGATGATGGACTGGCTATCAAATACGAACGGCATCAATATAACCGCTACACATGATATCGAACTAACCGAAATTATGAAATCGTCTTATGACAACTACCATTTTACAGAGAAGTTCAAAGACGGGGATATCCATTTTGACTATACAATTTATCGGGGTCCATCGAATACAAAAAACGCTATTAAGCTGTTGGAAGTACTCGCATATCCTACAAGAATAACGGAGCAGGCAAACAGGTTGGCAGAGGACTTTCTCCTCGAAAGAGAGTGGAACAGTATATAAACAAACCTGTAAACGTCGTTTTTTATATTTAAAGTAATTTGATTATACGAAACCTTTCTTATCCTTTTACCGTATAAAAAGGAAAAGAAGGGGGGCTAGAAGATGCAGATGAAAAAAGGATTACACCAGCTTGATGCAAGTCATACATTCCTCTCGATAGGGATGGGCTCCATTGGATTATTTCCGATACTTCTCGCAATCATTCCTACACTAGTAGCGAAGACTTTACATGAAACACGCACCACTTTACTCGTTCAAGTCCCAAAGGAAGCGTATTTCTTGTATGGCATTGGTCTTGTGCTACTGACAATTACATCTTTTTTGCTTTATTTTCTCAAGATAAACAAGAAAGCAAAGATGATTAGTGCCGCAATAGGCTTATTGGTTCTACTCTGTTTTGTGGACGCGTCACAACGATACGTCCGTGTAGCGACTGACTCGGTTGCATTCAAAAGCTCGATGCTGTCCAAGGAATATGTCTATACATGGGAAGAGGTTGAGAAAGTCGTCTTCCGGGAATTGCCGAAAGAAGGTGGATTTGCCAAGTTTGACTTTCACTTCAATGATGGCAACATTATGATTTTAGCCAACGATAATTACATGATGCGGTATCGAAAGTTACTTGAGAAGAAATTCAGTGACGATGGGATTGAATACAAAAGAGGCTAGCGATGGGATATCTATGAAAAAAAGGACTCGCTTAGGAGTCCTTTTACTACTTTTAGCGTTTCAAAATGAAGCTAAGATGTCGACCGGCTTGTCTGTCTTGCCGATACGAAAACCCTTCTTCACTACTAAATGTGCACGTCGAATCAATGCTGATCTGATCTGACGGAATACCGGCACGTTCACATTGTCTTTTGACCGTTAGCTGATTATCGATATGGTATTTATCCGTCATTTCATTAAAATACATATAATCATCTGCATAGCCGAGCGCTTTGAATTTCACATATACATCTTCATCGACTTCGAACTTCTCTTGACTGAGTGCCATACCAATCTGAACATGCCAATCGGCTGGATTGCTTTGTTCATTTTGCGCCAGATGTTCGAATACTTTCGGTGTAATCTCTTTGACGGTGCCTTGCCAGCCTGAGTGAATGACACCGATAATACCGTTTGCCTCATTATAAAAAATGACTGGAACACAGTCAGCTGTGAAACTACATAACACAATTCCTGGTTCATCCGTATACAGTGCATCGACGTTCGGAATGGCCGTTTCGTTCTGCAGTGCACCAAGGCCAATATCGGATCGCGTCACCTTATGGACGTTCGCGCTATGCGTCTGATTGGCGCAAACGAAATCCTTAAGTTGGCATTTTAAGAATGCAGCCAGCTCTCTGCGGTTTTCAAGAATTGCTTGCGAGTCGATACATGCATGCAACGCCATATTATTTTCTTCCGGTGCACTTTTGTCTTTGAGTGTCGTACCTACAATCAGATTAGTTGTAGTAATATATACTTTTGTTTTCATGTCATCACCTGCTCTTACTATACGTCAAGGTTTCGACGCCTGTATAGGACAAAGTTAAAAACAATATGTGTGGAATAAAATCGGACCAAACCGTCCATAATCAGAAAGAGCCGCACACGCTTCCAATCCCCCTGCAACCGTGTGCGGCTTTTTTATTCTTCTGTATTGTGATAAACAACTGTGCCATCCGTATTCAAGTGTGGCGGAGCTCCCCATTTTCCAGGTTCATGTTCTTCGATAATCGTCTCTTCTTTCGGACCGTCCAAAATATGTTTCACTGTCCATCCATTTAACGCCAACCAGTTACTTATAAGTAATCGATGACAGCGCGCGGGATGGCGCTCTGAACAACAAATCGCAACTTTTTTGGATGAAGCCAATTCTTTTAACTCATCAAGCCCTGCCTGAAACTCAGGTTGCAGCGTATAGTCCGCGTAATTATGGAATGATCGGTTATTCCAAGCGTCGTTCACATCATCGTCGATGACTTTGGATTTATTGCGCCTGCCGCCGAGTTTTCTGAAATGCTCATATTCGATACCGCCTTCAGGCAACCATTCCCTCATGCGGTCTTCGTGAAAATGCGGGAATTTCCTGCTTCCGGGAAACGCGCGAACGTCCGCCAGTAGCTCGATATTCGCATCATGCAGTAATTTCAAAAACGCCTCTTTCGTATGGGTGGAATGCCCGACAGTGTAGATTTCCATTCGATTCACCTTCCTTATTACTGCATTACCCAACTAGTGAAATAGCTTAAACAAACACTTTAAGGACGAAGTTGCTGTTTGGAATAGTGGCAGACGGGAATAATAGCAGTAAATGAAAAGGAGTGGTTCGTATGACGAGAAGTTATGCAGACGATAAAAACGACAACCAAACACATAGCCATAATGAGGACGGAAAAATTGCAAACGATGCCGCGAAACGTGCTGAACAGCAAGTGGAGGACATTAAGACAGAAGCACATGAAGAAGTGAAAAAGCAGCAAAAAGATATGAAGTAAGCGATATCGCACCCGGTCTCTTCAATTAAGAAGAGGCCGGTTTTTGTTTGTCGGTTTATGGTGCAATTTGTTAAGCTTACAACGTTAAATTAAGTACACTTTTTATAAAAAAAACTATATATTCTTATCGACGATTCCCGTATACTAAGAATAGGCACTGCTTGTGTCTATAGACAGAGAGGAAAAGGGGAATGAGCACGATTAAGATTCACTGGAAGAAGTTGTTGGTGCTTTTTTCAACC
This sequence comes from Sporosarcina oncorhynchi, assembly GCF_033304615.1. Taxonomy (GTDB): domain Bacteria; phylum Bacillota; class Bacilli; order Bacillales_A; family Planococcaceae; genus Sporosarcina; species Sporosarcina oncorhynchi. The sequence continues at coordinate 3,256,356 of NZ_CP129118.1, read as the reverse complement.
ATTTTTCTAGTGTTCCAAGTAGCAGGAAGCTTCTTTTTCTATGAACTTGCAGTGAAGCGTGGCCCGAAAGAATTTTTGCAGGGGAACGCGGACTTGGAAGTGTCAGAGAAGACGTTGGAACTGTATACAAATGGTGATTGGAAAAAATGGGTTGCTGATCAGGAATTTGAGTCAATCAGCATCATGTCACGGGACGGACTGAAATTGTCCGGTTATTACTTGCCTGCTGCCAAGCCAACGGAGAAGCTTGTCATTTTGACACATGGTTATTTGGGCCATGCCAAGCAAATGGGGCTATTTGGACAATATTATCATGACGAATTGAACTACAATATATTCATGCCCAATGCGAGAGGCCACGGAAGTAGCGAAGGTGATTATTACGGTTTCGGTTGGCCGGACCGGTTGGATTTGATCGACTGGACGAATAAGCTCGTGCAAAAGCTCGGACCGAAGACGGAAATCGCTTACCACGGTTTATCGATGGGGGCTGCGACCGTATTGATGGCGAGTGGGGAAGAAAGCCTGCCCTCGCAAGTGAAAGCAATTATTGCAGACAGCCCGTACCAATCGGTCTATCAATTATTTACGTATCAAATGCACCGGATGTTTTATTTACCCGCGTTCCCGCTACTCGATAGCACTAGCGCGTTGACGAAAGTGCGTGCTGGTTATTCGTTCAGAGAGGCAAGTGCGTTGAATCAAGTACGAAAAGCAGGCATTCCAATTTTTTATATTCACGGAATGTCGGACACATTCGTTCCGACAGAAAATGCGGAGGAACTGTTCCGCGAAACTGCAGGCGAGAAGGAACTTTTCCTTGTTCCGAATGCAAATCACGGCGAAGCTTATGCATTAGCGGGCGACGCCTATCAAGTGAGGTTGCGTAATTTTCTTGCCCAACATGTGAAGTGAATGACCGGTTCCCTATGGAAAATTTCCTGGGGAATCGTTTTTTTATTAAAAATCGTCTGTTTGGATGTTTCCTTTATTCTAGCTGGGGAAATTAAGGAAGTAGGAGGTGTTCGGCGATGGGAAAAGTGGTGTATATCGTTCGGCATTGCGAAGCGGAAGGACAATCCCCGCATGCAGATCTGACGGCGGAAGGGATTGTGCAAGCTGAAAAGCTGGCGGAGTTCTTTGCAGATATTGAGGTAGACCGAATTGTGACAAGCCCGTTTGTGCGGGCACGTATGTCCGCGGAACCGCTTGCGGAGCGAAAAGGGTACTATTTCGAAGAGGATAGCCGACTGGCGGAGCGGACGTTAAGCTCCTATGATTTCGAGGACTGGCTGCTGAAGCTTGAGGATTCATTTTTGGACGTCCATTTGAAATACGAAGGCGGCGAATCATCGCATGAAGCGATGGAGCGCGTCTGCAACGTTGTCAATGAACTGCCCGACGGATCGACGACCGTACTTGTGACGCACGGAAATCTGATGACACTGTTATTGAGGTGCTATGACGAACATATCGGCTTCGCAGAATGGCAGGCGTTGACGAATCCTGATGTTTACCGCGTAAACGTGTCCGATACAGGTGCACAAGTCGAGCGAGTATGGCGTGAAGAGAAGTTGTTGAATGAATGATGCTGGATATTCAACAGATTAGGAATATCCATAAAGGTCGGTAAAGTGCTCATTCATTAATAAGTTGTTGTGCTCGTAAAGCAGGGAGGACCGCCCGTAAAAGGAGTCACTGCGCTCGTAAAGTCGTGAGGACCGCCCGTAAAAGGAGTCACTGCGCCCATAAAGTCGAGAGGACCGCCCGTAAAAGGAGTCACTGCGCCCATAAAGTCGTGAGGACCGCCCGTAAAGCAGGGAGGATCGATCGTTGCATCCGTATCCGATACAATATTCACTTCCTCTCAAAATGGGTTTGATTCATATGATCACTAGAATTTTGAAAAACCTTTATTTGCAATTTTGTAATAATCGTTATACACTAATACTACTTTAAGAGGGAAAGGACTGACGGGTGGACAATGAATAACTAATCTTGTAATTCCGAGAATGTAATATTTTGATTCGAACGGAAAACAGGATTAGTCTGTCCATTTTGAAAGTCCATTCCCTTATGAACGGTTTAAAGGCCTACGTAGGTCTTTTTAGATGTATCTCATTCACTCAACGTCAATGAGATGCATCTGTTTCATGGGATAATTGGATAGCGATGGATTGGTCCTTCCGTTACGACGGGGGGATTTTTTTTATGCCCCCACATAGGGGAGGAAATTATATGTTATTAGGCTCTATTAAACAGTTGACGTATTCGATAGCCGATACAGTCATTTTGAATAAACTATCCGCGGAACTGCCCAAAGGCACTTGTATAGCGATCGTCGGGGCGAACGGAGCGGGTAAATCGACGCTGCTATCATTGCTGGCTGAAGAGATTATGCCGGTATCCGGTTCGATCGATTGGATTGGTAAGAAACCGTCAATCACCTATTTCAAACAAGAGCAAAAGGACGAAGAATCTGTTAATTGGGATGGAGCTGAAACAGCGATGTACCTCTCAAAATGGCATGTCCCCGAACAAGCCGAATATGCTTTTGCAAGTGGTGGCGAACGGATGAAGATGAGGCTGGCAGCGGCTCTTGCAGAGAATAGTGAATTGGTATTGCTTGATGAACCAACAAACCACTTGGACCGCGAAAGTCTGGATGAACTGGTGGATGTTATCAATGATGGAAAAGCGACGTATATAATTGTATCCCATGATCGGCACTTCATCGATCGGACAGCGGATTTCGTGTTTGAAATCGAACATGGGAAGTTAGAAGTGTATGCAGGGAATTACTCAGTTTATCATGATAAGAAAGAGATGGATCGAGAAACCCAAGCTGCGCACTACGAGCAACAGCAGCGGAAGATAGCGCGTGTTGAGGGGCAGATATCACAACTTGGTGAGTGGTCTGCAACAGCACATGCGAATTCAACGAAAAAAGGCGGAGCAAAAGAATATTGGCGGATGAAGGCAAAGAAAAAAGATGTGCAAATTCGCTCCAAACGGACTCGCCTGGAAGCGGAACTTACGAAAGAGCGGATTGACAAACCCGATGAAGACATCAGCGTAGAGTTTGATTTAAAAGGAAAACGTAAAAAAGGGCACCGTGTAGTGGAGTTGAAAAATGTCCACAAGGCGTTTGATGGGAAGGATTTATTCGAAAATGTGTCCTTCACTGTCCAGGCGGGCGAGCGGATTGCGCTTATCGGCTCAAACGGAAGTGGAAAATCTTCACTGTTCAAAATGATGATGGGTGAGGAAGTGTATGACGGAGAGTTATGGCTGACGAATGGCATGACGATCGGCTATATGAGCCAGGCAGTGCTCGATTTGCCGGAAGACGTGACCCTGGCGGAGTACTTCCATACAGAAACATTCGAGGAGCAAGGAATTATTCGCATCCAATTGACGAATCTCGGTTTTGAAGAAAAGCATTGGAAATTACGGCTTGGGGAATTGAGTCAAGGGGAGCGTGTGAAAGTCAAACTGATGCAATTCATCATTGAGGGGACGGATGTCCTGTTATTGGACGAACCAACGAATCACCTCGATTTACCGTCGAGAGAAGAAATGGAGAAGACGCTGGCGACGTTCCCAGGAACATTGCTATTCGCTTCGCATGATCGATTTTTCACGGAACGCATGGCTACTGGACTACTTGTATTTGAGAATAGAAGCATTCGTAAAATACCGCAGACATTGCAGGAATGGGAATCCCGGAATGAAGTTTCCGCACAAACAGCATCAAGTCTCTCTGAAGAACTAATGCGCGTTGAGACCGAATTACAAGCAGTGCTCGGGAAACTGAGCATGGTTAAACCCGGGGATCCATCCTATGCTAAGTTGGACCTGCAATTTAATGCATTGAGTCGGAAAATTAGAGACTTGAAGTAACGAGTTATTTATTATCTGGCGCTCCGGTCAACTACGACTGGAGCGCTTTCGTGTCGTACCATAAAACTAGGCCAAATGATCGTCTAACTAGTTTCATACGAAGCTAAGTGGGGCATGGAATAGGAACGGGTCGACAATGTTTAGGTACGTTGTAAATGCCCCATTCTATAGAAATGAGGAGGCAGACATAATGTTATTTGAAATACAGTCCGTGAAGCATGAGTCCGACTTGATTTCGTTTACATGGAATGATGTTGGTGGTTTTTATAATGTGTACAAAGATGGTGAGCATATGTACGAAGGATCCGTGCCCGAATTCAAGGACAAGGACTTTAAGCACGGTAAGCTCAATCATTATATGATCGAACGGGTAGAGAACAATCAGGTTACCGATGTAATTGCACTTCAGACATCGGCATTTGCGGAAAAAAAGAATATGGAGAATCCATTACAATCGCTTGTCATGACAACAATCGTAGCGAAAACGCAGATTGCATTGTCGTGGGAGGAAATTAAGGACGTCGAAGAATATTCTATTTACCGAAATGGCGAATACAGGGGCCGTGTCACGACGAACCGCTATATCGACCGCGATATCGATCTAGATCAGTCGTACAATTATACAATCCAGTCAAAACGTCCTTTGAAAAAGTCTGAGGAACCACTCATGAAAGTGAAATCAGTTCTTTCCAATGTATTCGGTGCTTTAAATCCGGGCTCATCCCGTGCGGAAGCAGCTGTTGAAACGTTCACAGTGATGAAGTGGATCGGGAAACCCGACGAATTACTCCTTCCTGTTAATGATAGGGAAAAAGAAGTTAAATCGGTTGACCGCTGGAAATTCAGGTACACGACATTTCTTGAAGATCAATATGTGAGCAATCCGAATCTATTGTCACCGAACCATTATTTTAAAGGAGATGGCAGACGGTTTGATCCGAACGGGGAAAGTTTTCGTACACGTGTAGATGTGGAGCTCGCCTACGATGAACATGGTGACCCGATGACGTTTACAAAGGAAGTGGGAAAGTCAATTGCCTATGACTATCAGAAGAACTTCCGCGAAGAAGGAAAAGCTACTGCAGATGACATTACTTTGAAACGAACCGACCATAAAAAAGGGGAAGCCGGTTTTGTGCTAACGCACGCCGTTGGAAACCCACTCACCACTGCACCAAAGATGGATTATGAAGTGACAGCCGTTTTCAAAAAGCATGGAACATTCGATATGTGCGGCTACTTCGATCCATCTCCTAATCATGAAATCTATTTGATGAGGGGTAGAGGTGAGGAGTGGAAACTCGTTTTGCAGGCCGAAAGTAAAGGGCTCGCGTTCATGTCTGACACAATCGCTTACCATTATTGGCGTTGCTCGAGTTTTGAATGAATGACAGATCTAGACTAACGACCTGTTTGATGAACAGTATTTGTTCTGCAACGAGTGGCATTTATTAATTTTTCAACAACTTTAGTTGATAAAAATAGGAACTAACAGTGATAGGTACACATAAATGTGCAATCAATTTCAAAACGTTAGGCAGGGGATAAACGAATGAAGCATATATTTAAACAAGGAACTTCTCCAAGAACACTATTGTTGTTACACGGTACAGGTGGACAGGAAGAGGATTTGCTGCCACTTGCAGACCTGATTGATCCGGAAGCTTCCGTACTGAGTGTGCGGGGGAATGTATTGGAAAACGGCATGCCACGGTTTTTTAAAAGGCTCGCGGAAGGTGTATTTGACGAAGAGGATTTGATATTCAGAACGGCTGAGTTACATGCGTTTTTAGATGAAGCTTCAACAAAATATGGATTCCAACGGTCAGAAGTCGTGGCGGTCGGCTATTCCAATGGTGCCAATATTGCCGGAAGCTTGCTGTTTCATCATATAGATTCTTTACGGGGGGTCATCCTGTTTCACCCGATGGTACCTAGACGCAATATTGAGTTGCCCGATTTAAGCAAAATTCCAATTTTCATTGGTGCAGGGAAGAATGATCCGCTCATTCCGTCTAAGGAAACCCTAGATCTGTTGCATATGCTAACGAGAGCAGGCGCTCGCACTGAGGTGTACTGGGAAAATAATGGGCATGCGTTATCGCAATCGGAAGTGGAAGAAGCTGCGAAGTGGTATGAGGAATTTTTGAAGAGTAACTGAGCACGTAGTTTACTTTGAATAAAGCCGATCCGCAAATGGATCGGCTTTTCTAATTAGCTTTAGCTGGCCTCGGCCAGATGAAATACGAAATCGAAATGATGAAATCGACCCCTAAGATAACTGCCCACAATTTTAGCATGCCTGACAGTGCTTCTGTTTTTGCAGGATCGTTAATTACATAAATCATAGCCGCTAGAAAGGCTCCGCCAATGAGGAAAGCTAGTACATGTTGAAGAGAACCTTTTAAGGAATGCTTTGCATGAGCCCAGCCGGTTCTACGTGCAGGCTTCGGACCCTGTTTTTTTACATAATAAACGAATCGTTCATCTGCCCAGTGAATCAGACTTTTACCGAAAGCTATGGAGACGCCAAGGTAGATCGCTGCGATAGCATGCACTTGCGTGGCGGTTGCTCCGTTGTATAAATCTGCTGCAGTGACTAGCAGTAGCACTAAATCGACGACAGGTGTAAGAGCTAAGAAGAACAAACCCAATCGTTTCCGGTTAAATAGATAACGAGTGACTAGACCAGCGAGTATGACAACCCAAAATCCAATTTCACATGCCACAATCGTCCAAGCGATGAAATTCAAAGAATGACCTCCTTTTATTTAATACAGTTGTATTGGTTGATTTTATACTAGCATATGCTGTTTATACAATACAACTGTATTGTTAAAATGCGAAGATTAATTTACACTAAGCGTATGCCTAAAATCGTCAATCATGATAAGCGTATGAATCAAATTGCAGAGGCGATGTGGCGAGTCATTTTGGATAAAGGGATGGAAGGGGCGACAGTGCGGAATATTGCGGAAGAAGCGGGGCTTTCATTAGGTGCGCTCCGCCATTATTTTAAAAACCAGGATGACTTGCTAGTTTATGCAATGACGCTTGTAAAGGAAAGAGCAACAGAACGGATTGAAACAGTTGCCAAACAAGACTTACCACCTAAAGAAATGGTCATGGCCGTCCTTTTTGAAATTGTGCCGGTGAACGAACAATCACTTGTGGAAATGGAAGTGTGGTTCGCGTTCATGGCATATGTGAAGCACCGAAGAGCTGAATTGAACATTCCTGACGACGGGATTTTCACTGGTGTCCATAAGTTGATTGCCTATTTGGCTAGTAGTGATTTACTCAAGGAAGGGTTGGATTTGGATCTGGAAGCAGAAAGGCTCTATGCAGTGGTTGATGGAATTGCAATTCACGCTCTTTTTGGTGCAGATCGTCTGCAATCTGAGCGTGTGAAACAGACACTCCGCTATCATATTGATTCAATCTGTGTGAGCTGAACAGTGAACCTCCCGTTACATGGCAACGTCCTATTACGAAAGGGGTTGAAAACAGATGAAGAAGATATTGACCGTCGGGTTAATAGGTGTAATCGTTGGATTAGTCATTTATCAATGGCTCCATAAAGATATATGGGATGTTAACCGGGAACTCTTGAAAACGGCAGTTATTGAAATGGAAGATTCAGAGCCTGTAAAACTGTCTGATGTCACCCCATTCGACTGGGATTATGTCTATTCATTTACGCCTTATGTATCGAAAGACGAAGTGTATGAAGCGGTCGGATATAAGTGGGATACAATTCAGGAAACGGTTAGCGAAGGTATGAATCAGCTCGTTTTCATGAAAGATGATCAAGTCGTCTGTTATTTATATGGTTATCCTCAAAATAACGGTTTTGGGATTTACATGGAAAGTGCTGAATATGGCGAGCCTTTTGTGAAGTTATATGCAAATGAAGATAGCATGTTCAAGCGTGAAATGATGGAAGATGCGGTCATATTGACACAGATAGAATGACTAAAGGAAGCCGCCATGTTGAGTGCATGACGGCTTCCTTTTATAGTTCAATCGGTAATTCAATCCGGAATTTAGTCCCTTGGCCTTTTAAACTTTCCACGTGAATGGTTCCACCATGGAGCGTGACGAGCTGCTTAACGATTGATAGGCCCAGTCCGAATTCTCCGTATGGATTCGTTGTCCGGGAGTCGATTGCTTTGTAAAACCGGTTCCAAATATGCTCTACGTCTTCAGGGTCCATCCCGATGCCAGTGTCTTCAATTTCGATGATCGTCAATCGATCTTCCGTGAACCCTCGTAACAGGATTGTTCCGTTTTCGGTGAATTGAATACTGTTTTTCGTAATGTTGATTAAAACCTGGGTGAGTCGGTCATAGTCGGCATTCACGATGACCGTGTCGTTCGTTTCAACGTGTATGTGATTTCCTTTTTCAGCCGCTGTATCTTCCAGTTGTTCTCGAATAATTTCGAGCAGCTCCTTGAGTTGAATAGGCTGTTTAACAAGTGTTACTTGATTGGAACGAATTTTTTCGTAGTCGAGGTTTTCATTCACAAGTCGCATAAGTCGCATTGTTTCACTACTTGCTAGCTGCAATCCACGTTCCTTTTCCGATTCTGAGATCATATCGTTGCGCAATCCTTCGATAATGCCACGGATTGTCGTGAGTGGTGTCCGAAGCTCATGTGAAACGTCCGCCATGAACTGCCGCCGCCTATTTTCAAGATTTTCGATTTCATGCATGGAGGCTTCAAGCTTTTCGACCATCGCATTGAAGTCACCGGCCAGTTCTCCGATTTCATCGATTTTAGCTGTTGGAATGCGAACAGAATAATCACCTTGCGCAACAGTTGCGGTTGCTGATTGGAGACGTTTAATGCGTCTACCGTGGAAGGTCGATAGCAGTCCGCTCAGCAACAAGGCGATCGCTAGTGCAATGAAAGTTGTATATAGGATATAGCTGTTCATCTGAGAGATGATGTCGCGAGATCCTTTTAAAGGTGATGTCAATAACACACCCCCAACGAATTGGGTGCGGTGGAAGTAAGGAAGCAAGACGAATGTAACCGCCTGGTCGAACCGTTTGAATTCCTGTTTGACGGTTACCGTTTTTCCGCTTTGCAACGCTTTCCACTCGTCTGCGTTCAGTTCGATCAAAGGGGTATTCAAACCGGTAGAGTAAATGATTTTCGATTTTTCATCAAACAGACTATATTGAATATCCTGACCTTCCAGTACATGCCCGTATGATTGAAGGGTGGGGCGTGAATCACCTTGAATTTGACGGATATCCAAAAGGATCGACTGCCCATACGAAGCGAGTTCTTCGGTTTTATTGTCGTAGACGAACTGCTCGACGAAATGGGAAAACACAAGGCTAAGGATGAGAAAGGCGATGATGATGACACTTAGATGACTGGCGAGTTGCTGGTAAAAGTATTTGATTTTCATATTACTGGATCACCGACTCGTCAAACCTATAGCCGACGCCCCATACAGTATGGAAATAAGGTTGGTTGTCTTCCGATACTTTTGAGCGCAACCGTTTGATGTGCACGTCGACGGTGCGATCATCTCCATAAAAGTCGTGGCCCCATACACGATCCAGCAGCTGGTCGCGTGAAAACACCTGCTTCGGATGTTGGATGAAAAAATGAAGCAAATCGAATTCCTTTGGCGTTAAATTCGGCACCGGTTTGCCATCGAGCAGTACTTCCCGTGTACGCACATTCAATGTGAAATGCTTTGTCTTCAAGACGTCTTCATCCGAATCATCTTCCTTATGCAGCGCATACCGGCGTGTCACTGCGCGGATGCGGGCCATCAAGGCAAGCGGGCTGAACGGTTTCGTCACATAATCATCTGCCCCCATTTCAAGGCCAAGCACCTGGTCGGATTCACTATCTTTTGCCGTTAGCATAATAATCGGTACCGCAATATCCGCCTTCCGTAACTTTCGGCAGATGGTGACACCGTCCATTCCCGGCAACATCCAGTCAATGATGAGGCAATCCCATCGTTCCGCTAAAGCACGCTCGTATCCGTCAAGCCCATCTTTCGCGAATTCACCCTGGATTTTCTCCTTCTCAAAAAACATCTCAATCATCGACGACACGCTTTCATTATCTTCAATTACTAGGATTTTCATTAGGTGCCCTCCTTTTCGAGGTCGTTTGTCTGTAGATTATACCATTGAAAACCCCACTACTGCTCCTCTGAACAGTAGTGGGGTCTATTCGTTTATTGCACTGGCGTATTGCTTGTTAAAGTCAATTCAACAGTCCGTTTTTCAGAACCTGTATACACTGTGAGCTTCGCTTTGTCGCCGATTTTTAGTTTGGCATACAGGAATTGGCGAAGTTCCATCGAGTTGTTGATGTCTGTATCGTTAATGGCCGTAATGACGTCTTGTTCTTTCAAACCGGCTTTGCTTGCGGCGGATAAAGGGTCGATATTTGTGACGATGACGCCGCCCTTCACCTCTTGTGGCAAGTGCTGTACATACATATATGGAACGTCCGCAAGATCTGCAAGGCCGATTCCGATGTATGGTCGTTCGATTTTACCACTCTTCGTAATCTCCTCAACGAGTGGCACAACATCATTGCTTGGAATCGCAAATCCGATGCCTTCGACGCCGTTTTCAGCAATTTTTAAACTGTTAATACCGATTAGTTCGCCGGCAGTATTAATGAGCGCGCCCCCACTGTTACCGGGGTTAATGGCTGCGTCTGTCTGTATTACATTCATTTGCCAATTACCCGCAGTTGTTTTGACATCGATTGAACGGGCAGGTGCGCTGATGATGCCTTGCGTAACAGTTCCGGAGAATTCAAGGCTTAGGGGATTTCCGATTGCGACGACTGAATCTCCCGCACGCACCTTATCCGAATCGCCAAATTCAAGTGCTGTATCGATGCCTTTGCTGGAAACTTTCAAAACCGCCAAATCAGTCAATGCATCGGTCCCAATCAATTCCGCATCCGCTTTTTCTCCATCGTGAAGCGTCACTTCCACTTTTTGTGATCCTTCAATGACATGGTTATTCGTGACGATATAGGCGTGTTCACCATCCATTTTATAAATAACCCCTGATCCGGTGCCGTATTCTTTCATGGATGAGTTCCCCGCGAATCGATTCCCTGCATCCTTGAAGTTGGATACGCCAACAATCGCTTTTGACGCATGCTCCACCATATCCGAAAGCGACTCTTTTGAATGGGTTGCTGCTGTTTGTACGACATTAGGCGATGTGACCGAAGCAACCGCCTCCTCTGTTGCCGGCTTCGTCTGTAAAATATCCGTATTCGCGACAACACCCAGTGTGAATGCCGAACCGAGCACCCCAGCACCAACCGTAGAAATGAAACGTGTTGTGAAATTAGCCATGAATAAAACCCCTTTCGTTTTCTTGTTTATCTCATTGATTTCATTGTACGGGGAGATTATGAACAAATTATTACGGAGGTATGAAAGAAGGGTGAATAATTCATGTTTTATTTTCCAGTAAGTGGGCGAGTGGTGATAGAAGTTAATTAAGCGGTGATAAGGCTTTTTCGGTGGTCAAGTTGACGTTTGATTAGCATGACGAGTCGGTGGTAACCATTTTTACGGGCGCAGACTCAACGGTTACGGGCGCGGCCCCCATTTTTACGGGCGCAGACTCAACGGTTACGGGCGCGGCCCCTACTTTTACGGGCGCAGACTCAACGGTTACGGGCGCGGCCCCTACTTTTACGGGCGCAGACTCAACGGTTACGAGCGCGGCCCCCGCTTTTACGAGCGCAGACTCAATGGTTACGACCATAACTGCTCATGGGGTAGTGTCTACTTTCTTTACTAGCTCATAACCTCGAAAACCTGCGTCAACCACATGAATCGGCATCTCACACCAAAAGCTCACGCGGAATGTGTCGGAATTTGCTCCCCACTACTACTCTTGTAATAGTCTGTATAGTCAGATAGAATAAGTTTACAGTCTTATGTTGTCCAAGCGTGAATGTCATTAAAATTAAATGAAACCGTATACATTTAGAATGTAGTTGGTGTTTTCCTCATATGTTGGCTTTGTGTGCATTTTTGCACTTATCAATAGCAATCTATAATGAATAGGGAGGAATGGATGATGGTACAAGCAGTAGAGAGTCACGTTTATGCGTTTCCGAACACTGAAGGGGCGAAGGTGAATTTTAAAGAACGCTACGATAATTTCATCGGTGGCAAATGGACTGCGCCTGTAAATGGGCAGTATTTTGATAACCCGACACCAGTGACAGGTAAAGTGTTTACGCAAGTTGCACGTTCGACGGCAGAAGATATCGAACTTGCATTGGATGCAGCTCACGCGGCGAAGGATGCTTGGGGCAAGACGTCGGTGACGGAACGGGCAAATGTTCTTCTGAAAATCGCTGATCGGATGGAGCAAAATCTTGAAATGCTTGCGGTTGCCGAAACGTGGGAAAACGGTAAAGCGGTTCGTGAGACATTGAATGCAGATTTGCCGCTCGCAATCGACCATTTCCGTTACTTTGCTTCGGCCATCCGTGCGCAAGAAGGCGGCGTAAGCCAAATTGATAACGATACGGTAGCGTACCACTTCCATGAGCCGATTGGGGTAGTCGGTCAAATCATTCCGTGGAATTTCCCGCTATTGATGGCAGTATGGAAGCTTGCTCCGGCACTTGCCGCAGGAAACTGTGTCATCTTGAAACCGGCTGAGCAGACACCTGCTTCAATCCTAGTGTTAGTGGAGTTGATCGAGGATTTATTGCCAGCTGGCGTATTAAACGTTGTGAATGGTTTCGGTTTAGAAGCAGGGAAGCCGCTTGCATCTAATCCGCGTATTGGAAAAATTGCATTCACAGGGGAAACGACAACAGGGCGTCTCATTATGCAATATGCGTCACAAAACTTAATCCCAGCAACTTTAGAACTTGGTGGCAAATCACCGAACATTTTCTTTGAGGATGTGATGGCAGAAGACGATGCATTCCTCGATAAAGCCATCGAAGGATTTGTCATGTTTGCGCTGAACCAAGGGGAAGTGTGCACATGTCCGTCCCGTGCATTGATCCAGGAATCCATTTACGACAAATTCATGGAGCGTGCACTAGAGCGCGTCAAGGCAATCAAAATCGGCAACCCGCTTGACCCGACAGTCATGATGGGGGCGCAAGCATCAACAGAACAGATGGAGAAAATCCTGTCCTACCTCGATATCGGTAAACAGGAAGGTGCCGAATGTCTCGTTGGTGGAGAGCAGAATAAGCTCGAAGGAGAATTGGCGGAAGGATACTATATCCAGCCGACAGTGTTCAAAGGGCATAATAAGATGCGAATCTTCCAAGAAGAAATCTTCGGTCCAGTCGTTTCTGTGACGACGTTTAAAACAAAAGAAGAGGCACTTGAAATCGCAAACGACACATTATACGGCCTTGGTTCCGGCGTGTGGACGCGCGACATGAACACGGCTTATCGCTTTGGCCGTGGCATCGAAGCTGGCCGTGTTTGGACGAATTGCTACCATGCATACCCGGCGCACGCTGCATTCGGTGGTTACAAAGCTTCTGGCATTGGACGCGAAAACCATCTGCAGATGCTTTCCCATTATCAACAGACAAAAAACATGCTTGTCAGTTATGCAGAAGAGAAACAAGGGTTCTTTTAATAAAATCTAACGCACTCCCGCCGCTGCCAATAAAGTGGCGGGAGTGTTTTCATGTGAACAACGAATGAAGGGGGATATGTCAATGCTAGAGTGTGTTCTTGCTACAGATGCAGCACTTGAGTTAATTGAACAGTTGAAAGTGAAGCACGGTCCTTTAATGTTTCACCAATCGGGTGGCTGCTGCGATGGTTCCTCGCCAATGTGTTATCCCGATGGCGACCTGATTATCGGGGATCAGGACGTCTTGCTTGGCCGAATCGGTGACGTTCCATTTTACATGCATAAAAACCAATATGACTATTGGAAACATACACAACTGATCATTGACGTTGTGGATGGAAGAGGAGGGATGTTTTCCTTGGAAGGTGTAGAAGGAAAACGCTTCCTAACAAGATCCCGTGCTTTTACAACCGAAGAGAATGAAAAGATCAAACAAGTATTTGAGGCATAACAAAAGGTTCCGAACCGCTATATGCGGGTTACGGAACCTTTTTTATCACTTCATTGAATAAAAGATGAATATGCATATCTAAAGCGAATGCATATGAAGTAGATTAAAACATGCCTGGTCCACATAATAGAAGTCCCAGACTATGAAGCGGACACACTACTCATATGAACCTTTTCCGTTCTTCAGGGCTAGGTAACATACACGCTCCTTCAGTCTTTCCAAACCAACGATAACGGTTGCGCGCAAAATAATCATAGGCGCCGTCACGGATTTTCTTTGGCACGAGTATGAATAGAAAGAGGAGATGCCACAGGCCGTCCAGTTTCTTTGCGATATGCAGTGCGGCGGAAGACTTTGTATAGGCTTTGCCTTTTTCAATCAAAACAATACTATCGACATCATCTGGAATATGGTATTGTTTCACGTATTTCTCACCAGCCTCACTTTGCAAGGAAGTGAAAAGAAAATGGGCGGCGGGATCGCGTTTAATGATGAATTGTACACTGGAGTTGCAAAAGTTGCATTCTCCGTCAAATAAGATGATACGTTTCATGTATAGGCCTCCTAATAATGGCTTTACACTTAGTATAACCTTTTCAGATGAAACGAAACTACAGACCTATTTCTTTATTTATATCTGAAAATTTAGTATAGTTATAGAGAAGTGTGGAATACCTTTTCATGAAAATTTAATTTGCTTTGCAGGAAGACCTCGCAACACTAATTTCGTCTCATTTGCCAAGTGCATTAATAGAAGGAGGGTGATTTGAATGGAACGTCCATTCATTGATCCGGTCGAAATGAAGCGTAGACAGGATAGGGATTTCATGGCCTCTCTTAATATGATTGATGAAGGGGCACCAGTCCATTATCCTGCAGAAAAGCATATGCTAAAGTGGAGGGAATCGACCGGTTTTACGGAACATGATCTGCCACAGACTTATCAATGATGTAGATAGCTCAAAACAATAAGACTGTCCTTGATTATCGAGGACAGTCTTATTGTTCATTTCTATATGTTAGCAGTAGAGCCGTTTATTATATCGTGTATGTCATCTGTCAAATGAATGTTGTTCAATGTTTTGGTAGAAGCGTATTCCATTGCACCTTTACCACCTAGGTAAAACGTAATATCTGGATGAATACTAGCGAAAGCATCCAGGGTAGTCAGTAAGAGTGGGTCTTTTTCAAATGGTAATGTTGTCGTTGCAGAAAGAACGACGACTTGGGGATTCATTTTCTGAATGAGTGCTTCGATTGAACCTGGTGCAGGGTAGGCGCCAATCAGAAACGTTCTCCACCCTTTGAGCATGAATTGCAGCAACAAAATATGCAATGGCACTTCATGCAATTCATTAGGCAAGCAAGCCGCCATAATAAGAGGAGCATCTGCCCGGTATTGGTAATTCCGACGGATTTGAACGAGGAAGTCTCGTACAATCAGGCTGGAGACAGACTCCTGATACTCATCCCATTGATTTTTTTCCCAACGGTTTCCCACTTCTTGTAGGAAAGGGATAACGATGTCTTTCAGAAAGCTTGCTAAGCCCAATTCATGATTTGCCTGCTGAAGCGTGATCATCAGTTCTTTTTCATCGCAGCGACTACCTTTTTCAAGTAATTGCAGAACAAATTCATTCAGATGCTTCTGGCGTACAGGCACTTCGTTTTGTAAGGGCTGATTGATTACCTCGGTCTCATCAACCATCTTGACGGCTTGACGGATCGGCATACCTTGCTCGGACAGCATTTTGACATGAAGTAGCAAATTGATATCCTTTTTGCTGTATATTCGGTAACCATTATCCAATCGATCAGGCTGGACAAGGGAATAACGTTCCTCCCATTTGCGTATGACCTGTTTAGAAAGACCGGTCATATCTGACACTTGTTGTATATAATATCGTCCATTTGTGTTGGATGATGTCAAACCGATTCCTCCTCGTGCTAATGCTCTGTTTGTAAAGTATATCTAATTTTTCATATATGTACAATGTTAACAAAAAAACATTGTACAACATACTAGCGGACAGCTACGTTTCACCTTATACTTGCTTCATCTACATACCGATTGGAAGGAGAGAATGAAATGATTGAGAAAAGATTATATAGTACAGGATTATGGGGATTGTATGCTGGGCTTATCCTGGCAATCCATTTGAAAATCGTCGAAGCCCTCACAGGGGAAAAAGTATATACATTACTATTGAATATTGATTATTTACCGATTGTTAACGCTGTCCAGTTTGCGGAGCCTGTCGAAGTTCTTTTCCACTTGATGGTGTCTGTGATACTTAGCATTCTGCTCTTTTACGTTATGTATCGTTTGAAACTTACATCTCGTACGAAAGTATTAACCATCACTATCGTTGTCAATGTTATCATTGCGCTTGCTTATTATCCTTTAACAGCACTATCTGATAAGACACCAGCCATCGCGGACTTTACGGCATTGGTACACTGGGTCATTGCGCATATTGTCTACGGACTAGTACTTGGACTGATGCTTCACAGGTCATTGAAGAAATGAATGACATAGTTGTATATAGATTTTGATAAAAGACTATACAATCATTTGACAAAGGGTGTACACCTCTTCATAATGGGGATATATAGTTCTATAATAGGGGGAATAAAGTATGAACTTCAAATGGGGCAAACGTACACCTGCCACGCAAACTAGTACCCAATCAGCAGTCATGCAAGCAGTAGTCGATTTGCAAAACTATCCTGAGCTTGAAAAACAGATGAAGCTGATTGATTTTACCGTCGGAGATGTAGCATTGCTTCATACATATCAAACGACTATTAAAAACAGAATCGATGAGGTTGTGACCGTCTTTTATAACAATGTGCTCGCCGTTCCTTCATTACAAACCATCATTGAGAGTCGGACGAATGTCGACTATTTAAAAAAAGTATTAGCCGATTATATTGTGGAAATGTTTGATGGAAGAATTGACTCGAAGACAATTAGTAAAAAAGTGAAAATAGCAAGTATCCATTTTAGTATGGGTGTCGAACCGAAATGGTATATGGGTACATTTTTGCAAATTCAATCCGCTCTTCTCCGTTTGATAACCGAGGGCATGAGGGAATGGGAAGAGAAAGAACGTGCAGCAGCTGTCCTGTCCAAACTCATCAACTTCGAAATGCAAATCGTATTGGAAGAGTACGAGAAGAAACATGAAGAGTTGCGTGTAAAACAATATGATAAAGTAAAATTTGAATTGAAGGGCAAGATTTCCGCAATCAGCGAAGACTTAGCTTCATTGACAGAAGAAACGAGTACATCTATCGAACAAGTGAATGAGAATGCATTAAGTATAAGTTCAAGTATCCACTCCAATGTGGTGAGCGTCAGTGATATCCAGTCATTCGCAGTACTGGGCAATGAAAAAGTGCAGGAACTTGAAAAACAAATGGCCTTCATTGACGGTAGCACTGAAAAGATGGAAGGCCTAGTCGGTAGCTTGAAAGTTTCATCAAATGAAATCATTGAGATCATCGTCATGGTGAAGCAAATTGCTGAACAGACGAACCTATTGGCGCTCAATGCTTCAATCGAGGCAGCACGCGCGGGTGAAGCGGGTCTGGGCTTTGCGGTTGTCGCGCAGGAAGTACGGAACTTGGCAGAACAGTCTAAGGTATCCGTTGAGCAGATTACAGGTCTTGTTCGTACATCGACCGGTTTGACCGACCAGGCTGTGGGCACAATTGGCGAAGTGCGCAAAAGTGTTTCACTCGGCATGCTTGGTTCCAAGGAATCCCAACAGAAGTTCCAGAAAATCCTGAAAGCCGTCGAAGAAAATGATCGACATATTCATTTAATTGAAGACGAAGTGGAAAGTCTTGTAGAAGTCATTAGGGAAATCGGTGAAGATACGAAAAAAGTAGCAGTGACTGCAGATAATCTTCATCAGACCGCAATACAATTATGAAATCTGGGAGTTGACTAGATGTTTTTAGCGTGGAATGAGATTAAAAAGAACAAATTGCGTTTCGTCCTCATAACGGGCGTTTTGATGCTCGTAGCGTACCTCGTCTTCTTCCTGTCAGGCCTTGCGACGGGATTAAAAGATTTGAACCGGGAATCGGTCGATAAGTGGAAAGCATCCGGCATTGTGCTTACCGAAGAATCGGATAAGAGCTTATACCAGTCTTCGATGTTCATTGACCAGCTGGATGATGTGCAAGCAGAGGAAACCGCGATACTCGGTCAGTTGAGTGCAATCGCGGGTAACGGTGAAGAAAAAGAAAACGTCTCTATTTTTGGTATCCGACAAGACGAATTCATCATGCCGGAAGTGACAGAAGGCGAAGCGTTCGCGAGTGACAATGAAGTCATTGCGGATAGTTCGTTGAAAGAATCCGGATTTAAGGTCGGAGATGAGCTTCAATTGTCCTCGTCCGAGGAGAAGCTGAAGATCGTAGGATTTACCGATAAAGGAAGATTCAATGCTTCACCAGTTCTTTACGCAGATCTTGACACACTTCAACGTGTGAAGTACGGCGAAGGGGCAGAAGCTAATGCCGAGCGCATCAATGCGATTGTTATTAAAGGCGACAAACTGGAAGGTATCATTACCGACGATAAACTCGAAGTGATCGAGATTGAAACGTTCATCGAGAACTTGCCAGGGTATACTGAGCAGAACCTGACACTGACATTTATGATTTACTTCTTATTTGCGATTTCTGCCATCATCGTTGCGATTTTCCTGTACGTCTTGACCGTGCAAAAAATTAGTATGTTTGGCGTCATGAAAGCACAAGGAATCTCAAATCTTTACTTATCGAAATCGGTCATCGCCCAGACGTTTGTACTAGCAGCGATCGGCGTCCTAATCGGATTGGCATTAACGCTTGTGACAGGCGCATTCCTACCTGCAGCTGTACCGGTATCGTTTGACATCCCGACGATGCTGATTTACGGAGCGGTGCTGATCGCTGTTGCCATTATCGGTGCAGTGTTCTCTGTGTTGACGATTGTACGTATAGATCCATTGAAAGCGATTGGAGGGTGAATGATGACGACTGTACTCGAGTTAAAACAAGTGACGAAGACATTTGGTAGTGGTCATAAGAAAGTCGAAGCGTTGAAAAAGACGGACTTCGAAGCAAAGCGCGGAGAATTGATAGCTATTATCGGGCCTTCGGGTTCTGGGAAAAGTACATTCCTGACCATTGTCGGAGGTCTGCTTTCTCCAAGCACCGGTGATGTCATATTAAATGGACAGAATGTAACAGGGATGAGTGAAAAACAACGGTCGAATATTCGATTACATGAAATCGGATTCATCCTTCAAGCTTCGAATCTGATTCCTTTCCTTTCTGTCGCAAAGCAGATGAAGCTACTCGACAAAGTGAAAAAGAACAATATGAGTGGCGATGAAATCGAGCAATTATACGAAGATCTTGGTATCGGGGAATTACGTGACAAGTATCCGTCTGACCTGTCAGGCGGGGAACGTCAGCGAGTGGCTATTGCAAAATCACTCTATAGCAATCCATCGATCCTACTTGCGGATGAACCGACCGCGTCGCTTGACTCGGACCGGGCGTATGAAGTGATGGAACTGTTAAAACGTGAAACAAAGAGCAAGAATACGACAAGTATAGTTGTGACACATGATACACGGCTCATTGGTTATTGCGATAAAGTGTATAACATGACAGATGGGGTACTTAAACTTCAAGAAGAGAATGATTGACAGCTAGGAGGGAAACATCATGAAGCGGACGATTGTATGGTTCAGAAAAGATTTCAGATTACACGATCACCCCGCTTTATGGGAAGCTTCAAGAAGAGGTGCCATCATTCCGCTGTTCATCTGGTCTGAACAGGATCAGGCAGAATACGCTGACAACGAAGGCACCTCTTGGTGGCTGTATCATTCATTGAAGGAATTGAAATCGAAGTTGCGAATCCGTGAACTGAACTTGATTATTAAGGCGGGAAATGAATTCGAAGCCATTATTGACGTAATGAAAGAATCAAAAGCAGACGCATTCTATTTCAATGACCGCTATGAACCCGTTGAGCAGCTGAGACAGGAACGGATTACGAAACAGCTTGAATCAATTGGTGTGGAAGTCAATCGTTTCACCGGAAATCTATTATTTTCGCCAGATTTATTGAATGGAAAAGGTGAACCATACAAAGTATTTACGTCTTATTGGAATCGAATGTTACAGGAGAATGTTGTACATCCGCATCCGGTCCCTGTAGAAATGGAAGGATTCGCAGACGGAATCTCGTCACTGAATCTTGACGAGCTGGGGTTGCCCGAACGTTTTCCTTCAATGGAAAAGCACTGGCAACCTGGGGAAGAGGCGGCGATTGAAACATGGCGGACGTTTTCAGAAGATGCATTGCTTCATTATAAAAAAGAACGTGATATGATTTCCAGCGGTGCAACGTCCACACTGTCACCATTTTTAGCGATGGGCAATATAAGTGTAAAGGCGGTTTGGCATGCGGCGAGACGACTGAATGAAGAAGATTCGAACCCTGTTTTGCATCAGTCCGTCGAAGCATTCCTTAGACAGTTAGCATGGCGGGAATTCGCCTACCACCAACTCATCCATCATCCAGATATGATCCGACTGCCTTTACGTAAGCAGTTCCTTGCGTTTCCTTGGCAACGGACAGATGAAGAATTTAGAAAATGGCAAGAGGGACGGACAGGCTATCCGCTCATCGATGCAGGGATGCGAGAGTTGCGGGAAACGGGCGTAATTCATAATCGTGTGCGCATGGTAGCAGCTTCCTTTCTAGTTAAGCATCTCCTGATTCCTTGGCAGGACGGCTACAATTGGTTCGAAAAAAATCTCATCGATTACGATATGGCGAACAATGCGACTGGTTGGCAGTGGGTTGCGGGAAGTGGCATTGACTCGTCTCCGTATTTTAGAATCTTTAACCCCTATTTGCAAAGTGAGAAATTTGATCCGAACGGTGACTATATTCGAAAATGGGTACCTGAACTAGCGACATTGCCAACTGCTTACATCCATAAACCGTCTGCAGCACCAATGGATATTTTGAACGAATCAGGCGTGGAAATTGGCCTTACCTATCCATCGCCCATTGTTGACCATGCTGCTGCTAGAAAACGTGCACTTGCAGCTTTCCAGCAAATTAAAGGCCGAGCGGAAGAACCGCCAGTCTGACATAGACACTCTGATCGATTAGACAAATTGTCGAGGTTATTGTTTCGGTACTGGTCGCTCGCCCGTCTGTCCTTCCCTTTGTGACATGTAATAGAGGGAGGGGGTGAGTGAAGATGATGCAACAAGGACAATGGAATCAAAATCAAATGATGCCACAAGGACAGTGGAATCCAAATCAAATGATGCCGGCAAGTCAAATGCCACAGAATTCTCAAATGCGACCAATCGTTTGTCCGACACAATGCCGTTTTAATGACACATTCTTCCCAGTCGAGCAACCTTACGTACATCCGATTGTAAATGTAAATCGCCAACATCCTGTCATAACGCCAAGACATTACTATACAGAGTCAACTCAAAATGTAATGGGAGCGCCAATCCGACCAGGAATGGGACCAACTGGAGTAGGACCTGCAGGCATGGGACCGGGAATGGGACCAGGAACGGGCTGGGGCCCAGGAATGGGACCAGGCATGGGCGGCGGAGGCTGCTGCGGCAGACGACGATAAAAATGTAAACTGTCTCCAAGTCGGGTTATCCGGCGGGGGACAGTTTTTCTTTGTTTGATCTTATCCATAAACAGAACAGCATTCTTCGCCTTCAAGGAAGAACCGCTCAACATGGGGTGAAAACCGCTCAACATGCACGAGAATCCGCTCAACATGCGCGAGAATCTGCTCAACATGGGGTGAAAACCGCTCAACATGCGCGAAGAATCGCTCAACCCTGCGCTCGTAAAAGTCCCCGCCGCGCCCGTAAACCTCAGCCCCGCGCTCATAAAAGTCCCCGCCGCGCCCGTAAACCTCAACCCCGCGCTCGTAAAAGTCCCCGCCGCGCTCGTAAACCTCAGCCCCGCGCTCGTAAAAGTCCCCGCCGCGCCCGTAAACCTCAGCCCCGCGCTCGTAAAAGTCCCCGCCGCGCCCGTAAACCTCAGCCCCGCGCTCATAAAAGTCCCCGCCGCGCTCATAAAAGTCCCCGCCGCGCTCGTAAACCTTAGCCCTGCGCTCGTAAAACACCCAATCCATCCAGCAAAAAAAGCCGCCTCCCGTCAAACAGGAGACGACTCACTACTATCCACTCAATCCACATTAAAATACCTAGCATCCGGATGCGCAAATACGATGGCGGACACGGACGCTTCCGGTTCCATCATGAACTCTTCCGTCAAATGGACGCCAATATCCTCAGGCTTCAGCAAGCCGAATAGCTTGGACTGATCCTCAAGATTTGGACACGCCGGATAGCCGAATGAAAATCGCTGACCTTGATATTTCGCAGCAAATCGGTCGCGCATCGTAAAATCGGTCGCATCCGGGAAGCCCCATTGGTCACGGATTTCCTGATGAACACGCTCCGCGAACCCTTCCGCTAACTCAAGCGCTGTCGCCTGGAAGGCATGACTTTCTAGAAACTTACCTTGTGCTTTCAATTCAGTTGCAAAAGCCCGTACGCCATGTCCTGCCGTTACTTGCATCAATGCGATATAATCCATTTCACCGCTTTCCACCGTCTTCAAAAAATCAGCGAGACATAGGAATGGATCTTTGCTTTGACGCGGGAATGAAAACCGTTCGATCTCCGTTTTCGAATCAGTCGGATCATAAACAACGACATCATCGCCATCCGCCTGTGCAGGGAAGAACTGATACAAGCCCGACGCAGACAAATTGCCAGAGTTCAGGAATCCTGTCACCATCTCATGCAACTGCAGCGCACGTTCTTCACGGTTCTCCAGCATTTTGTCAACATTGCCGCGCAAGCCGAGATGATGACCGATCAATGTCCGCATATTCACATATGGGTGTAAATGGGCTACTGAATAATCTTTCATCACCCGGCGCCGCAAATCACTTGGTACAAACACTGGCGCATCTTCCCGAACCGTCTTCACTGGCTTTGGCAACACAGCGACCGCCGTATCACGCGTCGCCCGCACAGCTTCCGACTCCATCCTCTTCTCCTGTTTGTCTGAAATCTCGAGCAACAATGCTTCTTTGTCTCCGCTTTGTAGACGATTGGCCAGATCCAATCCTTGCATCGCATCCTTCGCAAAAATAACCGGTCCGTCATATTCTGGTGCGATTTTCGTCTCAGTAAATCTCCGCGTCAACGCAGCCCCACCAACCATGATCGGTATATGAATACCTGCGGCTTTAAAATCCTGTGCCGTAATAACCATCTGTTGCGCAGATTTTACAAGGAGACCGGACAACCCGATAATATCCGGTTTTTCTTTACGAATGACGTCGATTAACGTCGCAGGTGTCACTTTAATCCCGATATCGACCACACGGAACCCGTTATTGCTCAAAATAATTTCCACCAAATTCTTACCGATGTCATGGACATCCCCTTTAACCGTCGCAAGAACCATTTTCCCCTTACCCGTATCATTTTCATTCTTCTCCATGAACTGCTCCAGGAACGTCACCGATGCCTTCATCACTTCGGCACTTTGCAATACTTCCGCAACAATCAACTTGTTATCATTAAACAACCTTCCAACCTCGGACATTCCTACCATTAACGGCCCGTTAATCACATCCAGCGGCGTATCATACATTTCCAGAGCCGCTTCTAAATCAGGAATTAATCCTTCTTTCGTCCCTTCAACTACGTAATACGCCAGCCGCTCAGGAACCGTCTTCGGAATATCATCCTCCGTCTTTTCCTTCTTTTTATCACGGTAGAAATCAGCGAAATCGGCTAACGTCTGATCCGTCGTCGTAAATAATAGATCATTCGCAAGCTTAATTTCCGCCTCTGGAATAGAAGCGTACCTTTCCAATTTCTCTGTATTGACAATCGCGTAATCGAGGCCTGCTTGAGTGCAGTGATATAAATACACCGCGTTCAACACCTCGCGACCGACAGGAGGCAAACCGAATGACACGTTACTCACACCAAGTGTTGTCAAGGCTAGCGGCATTTTCTCCTTGATTAACCGAATGCCTTCAATTGTTTCTACCGCGGAACCGATATATTGTGCATCGCCCGTTCCAACAGGGAAGACGAGTGGGTCGAAAATAATATCTTCAGGGGGCAGTCCCCATTTATTCACTAGCAGATCATACGAACGTTCTGCAATTTCAAGTTTCCGTTCACGGGTGACCGCCATGCCGATTTCGTCAATCGTACCGACTACGACAGCCGCACCAAACTTTTTGACTAGCGGCATGACCGCATCAAAACGTTCCTCCCCATCTTCCAAGTTGATGGAATTAATGATCGCTTTCCCTTGTGAAAACTTCAATGCTTCTTCAATTACATTCTCGTCCGTCGAGTCAATAACAAGCGGAACCTTCACTTTCTTCACGACTTCCTGCATGAACCTTTTCATATCTTCTAGCTCATCACGATCCGGATTGGCTAAACAAATGTCAAGAACGTGCGCCCCTCCACGTACTTGGGCACGCGCAATTTCAGAAGCCTCTTCAAACTTTTCATCGACAATAAGGCGTTTGAACTTCCTTGACCCAATTACGTTCGTTCGTTCTCCAATCAACAGCGGTCTCATTGACGGTTCATATAGTAGCGGTTCGATCCCTGAAATACTATGTTCATGTACACTTTCAGGTTTCTGACGAGGCGTCAGTCCGTTAACCGCTTCACGCAATACACGGATATGTTCAGGTGTCGTTCCGCAACAGCCGCCGACCATATTCAACCAACCTTTATCGGCAAAACCTTTTAATTTCTGTGATAAAGACTCAGGGGACTCATGATAATGACCCTCTTCGTCCGGCAGTCCGGCATTCGGATAACAGGTGACATAACTTGTCGCAAGTTCCGACAATGAGCGTAAATGATCCGTCATGAATTCAGGACCCGTTGCACAATTCAATCCAACAGATAAGGGCTTAATGTGTTCAATGGAAATATAAAATGCTTCGATACTTTGTCCGGCGAGTGTTGTGCCCATCGGTTCAATCGTCCCTGAAATCATAATCGGCAGTTCAATACCTGTTTCTTCAAAAGCCCGTTTGATGCCGAGCGTTCCAGCCTTGACGTTAAGCATATCTTGGCTCGTTTCCATGAGCAGTAAGTCAGCGCCGCCTTCGACCAACGCCTTCGCTTGCACATAGAAGTCTTGCGAAAGTTTATCGAACGTAATGCCGCCCGTGACAGAAAGTGTTTTTGTCGTCGGACCGATTGCGCCGGCAACGAAGCGTGGCCAATCAGGTGTTGCATATTCTTCTGCACACTTTTTCGCGTTTTCCACAGCGCGTTTATTAATCTCCACAGCACGGTGTCCGAGGCTGAATTCATCCAGAACAAGAGGGGTTCCGCCGAATGTGTTCGTGCAGATGATATCCGAACCTGCTTCCAAGTATCCTAGATGTATTTTCTCAATGATGTCAGGCCGTAAAATAGTCAAGTACTCGTTGCAACCGTCGTATTCTTCTCCACCAAAATCTTCAGTGGAGAGGTCTTCGGCTTGGAGCATCGTGCCCATCGCGCCATCCAGGATGAGTATTCTGTTCTGAAGTTGCTTTTCTATAAGATGTTTAGACATGGACAATATTCCTCTCTTTCTTTGCATCGAGTTCGTTAATATGTTGGACAAGTTCAAGCGACATCTCGTAGCGTAGGAATGGTGTAATGATATAGATCCCGTTGAACAACTCAGCCGCCGTATCGATAAGCTCTTTTGCAATTTGAATGCCTTCCTCTGACGCTTTGTCGCGGTCATCGCCGCATGCTTCCATTCGAGCAAGCACTTCCTCGGACAACTTGATGCCCGGAACTTCGTGATGAAGGAATTCAGCGTTTCGAATATTCGTCAAGGGCATGATCCCGATGAAAATCGGCGTATCCAAATGCTTTGTTGCTTCGTAGATGTCGAGAATCTTTTCTTTTGAATAGACGGGTTGTGTGATGAAGTAATCGGCACCGCACTCGATTTTCTTCTCCAGCCGTTGTACTGCCCGGTCAAGGACACGGACATTTGGGTTAAATGCCGCCGCTACAGAAAACTTCGCCTTTTTACGTAACGGTTTCCCTGTGAATGAAATCCCTTCATTCAACTGCTTGATCAATTGCAGCAGTTCCATACTCGACACGTCATATACACTCGTCGCGCCAGGGAAGTCACCGACTTTTGTCGGATCTCCCGTAACTGCCAGTAGGTCATGGATGCCAAGTGCATCAAGTCCCATTAAATGCGATTGCAAACCAATCAGATTGTGGTCACGGCACGTCAAATGTACAAGAGGACGTACATTATGTTGTTGTTTCATAATCGCGCCCATCGCCATGTTGCTAATTCGCGGGGAGGCGAGAGAGTTATCCGCCATCGTTACGGCATCGACACCTGCATCGTATAGCTGGTTAGCGCCGATGAAGTATTGTTCCGTTTCCAAATGTCTCGGTGTATCGAGCTCGACGATGACTGTGCGTGTAGTTTTCGCTTTTTCGTGAAGCGGTTCGAATTTCGTTGGATCCGCTTCACGGATGACAATCGGTTTATGCGGTATCACGTTTTTTTTCGTAATCGGTGCAAGTCCGCTTACATGCTTTTTTGCAGCCGCGATATGTTGTGGAGTCGTTCCACAACATCCTCCGATAAGACGAACACCTTCAGAACGTAGCAGTGCTGCCGCGCGTCCGAAATAATCCGCTTCAGACACATAAACAATGCGACCGTCTTCTACATCCAGTAAGCTTGCATTTGGAGCAGCAGACAAGAATGCACGCTTGGGCAACGTCACTTTTTCGAATGCTTGGATTGTATGATACGGCCCTAATCTGCAGTTGACACCGACAATGTCTGCTCCAATTGCTTCAAGTTCATGCAACGCATCATTCAACGGCATCCCGTTTTTCAACACACCGGGTTCATCCATTGAAACTTGTGCGATGATTGGCCGGTTTGTCAGTTTTCGCAGCTCTTTGACGACTGTGGACAGCTCATCAAAATCATAATACGTTTCAAGTAGCAGGCCATCGGGATCGCCAGTTAATAAGGCTTCAGCCTGCTGGCGCACAATTGTAACGACTTCCGCTAATGAGGCATCACTTTTACGGATGCCCCGCAAACCCCCGATTGTTCCGAGGACGTATTGATTGCCTGGAGCCGCTGCGCGTTTTGCAATCTTGATGGCGGCTTCATTGAATTCCTTCACGCGATCTTCCATGCCATAGCGCGCAAGTTTGAGTGCGTTGGCGCTGTATGTATTCGTCTGGATAATATCCGCTCCAGCCGCTATATAATCGAGGTGGATCTTCTCGATGATGTCAGGTTTTGCGACATTCAGTTCTTCATAACAAAAATCAATACCATGCGAATAGAGTACAGTCCCCATCGCGCCGTCCGCCACCAATACATTTTTCTTCAAGTTTTCTAGTAAGTTCATTATAAAATCATCCCTTTTCCGGTAATATGAGATTTGTATGAAAACAGAAAAAAGCCTTCTCGGAAGAAGGCTTTAAAAATGCGATGGCTCGCTACCTTCTTATCTATCAGGTTTATGAAAACCTGCTGGAATTAGCACCTGACCATAAATGGCTGGTTGCTGAAGCGTCTACGGGCCAGTCCCTCGGCTTCTCTTGATAAGAAAACGATATGAAATTGTTTGAATAATTTAACACATCATATCGTGAAAAAGTTGTTCCGTCAAGAGTCTGATGAAATATGATAGAATGGGCATATGAATATGAGTGGAAGGTGAAAACAGTGAGGATCTTTAAATTTTCAGTTCCCATCGCGCTTCTCGTCGCGGGGATATCGTGGTATATGCTCAATTTGAACTTTCAGGAAGTACCGGGCATGACCCGAATCTATATTACACTGGGGGCTGCTGTCCTGAGTGGCATATTGGCCTATTTCCTGTTTCCAAAGAGTGAAGACAAGCAATAGAGTACGAATGAGGTCGACGGCAAATTCCTGCTGTCGATTTATTTTATGCCTTTTAGGTTAACTTAAAATAATATTAGGTTGACACAAGTTATGAAAACTTTTATCCTAATAAAGATAACGTCAAACTAAGAGGTGTTTTTATGACAACAGCTACAGTGAAACCAAAACAAAAAAGTACAATGAGCGCGTTAAGTCTTGTCTACTGCGGAATGTTTGCCGCACTCATGATGATTGGTGCGAATATTACATCATTCGTCCCATTCCTTGTCGTAGGAGGCGTACCCATAACTTTGCAGACATTCTTCGCGGTACTTGCAGGCTTGCTGCTCGGAAGTCGGTTAGGGGCGACGGCAATGACTGTCTATCTCGTCGTCGGTCTAGCAGGTGCTCCGGTGTTCGCGAAATTCCAAGGTGGATTCAGTGCAATCTTGCTCCCGACATTCGGATTTATCGTATCTTTCATCCTTGTCGCGTATGTCGTCGGGAAAATTGTTGAAAAGAACGGCAGCTTGCGGAGTTATGTCATTGCTGGACTTGTCGGAATGATTATTAATTACTTAATCGGTACAAACTGGATGTATTTTGCATATAAGTTCTGGGCAGCAGCGCCTGATGCATTCACGTATAAAGTTGCCTGGCTTTGGATGGTTCCGCCATTACCGAAAGATATTTTATTGTCGATATTGGCGGGGATCTTTGGCCACCGGATGTACAAAGTGTTGAAAGTGAGGCGTGTCCGTTGACGATATATGGGGAATGGGCGGATCGTGTGCTTGCAGGAGATCAGTTAACGGATGAGGAAGGGCTCGCTATTTTAAACAGCCCCGACGAGGATTTGCTACAACTACTGCATGCATCCTACAAAATCCGTAACCATTACTTTGGCAATAAAGTGAAGCTTAATATGATCATCAATACAAAATCGGGTTTGTGTCCTGAAAACTGTGGCTATTGTGCGCAGTCAATCGTTTCGAAAGCGCCGATTGAAAAGTACGCGATGATGAAACAGGAAGAGATTGTAGCGGGTGCAGAACGTGCCGCATCCGTGAATGCCGGTACTTATTGTATCGTCGCGAGCGGTCGCGGCCCCGTTAACCGTGAACTCGAGATCGTCATCGATTCTGTGAAGGCGATCAAGGCGAAACATCAAGATATGACGGTGTGTGCATGTCTTGGTATTTTAAAACCTGAGCAAGCCAAACGTTTAAAAGAAGCAGGTGTCGACCGTTATAACCACAACATCAACACATCTGCTGCACACCATGAAAGTATTACAACGTCACACACATACGATGACCGTGTGAATACAGTTAACCATGCGAAAGAAGCAGGCATCTCGCCCTGTTCGGGAGTCATTATTGGCATGCGCGAAACGAAGGAAGACATCATTGCAATGGCGCGAAGCCTTCATGCGATGGATGCCGATTCAATCCCCGTTAATTTCTTGCATGCGGTGGATGGGACGCCGCTTGGAGGAACGGACGAATTGACGCCGCTCTATTGCTTGAAAGTATTATGCCTGTTCCGCTATATCAACCCGACGAAGGAAATCCGGATTTCGGGTGGGCGTGAAGTGAATTTGCGATCTCTTCAACCCCTCGGCTTATACCCTGCAAACTCGATCTTCATCGGTGATTATTTGACGACGTCGGGGCAGGAAGGTGACCGTGACCGTCAAATGCTCGAGGACATGGGTTTTGAAATCGATTTGGAACCGCTGGCGAATAAGGAAGTTGCCGTCAACTGATGAGCTTACTCTAACAATCAAAAACTGTGTGCTAGAAGGGTGCCTCCTCTTGCATACAGTTTTTTGTTTTAGAATGAAACGGATCGTCCACTCATACGTATACTTACATATAAGCAAAATCCTTAACAGAAAAGAGTTGTGCCTATGATTAATTTACTATTATTTTCAATTGTTGCGGGTATCGTATCTGCAATTATCATTGTCCCTATCACATTAGTATCGAAGGAAACAGAAAAGCCTGCATTCAACCGGGTTTCAGCGTTAGCGGCTACAACAATTCTTATTGCTGCCGTCACATTCGGGGTGTATTACGTGACAAATCTCGACCGGAACTGGACGTCAGCATGGGCCCTATTCCTTGTTGTAACGATAGCAGGCGTGCTATTTGCAACGGGGAAAGAACGTACAGTGAAAGTAGTTCTGTCGCTAGTTGCATTAGTAGGGAGTGCCTTCATCCTCAGTGCACCACTTTTTAATGCGGACAAAAAATACAGTGCTGTCGAGATGGAACAGCAAGTGGAAATCAAAGCGTTTGACGAAACAAAGACGCCTGCAAGCGTGCCACCAAAATTTGCGCGGAATAAAATGAAAAAAGCATTTGGGCAAGTGCCAAACACAAGTTATTATGAGCTTGGCCATTTACAGATTCAGAAAGTGAATGACAAATTTGTTTATATCGCACCTGTTGAGTTTTCGGGTTTATTTAAATGGTGGAACGGTAAGACGACACCTGGATATTTCACGATGAGTGCAACAGACTCTGCAGATAACCCGAAATTCGTAAAGACGGAAATGGCCTATACGCCGTCCTCGTTCTTTCATAAGCAAGTGGAACGCCATATGCGTATGGAATACCCTGACCTGATCTTTTACGGTGATGTGCAATTGGAAATCGATGATGATGGACATCCGCATTACATCCGTTCGTACGGTAAATTCATTACAGCACGGAATGGTTTCGACGTCCAAGGGATTGTCATGGTCGATCCTGAAACAGGGAAGACCGATCATTTCGCTATCGCGGACATTCCTGAGTACATCGATGGTGCCGTTTCTCCTGAAGCGGTCAGTTTGCAAAACAGCTACTTCGGAAATTATATTCATGGATTCTGGAATTCGATTGTCGGGAAAAAAGATGTGAAACTGCCTTCCGATGAAGGAACGGAAGCAAATGTCAGCCCTGTATTCGATGAAAACGGGCATATGTATTATTTCACTGATTTTACAAGTCCGAAAGAAGAGGTCGACTCGATGCTCGGCTATGCATTAACAGACGGACGCACGGGAGAAGCGACGTATTATACAGGTAACTTAGAAGAGTCGTACATGGATTCCCAAGGAACCCTTCAAATTATTGAGAAGAAATTCATTGAGAAGAAATGGTCCGGTGAAATGCCTGTACTTTACAATTTCTATGGCGAAGCTAGCTGGTTGACCCCAGTGTTAGACTCAAACGGCTTCCTGCAGAACTACTTCATCGTCTCGGCAGCAAACCCGGAAATCTCTGTCTTTGCGAACTCACCGAACGAAGCCCTCCGACTGTATAAAACTGCCTTACAACGCGGCGGGAGCACAGTCGACGGTAGTTCTGATGCCACAGAAGAGAAGACCGTTGCGACTGTCGTGAGAGTTTATAAAGAACGCGCGGGTGACTTTACGATCGTCTCGATTCTTGCAGAAGACGGAAAGAACTATATCGTCTCGACAGAAGCGGTCCCGCTCGCCATTTATATCGAAGAAGGCGACAGACTATCCATCACGTACTTAGCAACTGGCGAACTGTTCTTGCCGGTGAAGGAACTGAAGAATAGTACGATTGAATAAGAAGAAGGGTGCCCCCTGTGAGGAGCACCCTTCTTTCATTTATTCAAAAATAGTTCACCTTGAGGTCCTAGAGGAATGCCAAGCAAGTACCAAACAGCGAATAGTATAATCCACATAATAGCAAACGCAATTGAATAGGGAAGTAGAGAGGTCATTAAAGTCCCGATTCCCATTTTCGGATCGTACTTTTTCGCGAATGTCAAAACGATGGCGAAGTATGCCAGCATAGGTGTAATCGGATTTGTAATGGAATCCCCAATTCGATAAGCCGCTTGTGTCAATGCTGGACTATAGCCCATGATCATGAACATCGGAACGAAAACGGGTGCGAGAATGGCCCATTTGGCAGACGAACTGGCCACTAGAAAATTGATGAGAGCAGCAACGACGATGAATCCGATAAAGAGCGGCAGCCCTTTTAACCCTAATGCTTCAAGCGTTTCCGCACCTTTAATGGCGACGATAGGTCCTAGATTGCTCCAATTAAAGTACGCAATCATCTGTGCGGCGACAAAAGCAATCACAATATACATCCCCATACCAGACATAGCTTTCGCCAAATGATCTGCGAAGTCTTTTGAGTTATTGACGGTTTTAACAATTTTTCCATAGATAATAGAAGGAACAAGGAATAAAATCATCATTAACGGTACAAGGCTGTCCATCAACGGTGAAGTCGTCAAACCACCTGTTTCCGGATGGCGTAATAATGCGTTTGCAGGGAGCGAAAGAACTAAAACAGTCCCGATGATGAGCGCTACTGATAAGGCAGCCCATAAAAGACCCTTCTTTTCGACAGCTGAAACGTCCTCTAATTTTTCGGTGATCCCATGATACTTTCCAAGTCTAGGTTCAACAATTTTCGTCGTAACGAACACGGCGACAGGTACTAAAACTAACGCTGATACGGCTAGAAAATAGTAGTTCATCCCTGGATTTCCCGAGTAGGTCGGATCATACACATGCGCGCCAATTTCCGTGAACCCATACACAAGCGGATCCAATACATTTATGATGAGGTTCGCTGAAAATCCGCCAGCAACAGATGCATAAGCAGCGGCAAGCCCGGCAATCGGGTGTCTCCCGAGTGCAATGAAAATCATTGCGACAATTGGCGGTAAAACGACCATTGCTGCATCAGCAGTGGCATTCCCTAAAATGGCGACAAGGACGATTGTAGGTAAGATAATCTTTTTAGGAGCATTCAATATGGTCGTCTTCATGACAGTAGCAATTAAACCGGTAGACTCTGCAAGTCCTACCCCTAACATGACGACTAAGACGAGTCCAAGAGGCGGGAAACTGGTAAAGTTCTTTACCAAATTCGTCAAGATCATAATTAAACCTTCACCATTTAGTAAATTGACGACCTTAATCTCATCGCCTGTTCCAGGGTTAACTGCCGTCGTTCCAAGTGCCCCAAATATAGCAGAACATACTAAAATAAGACCGGCGATATAAACGAATAACATGACGGGATCTGGTAATTTGTTTCCGTACTTCTCGATAAAATCTAGAAATTTGTTAAAAAACCCTTTTTTCGTTGTCTCAGCGTCCACTCTTTCTCTCCCCCTTTATATAGATTTCATATTCCTCTAGCGTATTAAAATCTATTGTTCATTATGCTATGTATTCAGATAAATAGAGAGGCGATTTAACTAGGTAAGGGTTCTATTAGGAGGATTTTAATAAACTGTTGCCTTGCACTCCAGACGATACGTTTTGCTGTATTTTTATCTTCTTTGCAAAAATGAAGGCATCACTGTAGGGTCCCTAAGCAAGGCAAAGATATGCTAGAAAAAACTAACGTTTTGTCTCTCAAAAGCCGTTCTTCGTTACGGCTTTCACTCCAAGCAACGGAGAGTAGTATTTATAACAGAATTTGAATCATCTCATTGCAAGTATGGAACCATTCATTACCTCGCTCCGTCCTAATTAATAAGAATTTTCAGTGAGGAAGGGGGGGATAATTATGTGGTTGGTATTGGGTATTATCGCAATAATAGCGACTTGTATAAATCTAATTATGTATGGAACAGGAAAAGACTATAAATTAGCAATGGCAATGGGATTATCATTTACAGCACTAACACTTGTTGCAGGATACAGTATGGTGTCTGATTGGGTAGAGGTGAAAGATTGGTCTGCATTATTAGATGTTGTACCTACGATGGAAATAGCTTTATGGGTTTTAACGGTTATATCGATTTCATTAAACATAACGCCTATACTCTTAGAGTTAAAAAGCAAAAGAAACTAAACTGTTAATATATATTAACGCGAATGAGGGCAATGAAAGAACAAAGCTTGTGCTTCAAACGGGCCATTTTGAAGAAAAGGAGAAGGAGGTAATCAAGATTGTATATAGATTTTTATGGCGGTTTTAATTTTATTTTTATATCTTTCTTAATATGGTGGATTGCTTTGTTAGCGTTTCAAAGAATAATGTACCGTTCTCATGAAAAAAGATCTTGGACGAGAGATATCATTGTGACGTTCTTTCAAAGTTTATTTGTTGTAGTTTTCCTTCCTATCATTGCTTATTTTGTAAAGCCTTAATATCTCAATTAGACCAAATGTCTATAGCATATTCTAGTTGATTGGAGTGCAAGCCTTCGACTCCGGGAGGATTAGCGTGTGCCTTGAGACCCTGGACGTAGCGAAGCGAAGGAAGCGGCTCAAGCCACGCCCTCCGGAAAGCGTAAGGCTGGAACGTAGTCAACGTTTGTAAGATTATATTATGTCTAGTAATTCTAAACTTTGTACAACATAAGGGCGCGATTGCTTAAAAAGTGATTGCGTCCAGATCGCGTAAACGGACCAATTAAAAAATCATTCACAGTTATGGGTTAGAAACAGAGAAAGATTCTGTACTGTGCAAAGAAGCGGTAAGGATTAAATCGTTTTTGAATTCGTATGAAGGAGAAAAAAATGAGATTAGAAGAAATCGTAGGTATAGTTAGAGAATATTTTTCTTTGGCATTATTAGCTGTAATTACTTTAGGGATAATATTGATTCTAATATATTTCATTGTTTATAAAACCATTTTAAAAGGGAAGAAAAGTGTTTCAAAGAAGAGGCTACTTCTGCTAGTGATGTTTAGTGGCTATGTGATAATGGTTGTTGGTGTGACTTTTTTAAACAGGGGACCTACCTATAATGCTGGAATGGACTTTTCCTTATTTTCATCATACCGTGAAACTTGGAATAGTTTTAGTGTTAGACATTGGCAATTCATATATTTAAATATATTTATGTTCGTTCCTTTCGGTATTCTTTTCCCATTATTACAACCACGTTTTCGAAAAGCTATATGGACAATTGGAGTAGCGGGCTTATGTACACTTTCCATTGAAAGCGTTCAATTAATAACGGGATACGGTAATTTTGTAGTTGACGATTTATTCAATAATTTATTGGGGGCAATCATTGGATATGGTATCACTATGGGTTTTATCACCATAAAAGAGAAAGGAATAAAACCATCATTTTTCTATTTCTCGCCATTACTACTAGTGATAATCTTATCTATAAGTGTGTTTACATATTATCATTTGAAGGAATTTGGAAACCTCTCCATTGTGGCAAACAATAAAGTGAATATGAAGGAAGTCACTCTTACTTCTGATGTTGAGTTCAATGCTAAGAAAGCAACTATTCCAATTTATAAGGCACCAAGTTATACAAAAGCTGAGGCAGATGCATTTGCTGAAACATTTTATAAAAGGATGGATGTGGATGCAGCAGATATAGAAGATATATCTTATCCAGATCAAGGAATATATCGGAGTAGTGGAGAGAAATCATATGATTTATGGTTCCAATTCTTAGATGGAGGTTATAGTTTTACAGACTTTTCAAGCCACGATGAGGGCATAGTGCCTAAAGACACAGATGAAGAATCCTTAAAGGAATCTTTATTGAAATTTGGTGTAGATATACAAAAGGACTTCTATTTTCAAAGAGTCGATACTGGTTCGTATGAGTGGATAATAGATAAAAAAGTTAGTGGAAATCAGCTAATAGACGGTTCTTTAACGGCAACATATTATAATGATCATACAGTGAAGCAGATTGAGAATCAGTTAATTACCTACGACAAGATAAAGGATGTTCAAATAAAGAGCGAACAAGAAGCATTTGGAGAAATCTTGGAAGGGAATTTTCAGATCCTTTCCGAAAACAATAGAATTGATACCTTACAAGTTCATAAAGTACGAGTAAGCTACTATTTAGATTCCAAGGGATACTTTCAACCTGTTTATGCATTTCAAAGTACATTAGATGGTTCGAATATGACTATATTAGTTCCAGCAATATAAAAAGGTTTTATCATTGTGTATATCAATATTCTACAAAAGGGCGCGATTGTGAAGTACCGCACTCTTAGTTGATTGGAGTGCAAGCCTTCGACTCCGGGAGGATTAGCGAAAGTCGTAACGTAGAACGGCTTTTGCGAGATAAAGCGATAGCTTTTCGAGCATATCTTTGCACTCGCCTTGAGACCCTGGAATTATGCCTTAATTTCTGAAGTGCACAGAAATACGGCAAAGCGAACTCTTCGTTGTTCGCTTGGCTCAAGCCACGCCCTCCGGAAAGCGTAAGGCTGGAACGTAGATCAACGTTTGTAAGACTATATTATGTCTTGTAATACTAAAGACTTTGTACAACATAAGGGTACGATTGTTATGTATTACACTCTTAGTTAATCGGAGTAGAAACCGACGAAATTAGCGATGCGCTCCTAAAGCTTCGCTTCAGTCGCAAAAGCCATTCTTCGTTACGGCTTTTCCAGCTGAAATGCAAATCAGTGGTGTACTATCTCCATCCATTGTTCTGCAGTACATAAATGCAAAACAGGCAGCCCCCAAAACTACGGGAGTTGCCTGATTTCACTTCTCTATTATTTACTAACCATAAAGGCTTCGAGGATATTCTCTTTGTCTTCCTTATCGAAAAACAACACTTTATCAGTCGGGTCGTATTGATCGCCGTAAAATGTCTCATCCTTATACGTATGGATTTCTTCATATGTTGTCTTCATCGCTTCATAAACGGATTGTTCATCCGCATCCGTCGGTGACCAAAACAGAATTTCCATCTCATTATGCTCACCCGTCGCAAGCGATCTGCGACGATAACCAATCTTGCTGGCATGGCGGAAATGTTCGCGCGCGTAGAACTTCAATCGCTTCTCGCTATCCGTATCTTCGTAATCGAGCGGTTCCACTTCTAAAATAATTGGCTTACCTTTCGCTTTCAATGAATCCAAAAGCTTTCGTCCAAGTCCAGCACCACGTGATTCCGCTGAAACAAACAAATAATCGATGAAGACGAATGTTTCCGTTTCAACTAACATCAGGACATGATGGGGGCCTTCTTCTTTCAAATAGACATTCTTCTTGTCTTTGAGAAGTGCATCCATATGCTCTTTCGATTTCATTTCTTCAATCGGGAAATACTCACTAAGTTTGTCGTACCAGTTCATGTTGAAAATCTCCTCCGTAGGTATGGGTGTACCGGGAGCTTTTTGTTGGGGATCGTGAAGAGAGTGAATCCAAAAGGACAGATTGCTCGATGCGGAGAAATACGGTTGTTTGCCCCAACCGGTTCCATCCATCCTTTTGAACGCGACTCCGTGAAGAGGAAAAAAGAGGTCAGAAAAAAATCCTCAACTATATGTATACCCGTATAAAAACAATCTAAACCTTAAAGTTGGATATTGCGTTTTAATTGCATCGAGGATGTTTTGTCATGTACAATTAAGTCAAAGATAGTCAAAGTCAATGACTTATCACCCTAGAGAAAGAGGTGAGACCATGCGAAACATTTCTGACATTATAGAAGGATATTTGAAGGCGATTATCGAAAAGGAAGATAACGGCACAATCGAAATCAAACGTAGTGAAGTGGCCGAGAAATTTCAGTGTGTTCCTTCGCAAATCAACTACGTCATCAATACCCGTTTCACAGTTGAACGCGGCTACGCGGTCGAATCGAAACGGGGAGGCGGCGGGTATATCCGTATTTACCGGGTCCAGTCGAATTCCCATAAAGAACTGATTGAACATATTATTGCGGGTATCCAGCAAGGGGCGACAAACACGATGGCAGAGGATATCGTGTTCAGATTGTTGGAAGAAGAAGCGATTACGGAGCGCGAGGCGGGCATCATTTTGGCAGCTGTCGATCGTACTACACTTCCTTATCCATTGCCGGACCGCGATGTCATGCGGGCGCGGATTTTGCAGGCGATTTTCATGACACTCCTATACAAGGAAATTGAATAGAATTCCATAACGACGAGGTGATAGATGATGGTTTGCGATAATTGCAAAGAACGACAGGCTTCCGTAATTTTTACACAGGAAAACGAAGGTGTGACGACAGAACGGCATTTATGTGAGAAATGTGCGTTTCAATCCCAGATGTTCCATTTGGATCCAAGCCAGGAACCGTTGTCGATCCAACAATTCCTATCGCATTGGTTCGGTGGGGTTGAATCCATGCAACCTTTCCAACAAACCCAAGAAGGCATACCGGACGGACCGACATGCCCTGACTGTGGACTGACATTTAAGAAATTCCTTGATATCGGTAAATTTGGTTGTCCGACTTGTTACAGTACATTCAAAGAGCGTTTGCCTAGGATTTTCAGCAAGCTCCATAACGGACATACAACACATGTCGGTAAAATACCTGTTTCATTTAACGAGCTATTTGCAGTAAAAAAGAAGATTGAAGAAATCCGTGCACAAATGCAACAAGCAATCGATGCGGAACGTTTCGAAGACGCTGCATTGCTTCGTGATGAAGCAAAAGCATTGAAACAGCGTTTGGCGGCTTGCCAAGATGGAGGTGGAGACAACGATGTCAATTGATAAATTCATGAAAGGATCAGTGGCCGGATGGATGAAATCAAGCGGTGAACACGCGGATATTGTCATGTCCACCCGTATTAGGCTGGCCCGCAATCTAAGGGGGCATCTGTTCCCAATTGCGTCTAATCCAGAGGATGCAAAAAAAGTCGATGAATCGGTTACAAATGCATTGCTTAATTCTGGAGAAAAAGGGTATGAATATATGAGGATGTCCGAAGTTCCGTTGCTTGACCGGCAAATTCTTGTGGAGAAACATCTCGTTAGTCCACAATTAACTGACCCGAAACGTAATGGAGCTGTCATTCTTTCAGCAGATGAAACAATTAGTCTGATGATTAATGAAGAAGATCATATTCGTATTCAGTGCATCTATCCTGGTTTCCAATTGGAAAACGCTTATGAGCACGCGGACTCAGTCGATAATGAGCTGGAAGACAGGTTGCCCTATGCATTCGATGAAGAGTTCGGCTACTTGACGAGTTGTCCATCGAATACGGGCACGGGTTTGCGTGCATCCGTCATGATGCATTTGCCGGCGTTAACAATCACGAAACAAATCGACCGCATTATTCCAGCCATCACACGGCTTGGAATGGTCGTTAGAGGAAGCTATGGAGAAGGCAGCGAAGCACTTGGCAATATCTATCAGATTTCTAACCAGACAACATTGGGCAAGGCGGAAAAAGAAATTTTGGCCGATTTGAAAAATGTCGCGTTGCGTCTCATTGCACACGAAAGAAGATCGCGTGAAGTGTTACTATCAAAATCCAGAGTGGCGCTTGAGAACAAGTTATTCCGGTCACTCGGCATCATCAAGTATGCGAGATTGCTTCCTACAGGCGAAGCAGCCCGCTGTCTATCGGATGTCAGACTTGGCATAGACTTAGATATCATCAAAGATATCGACATGTCCATTTTAAATGAACTGATGATTTTCATGCAACCCGGTTACTTGCAACACTATGCTAAAACCGATTTGACGGCTGAAGAACGGGATATTTTCCGGGCAGACTTGTTTAGGGAACGGTTACGCGTGAAGCATGTGGAAAAAGAAGATACGGAGGAGTGAGCAAGTTTTTTGCGCTGTGCTCTCCTTTTTATTATACTTAAGTCAAAGATAGTCAAAGTCAATTTGTTTGTGAGGGGTTGCTAGCTACCCCGTTTGAATAAAGTAAAGAGATTAGTATTCCACGCTTTCGGGGGTGGAGAATAGACTAGACGTTAAATAGAAGGAGTGGAATGTATATGATGTTCAATCGTTTTACACAACGTGCACAAAAAGTTTTGCAATTAGCACAAGAAGAAGCGATACGTCTGAAGCATGAATCGATCGGTACAGAACACATCTTGCTTGGACTCATACGTGAAGGTGGCGGGATTGCAGCGAAGGCTTTAGAAGCGATCGATGTCAGTTTCGATACAATTGAAAAAGGTGTGGAAAGCCTTGTCGGTTCAGGGACGAAAGAGGTTGGCCCCATTGTTCATTATACGCCGAGAGCGAAAAAGGTCATCGAGCTATCTGTCGATGAATCGCGTAAATTGGGTCATTCTTATATAGGTACAGAGCATATTCTGTTAGCTTTGATTCGAGAAGGAGAAGGCGTTGCAGCTCGCGTATTGAACAATGCAGGCGTAAGTTTGAACCGCGCTAGACAACAAGTGCTTCAGTTGCTAGGCAGCAATGACGCATCAATCGGTTCAACGGGTACTTCATCATCTGCTTCAACACCTACACTTGATAGTCTTGCCCGCGATTTGACTGAAGTTGCGCGCGAAGGCTCACTCGATCCGGTCATCGGTAGAGGCAAAGAAATTACGAGAGTGATCGAAGTGCTGGCACGACGTACGAAGAACAACCCGGTATTGATTGGTGAGCCGGGAGTCGGTAAAACTGCTGTGGCAGAAGGGTTAGCGCTTCAAATCGTTAATAACGAAGTGCCTGAAATCCTACGTGACAAGCGAGTCATGACGTTGGATATGGGAACAGTTGTCGCGGGTACGAAATACCGTGGTGAATTTGAAGATCGTATGAAGAAAGTGATGGAAGAAATCCGTCAAGCGGGTAATATCATTCTCTTCATTGATGAGTTGCATACATTGATCGGAGCAGGAGGAGCGGAAGGTGCAATCGATGCATCGAACATCTTGAAACCGTCCCTTGCCCGTGGCGAATTGCAATGTATCGGTGCAACAACGCTTGATGAATACCGTAAATATATCGAAAAAGATGCGGCGTTAGAACGACGTTTCCAACCAATCCAAGTTGACGAACCTTCTGTGGATGAAACAATTTTAATCATCAGGGGCTTACGCGACCGTTACGAAGCACATCACCGTGTGAAAATTACAGATGAAGCGATTGATGCGGCAGCAAAAATGTCCGATCGATATATATCTGATAGATTCCTGCCGGATAAGGCGATTGACTTGATTGACGAAGCGGGTTCGAAAGTTCGTTTACGCTCGTATACAACGCCGCCGAATCTGAAGGAACTCGAAGCAAAACTGGAAGCGATACGCCATGAAAAGAATGCCGCGGTGCAAAGCCAGGAATTCGAAAAGGCGGCATCTTTCCGGGATAAAGAGCAGAAGATGAAAGAAGAACTTGAAACGACGAAGACAGCATGGAAAGAAAAGCAAGGCAAGAAGGAATCCGAAGTGACAGTCAATGACATTGCTGAAGTCGTGGCGATGTGGACGGGTGTTCCGGTTTCAAAAATTGCTGAAACTGAATCCGCAAAACTGTTGAATATGGAAGAATTATTGCATGAGCGTGTGATCGGTCAAAGTGAAGCAGTAACGGCCATTTCGCGAGCGATTCGAAGAGCGCGTGCTGGATTGAAAGATCCGAAACGCCCAATTGGTTCATTCATTTTCCTTGGACCTACAGGTGTCGGGAAAACAGAATTGGCAAGAGCACTTGCTGAAGCAATGTTCGGTGATGAAGATGCAATGATTCGAATCGACATGTCCGAGTATATGGAGAAGCACGCAACATCAAGGCTCGTCGGCTCACCTCCAGGATATGTAGGATATGAAGAAGGCGGTCAATTGACTGAAAAAGTTCGACGCAAGCCGTATTCAGTTGTCTTGTTGGATGAAATTGAGAAAGCACATCCGGATGTTTTCAACATTCTCTTGCAAGTACTTGAGGATGGCAGATTGACGGACTCGAAAGGACGTACCGTTGATTTCCGTAACACGGTCGTCATTATGACGTCTAACGTTGGTGCTGAAGCATTGAAACAAAACCGTTATGTAGGATTCAATCTGCAAGACGGCAAAAAAGATTACGAAGGCATGAAGTCCAGTATGCTGGATTCATTGAAAAAAGCATTCCGTCCTGAATTCCTAAACCGTGTAGATGAAATGATTGTCTTCCACTCACTAGAGAAAGATCATCTGCAAAAGATCGTTTCGCTTATGTCTAATGAATTGACGAAGCGTTTGGCGGAACAGGAGATTACACTTGATTTGACAGAAGCCGCGATGCTGAAAATCGCGGATGAAGGATACGATCCTGAATATGGAGCGCGTCCGTTACGTCGTGCATTGCAGAAACATGTTGAAGACCGCTTATCGGAAGAACTGTTAAAAGGAACTGTCCTAACAGGCGGTACAGTTGTTGTCGACGTGGAAAATGACGAATTTGTTGTAAAGACGGAACGCGAAGCAGTAACGGAAAATCAATAAAAAGAGGGTCCTTCCGTAGAGTTCGCTAATCTACGGAATTGGACCGTCTTTTTTTCAT
Source organism: Sporosarcina oncorhynchi (assembly GCF_033304615.1). Taxonomy (GTDB): domain Bacteria; phylum Bacillota; class Bacilli; order Bacillales_A; family Planococcaceae; genus Sporosarcina; species Sporosarcina oncorhynchi. The sequence goes on along the minus strand of NZ_CP129118.1, from coordinate 3,214,122 downwards.
ATGGAGGGTATTATGGCAAAACGGAAAACGAAATTCATGTGCAAGGATTGCGGTTATGAATCCCCGAAATGGATGGGAAGATGCCCCGGTTGCGGCGAATGGAATACGATGGATGAAGAAGTAGAAATTGTTAGTAAAGGTCCACGAGGTGCATTTCAGCATACTGAAACGATTCAGCAGAAGGCAATGCCAATTAGTGCAATTCAGACGGATGAAGAGCCGCGTGTGAAAACGGAATTGAATGAATTGAACCGTGTATTAGGCGGTGGTATTGTGCCGGGTTCGTTAATATTGATCGGTGGAGATCCGGGTATCGGGAAGTCGACATTGCTGTTGCAAGTCTCTTCATTGCTCGCCAATCAAAACCAGCGCACGCTGTACATATCAGGTGAGGAATCGATCAGGCAGACGAAGTTGCGCGCTGAGCGCCTTGGTGTCGCTTCGGACGAATTATATATTTACGCAGAGACGGATTTGGCGAAAATTCATCAAACAATCAATGAAGTTAAGCCAAAGTTTGTGATTGCCGATTCCATTCAGACGATTCATCACCCTGAGGTGACTTCTGCTCCGGGAAGTGTGACGCAAGTTAGGGAATGTACGGCAGAACTGATGCGGATTGCGAAGACGCAGAATATCGCGATTTTCATCGTTGGTCATGTGACAAAAGATGGGCAAATTGCAGGTCCGAGGCTTCTTGAGCATATGGTGGATACTGTCCTGTATTTTGAAGGGGAGCGTCATCATACGTACCGGATTTTACGAAGTGTCAAAAACCGCTTTGGCTCAACAAACGAAATTGCTATCTTCGAAATGCTGCAGTCTGGATTGAAGGAAGTGCTGAATCCGTCAGAGCTCTTTTTACGGGAAAGGTCACAAGGGGCGGCGGGTTCAACAGTCGTCGCATCAATGGAAGGGACCAGACCGATACTAGTCGAAATTCAGGCACTTGTTACGCCTTCAAGCTTTAACTATCCAAAGCGAATGGCAACGGGACTTGATCAGAACCGGGTCTCGCTGTTGATGGCTGTCCTTGAGAAAAGGATGGGCATGCTACTGCAGGCGCAGGATGCCTATATTAAAGTCGCGGGCGGCGTGAAACTTGACGAACCGGCAATCGATCTCGCTGTTCTTGTGAGTATTGTATCCAGTTACCGGGATGCGGCGCCAGGAGTGACGGACTGTTTCATCGGAGAAGTGGGCTTGACAGGGGAAGTTCGCCGTGTTTCTCGTATCGAACAGCGGGTCATCGAAGCTTCTAAATTAGGTTTCGAACGCGCCGTTATTCCCGCTTCCAATATAGGTGGTTGGGACTTCCCGAAAGGCATTAACGTCGTCGGTGTCGAAACGGTAAGTGAAGCGTTAAATTTAGCCTTTACCTAATTAAAAGTTGGGTAATCGGGTAATCATTTTAAAATAGGTGCAACTTCGTGAGCCGGGAAACTGTCCTGTAAATAGGGAAAAAATTCCCGGTTATCGATGGTTCACAACAGCGTGAAAGAAGTAAAACATGTATAGTTAGCATAATAGAATGGAGGTGTTGTGCATGTTGAGAAAAGTTGTGCAAATTGGGTTGCTTCTCGTTGGAGGGACGCTCGGCGTTTTATTCTTACCGTACTTATTCACTTTATCTACTTTTACTTCCCAGCCGATGATCGATAATCCATTTGTAGCAGCAGTTGTAGGTGCATTACTATTGTTTGTTCTTGGTATTTTCATTGTGGATCCGATTGTGAATTTCATTAAATGGATGGAAGATCTGTTGCTCAAAGCACCAATTTTCGACTTGCTGTTTGGAACAATCGGGTTAGTCGTCGGATTAAGTGTGGCATTTCTTATGAGTTATGGATTGAGCAGCTTGCAGATTCCGTTCATTACGTCAGTTCTGTCGTTTCTGCCGATTGTGCTGTCGATTCTACTCGGTTATCTCGGTTTCCAAGTCGGTTTTAAGAAGCGTGAAGAGTTCATCCGTGCTGCACAGGGCATGAGAAGCAGTGCACCGAAGAAGAAGGATGGTGTCGAAGTAGTTGTTCAGTCTGCTGCCAAGGTAAATAAGATTCTTGATACAAGTGTCATTATCGACGGTCGCATCGCGGACATTGCTTCAACAGGTTTTCTCGAAGGTGTCCTCGTAGTCCCGCAGTTCGTGTTGACAGAACTTCAGCATATCGCTGATTCATCTGACTCCTTGAAACGAACAAAAGGAAGACGTGGTTTGGATGTGCTAAAGCGCATGCAAACTGATGAAGGACCAAGCATTTTAATCACTGAAGAGGATTTCGCTGATGTGGCAGAAGTGGACTTGAAGCTTGTACGCCTGGCGAAAAGTATGAAAGGCCTTGTCGTGACGAACGATTTTAACTTGAATAAAGTCGCCGATCTGCATGGCGTGAAAGTATTGAACATTAACGATTTAGCAAATGCAGTAAAACCGGTCGTCATACCGGGCGAAGAGATGCATGTTGTCGTCATTAAGGATGGCAAGGAGCATAATCAGGGCGTCGCTTATCTGGATGATGGAACGATGATTGTCATCGAAGAAGGTAGATCTCAAATCGGCAATACGATTGATGTCGTCGTGACGAGTGTTCTACAAACTTCAGCCGGTCGGATGATTTTTGCAAAACCGAAAAATGGCAAGCCAGCAAAAATGTAATGAGAAAGATGGGGGATGCGCATGGAAAGCTATACAGTGCTGCTTCCTGCGGCTGGAAGCGGTAACCGTATGGGAGCGGGCTTCAATAAATTGTTTCTGGAGCTGGATGAAAAACCAATCCTGATACACACATTGAATGTTTTTGAAAAGGATTCTGCCTGCGACGGTATGATCCTTTCTGTGAAAGAAGAAGAGCGCCCAATCATTGAACGGATGCTTGAGCAGTACAGCATTACGAAAGTGAAGGCGCTTGTCGAAGGTGGAGCGGAACGGCAACAGAGTGTGGCGGCATGTATTCGCGCTCATCAGACGGATGGAATTGTCCTGGTGCATGATGCCGCTAGACCTTTCATCCGGCAAGAAGTTATTGTAAGTCTTGTCGATACGGCGAGTAAATACGGGGCGGCGATTGCTGGTGTTCTTGTGAAGGATACGATAAAAGTCGCTCTTGACGGGATTGTTAAAGAGACAGTCGACCGATCAAAACTATGGACGATTCAAACACCGCAGGCCTTTCGTTATGGCATCTTGAAAGAAGCTTCGGACAAAGCTGAGGCGGAAGGTTTCCTAGGAACAGATGAATCGATGATTGTCGAACGAATCGGCGTCGACGTCCGTATGGTTGAGAGCACATATGACAATGTTAAAATGACGACAAAAGAGGATCTCTTGTTTGGCGAGGTCCTCTTGAAACATAGACGGCAGGAGGATTTTCAATGATACGAATAGGACAAGGCTTTGATGTGCACGAATTCGAGGAAGGTCGGCCGCTGATCATCGGCGGCATTACAATTCCTTATGATAGAGGTTTGACGGGGCATTCTGATGCCGATGTATTGTTACATACAGTAACGGATGCAGCGCTGGGTGCAATTGGTGAAGGAGATATAGGTCGTCATTTCCCTGATACAGACGCCGCTTTTAAAGATGCGGATTCAGCGATTCTGCTGGAGAAGGTGTGGGGTATCGTCGAAGCAAAAGGATACCGCCTCGGTAATGTTGATTGCACAATTATGGCGCAAAAGCCTAAAATGGCTCCGCATATCGACAAAATTCGCGCGCGTGTCGCTGACCTGTTGCATGCGGATGTCTCGCAAGTAAACGTTAAAGCAACAACAACTGAGAAGTTGGGCTTCGTAGGCAGGGAGGAAGGAATTGCTTCGATGGCGACAATCCTTCTGCTGAAAAACGATCAGAACTGAAGTGGAGAAATGCTTGAAAACGGACATGACCTTTCAAAAAGATGTGTGCAATGATAAAATAGAAGAGTAAACAAACAGGAACGGAGATGCTTTACATGACAACAGAAGTACGTGTACGCTATGCGCCAAGTCCGACTGGCCATTTACATATCGGAGGAGCCCGGACGGCTTTATTCAACTATTTATTCGCCAAGCATCATGGTGGGAAATTCATCGTCCGCATCGAGGACACTGACATTGCCCGCAACATTGAAACAGGAGAACTCTCACAGCTGGATAACTTGAAATGGTTAGGTATCGACTATGACGAGTCTGTAGATATTGGCGGCGAGTATGGGCCATACCGCCAGATGGAGCGCCTTGATATTTATTCGAAGTATGCGCAGGAAATCCTCGCAAGTGGAGACGCGTATAAATGTTTCTGTACAACGGAAGAGTTGGAAGAGGAACGTGAAAAGCAAAAAGCTTCTGGGATTGCAGCGCCAATGTATACTGGTACTTGCCGTCATTTGACGGCTGAACAGGTTGCTGAAAACGAGGCGGCGGGCATGCCTTATACACTTCGCATGCGTGTGCCTGAAAATGTGACGTATACAGTCGATGATCTTGTTCGGGGTGAAGTCGCATTTGAATCGCATGATATCGGCGATTGGGTAATTGTCAAAGCGAATGGTATCCCTACGTATAACTTCGCTGTCGTCATTGATGATCATCTTATGAAAATTTCACACGTATTCCGTGGTGAAGAGCATTTGACGAATACACCGAAACAACTGATGGTTTCGAATGCTTTCGGATGGGAATCTCCGCGATTCGGTCATATGACGCTGATTGTTAATGAAGATCGGAAAAAACTGTCGAAACGTGACGAGTCCATTATTCAATTCATCTCGCAATACAAGGACCTCGGTTATTTGCCAGAAGCGATGTTCAACTTCTTCGCGTTACTTGGATGGTCTCCGGGCGGAGAAGAGGAAATCTTCTCTCGTGCAGAGCTCATCGAGTTGTTTGACGAAAGCCGTTTGTCCAAATCGGCGTCTATGTTCGACAAGACGAAATTGACATGGATGAACAACCAGTATGTCAAAAAGATGAGCTTGGATGAAGTGATCGAACTGACATTACCGCATCTTCAAGCCGCAGGTCTCGTGAACGAAGCGATGACTGAAAGTGAACGCAATTGGGTGCATGATCTAATCGGGCTTTACCAGGGCCAGTTAAGCTATGGAGCGGAAATTGTTGAATTGACCGCCCAATTCTTTACAGACGAAATTGAATATGATGAACAATCCAAGGAAATACTTGCAGGTGAACAAGTTCCGGAAGTAATGGCTTCATTCCAAAAACAGTTGACGGATCTTGAGTCTTTTGATGCAGACGCTATTAAGGCGGCTATCAAAGCTGTACAAAAAGAGACGGGACACAAAGGCAAGAATTTGTTCATGCCGATCCGTGTTGTTGCGACAGGCCAAGCACATGGACCTGAACTGCCTGATTCCATTGCTCTGATTGGTAAGGGAAAGACGATTGATCGGGTGTCGAAATACGCAAAAGTATAAGTTGATTGACATATGGAATAATGTATGTAAAATTGACGTACATTCAATAAAAAGTACAGTACGATAAATAGCAAAGCGTTGAGAAGGATAAGTACATATTGCATGCTCTTCAGAGAGGATCATCATCGGCTGTAAATGATCCGTGCCCCTGCGATATGGAAATGCCCCTTTGAGCTCCGAGCCGAATGTTTGAGTAGGCCGGACGCATGACCTGCGTTACAGGTATCAAGCGGGGAGAGGAAGTATTCTCTTTCAAGCGGAGTGGAACCGCGCATTCAATGCGTCTCTGTCTAACTATGGACAGGGGCGCTTTTTTGTGTTCTTACATATGCCTGATTTAGGAGGAGAAGTAGTGTTCAGAAGGATGAACGAAGATATTAACTGCATTCTTGAGCAGGATCCCGCAGCGCGCGGAGCGATTGAAGTGGTGCTTACCTATTCAGGTCTCCATGCGGTATGGTCGCATCGGATTGCCCATGCGTTTTATAAGAAAAGGCTGCTGTTCTTGGCCCGATTGATTTCGCAGATAAGCCGCTTCTTTACAGGTATCGAAATACATCCTGGTGCGACAATCGGACGACGTCTTTTCATTGATCACGGAATGGGTATTGTCATCGGTGAAACGTGTGAAATCGGGGATGACGTTACATTATATCAAGGCGTCACGCTAGGGGGAACGGGTAAGGAAAAAGGGAAACGCCACCCGACACTTGCAAACAATGTACTTGTCGCTTCGGGTGCCAAAGTGCTTGGATCCATTACGATTGGCGAAAACAGCAAAGTCGGTGCAGGTTCTGTTGTACTCAAAGACGTACCGCCTGATTCAACAGTCGTCGGTGTGCCGGGGAAAGTCGTTATCACAAACGGCATCCGGGTGAAAAGCAAGCATGACCATCAACATATGCCTGACCCTGTGACAGATACATGTAATCAGCTTGAAGAAGAAATTGCTTTATTGAAACAACGCATAGAAAAACTTGAGAAACGGGAAGGGGAAAACAATGAGCATTCAACTGTTTAATACGTTAACGCGGAAAAAAGAACCGTTTGTTCCAATGGAAGAAGGGAAAGTGAAGATGTATGTATGTGGCCCGACTGTCTACAACTACATCCATATCGGTAATGCAAGACCTGTCATTGTCTTTGACACAGTGCGGCGCTATTTGGAGTATAGCGGTTACGAAGTGAACTTTGTGTCAAACTTCACAGATGTCGACGACAAGATCATCAACACAGCAAAGGAGCTTGGTGAGGAAGTCGGAGAGTTAACGGACCGTTTCATCAATGCTTACTTTGAAGATGTAGGAGCACTCGGTTGCGGGAAAGCGGATGCCCATCCACGAGTGACAGAACATATCGATGATATCATCGCGTTTATCCAAGTGCTAATCGACAAAGGTTTTGCGTATGTGGCGCAAGGAGATGTTTATTACCGAACACGCCGATTCGACGGTTACGGAAAGCTATCGCATCAGTCAATCGATGAATTGAAAGTTGGTGCGCGAATCGAAGACAGTGGTATTAAAGAAAATGCCCTCGATTTTGCCCTATGGAAATCAGCAAAAGAAGGTGAAATTGCTTGGGAAACGCCATGGGGAGCGGGACGTCCTGGATGGCATATCGAATGTTCCGTCATGGCTAGGGAGCACTTGGGCGACACGATTGACATTCATGCGGGTGGTCAGGACTTGACGTTCCCGCACCATGAGAACGAAATTGCTCAATCCGAAGCGATGACCGGCAAGCAATTCGCACGGTATTGGATGCATAATGGTTATATTAATATCGATAATGAAAAGATGTCCAAATCACTTGGGAATTTCGTGCTTGTCCATGATATCCGTAAACAAATTGATCCGAAAGTGTTGAGGTTTTTCATGCTGTCAGTTCATTACCGTCACCCTGTTAACTTCTCGCAGGACTTGGTAGAAGGTGCAGCAAACGGTCTCGATCGAATAAAGACAGCGTACAACAACGTCAAGTATCGATTGGAAAATTCTGCGGACTTAGGCGATCAACAGGACATTTGGACCTATAAAGTGGATGAATCCGTCCGCCAGTTTGAGATGGCAATGGATGATGATTTTAATACGGCGAATGCGATTGCTGCCATCTTTGAACTTGTGAAAACAGCGAATGTTTACTTGCTTGAAAAGAATACGCAAACAACGGTCCTATCCCATTTCATTACAGCATTCGATCGTATGATGGGGGTGCTTGGTTTGCCATTCACCGGGGAAGATGATTTGTTGGATGCAGATATCGATGCGCTTATCGAAGAACGTCTGGAAGCCCGCCGTAATAAAGACTTCAAACGGTCCGACGAAATCAGGGATTTATTGAAAGAGCAGGGCATCATCCTTGAAGACACTGCGCAAGGAACGCGTTGGAAAAGGGGATGAGTGACTTGTATACGTTGCGTGATATGGATGTAAAGCAATTGAACGCTCTTGCGCTTGCGTATATGGGCGATGCCGTTTACGAACAAGCGATTCGTGAGCATCTGTTGCGGTCAGGACGTGTGAAACCGAACACTTTGCACAGAGAAGCGACGAAATACGTTTCCGCTAAGGCTCAGGCGGCATGCGTCAGATTGATGCAGTCGAACGGTTTCCTTTCTGAAGAGGAGGAAGCCGTCCTGCGTCGCGGACGCAATGCAAAGTCGGGCTCTGTGCCGAAAAACACCGATGTCGTCACATACAATTATAGTTCAGGTTTCGAAGCTGTTATTGGCTATTTGTATTTATTGGGAAGACAAGATCGGGTTAAGGAGATTATCGGGATAACCATAGACTTCATCGAGAACCCAGAGGAGGAGGGAACAGTATGACAGAACAGGAATCAGAGTTGATTGGCGGGAAGAACCCTATTGCAGAGGCCCTTCGATCCGGCAGAGAACTTAACAAGATTTGGATTGCGGAAGGATTGAATAAAAAGAGCATCGGCGAAATTATGTCGTTGGCGAAACAGGCAGGTATTATCATTCAAGATGTACCTAAACAAAAGCTTGACGGTATGCTCGATATGAACCATCAAGGCATTATCGCTTCAGTAGCAGCATATGAATACGCGGAACTTGAAGATTTGTTCGATGTGGCCGCAAAAAGAGGTGAGGATCCACTCTTTCTAATCCTTGACGAGTTGGAAGATCCACATAATCTCGGCTCTATCCTAAGAACAGCGGATGCGACAGGAGTACACGGTGTTATCATACCTAAACGACGGTCCGTCGGTTTAACGGGTGTTGTGGCGAAAGCTTCTACAGGGGCGATTGAGCATATTCCAGTCGTGCGCGTCAACAATCTTTCTCAGACTGTGGAGGAGTTAAAAAAGAGGAATGTCTGGATAGCAGGCACAGATGCTGCGCACTCGCAAGACTACAGAACAATGGATGCAACACTGCCACTCGCAATTATTATTGGTAGTGAAGGAAAAGGCATGTCCCGAATCCTGAAAGAAAAATGTGATTTCCTTTATCATCTTCCGATGGTGGGACAAGTGACGTCATTGAATGCTTCAGTTGCCGCTTCGGTGCTTATGTATGAAGTGTTCCGTAAGCGTGATTCTCAAACGCCGCAACCATGAAACAGGATATCCTTCTCGTGGACGGCTACAACATCATTGGCGCCTGGCCGGATTTAGTGCGTCTGAAAAATGATAACTTGGCGAATGCCCGTGACCGGCTCATCGAAAAAATGGCGGAATATCAGGCACATACAGGCTGGCGAATCATTGTCATTTTTGATGCCCATCTAATGCCGGGAGTCGAGAAGAAGGATCGGAAATACCGTGTGGAAGTCGTTTTCACTAGGGAGAACGAGACAGCAGATGAACGGATTGAGAAGATGGTATCCGAACTTAGCGGTCGCCGTGTACAAATCCATGTAGCTACCTCGGATTTGACGGAGCAGTGGGTCATATTTGCCCAAGGTGCTCTTCGCTTATCGGCGAGAGAACTAGAAATTGAAATGAAAGAAATCGATAAAGCGATTGCAAAAAGAGTGAAGATAATCCAAGAGCAGCGCCCATTTTCGAAGATTCAGCTAACGGACGATGTGGCAGAAATATTTGAAAAATGGCGCCGCGGGATGAAATGAACGGTTGACGTCAAAAAAATCCATACTGTATACTAGGTGAAGTGGCAATAACGAAGCGGGGTGTGGTGATTGGTCGGGAAGATGCATATTCAAGGTGGTAAATCGGATTTTGCCGGACTTACTGATGAAGAACTTATCATTCGTGTTCAAGAGGGCAACACGGACGCACTTGATTTCCTTATTACCAAGTATCAAGTTTTCGTAAAGATGAAAGCGCGCTCATACTTCATGATAGGGGGAGACAGGGAAGACATCATCCAAGAGGGTATGATCGGACTGTATAAAGCAATTCGTGATTTCCGTGGTGACCGGTTGAGTTCGTTTAGAGCATTCGCTGAGTTATGCATTACAAGGCAGATTATCACAGCTATCAAGACGGCGACACGGCAGAAGCATATACCGCTTAACACATCCGTCTCACTGGACAAGCCTGTATATGATGAAGAGTCTGACCGGACGCTGTTGGATGTAATTGCGGGAGAAGAGCTGGATGATCCGGAAGATTTGATGATTCACAAGGAAGATTACATCCATATGGAAACGGAAATCAACAAAGTATTGAGCGGCTTAGAAAAGCAAGTACTCTCACTTTATCTGGAGGGCCAATCCTATCAAGAAATCTCGGACGAATTGAATAGACAAGTGAAATCAGTCGACAATGCACTCCAGCGTATTAAACGGAAGTTGGAGCGACATATGGAGCTGCACCCAGTCTTTTAATCGTGTCCCGGGATCAATTTCCAAGCAATTTCCATCCTGTTGACATGTTGTTTGTTAGGTGGTACTCTTTAGCAAGACAATGACTATACACTTCAGAAATTTACAATACAAGTATAAATGCATAAGGTGATAAAAATGTCTGGGAAGATAATCCTGTGCTGTGATCGCTGCGGATCTAGAAATTATGTCACCCCAGTGGGTGGCAAGCAGGCGACGGTCCGATTCACAGTGAAGAAATTTTGCAGCCAATGCAATGCGCATACAGAACATAAGCAGTCGATTTGATCGATCTGCTGACCGCAACAATATATCTACTTATTCGGAGGTCTATGAAGGAATGGGGAAACTAACCGGGTTTTTAAAAAGTGTCGTCTCAGAAATGCGCAAGGTCAGTTGGCCTAAACGCAAAGAGCTGACACGTTACACGATTGTTGTCATTTTCACAGTTATTTTCATGGCGGTTTATTTCGGAGTCGTCGACTTAGGCATTTCGCAAGTAATGGAATGGTATGTTGCGTTATAATAAGAAAGTATGAATATCCCTGTTGAAAATATCCCGTCTATCCAATTGAACGGGTTTTTTCATTTTTGTGAAAAAATGAATGCGGGTTAACAAGAAACTATACTACTTACGATAAAGGAGGGACGGACAAACAGTCCTCGTCACTATGGAAATGGAGAAGAATTGGTATGTCGTCCATACGTATTCAGGTTATGAAAATAAGGTAAAGGCCAATCTGGAAAAGCGTGTCGAAACAATGGGCATGCAAGATAAGATATTCCGTGTCGTGATCCCTGAAGAGCAAGAAACGGATTTCAAAGATGGCAAGAAACGAACAGTCATGAAGAAAACTTTCCCGGGCTATGTCCTTGTTGAAATCATTATGACGGACGATTCATGGTATGTTGTTCGCAATACGCCAGGTGTCACAGGTTTCATCGGATCTTCAGGTGGAGGAGCGAAGCCGACTCCGTTACTACCGGAAGAAGTTGATTTCATCCTTAAACAAATGGGCATGAAAGAGCGAAAAGCAGAAGTGGATTTCAGCGTTGGCGAAATGGTCGAAGTGTTGGAAGGACCGTTTGCGCACTTCCAAGGGAAAGTGGAAGAGTTCGATCAGGATCAAGGGAAAGTGCGCGTTTCCGTCGACATGTTCGGCAGAGAGACAATCATGGAGCTTGACTATACACAAGTGGAAAAATTATAAGTAATTACTACTTGCAAGAAGACTGTTTTAATGGTATCATTTCAAAGGTCAGACTGTTATATAAACAGGCTGGACGGATTAACCAAATTCTACCGGATTAAACCGGCAGGCACATATTGAGTGGGAGGGGCAACCCAATTACCACATCACGGACTTAAGGAGGTGTGTCTCGTGGCTAAAAAAGTAACCAAAATTGTGAAATTGCAAATCCCTGCAGGTAAAGCTAATCCAGCTCCACCGGTTGGACCAGCACTAGGTCAAGCAGGTGTTAACATTATGGGATTCTGTAAAGATTTCAACGCACGTACAGCAGATCAAGCAGGTTTAATCATTCCTGTTGAAATAACTGTATTTGAAGACCGTTCTTTCACTTTTATAACAAAAACTCCACCAGCAGCAGTGTTGCTGAAGGTTGCAGCTAATCTTCAAAAGGGTTCAGGTGAACCTAACAAGAAGAAAGTAGCTACTGTAAAACGTGATAAAGTTCGCGAAATTGCAGAACAGAAACTGGAAGATCTTAACGCGGCGTCGGTTGAAGCGGCGATGGCAATGGTTGAAGGTACTGCGCGCAGTATGGGAATCACGATCGAAGACTGATTCGTGTAACCAAACGCGTTTCTTTGTGGGGGTTGCGCTTGTTCTATAGGAACACGCAACCCTTATTCGTGGGAGGTTCAATCCGTTAAAACCACAAACGAGGAGGAAATTTTAGATGACTAAAAGAGGTAAGAAATTCACTGAAGCGTCGAAATTAGTCGACCGCAATGAAGTATATGGCATGAAAGAAGCGATTGAGCTTGCGAAAAAAACAAGCACAGTCAACTTTGATGCAACTGTAGAAGTGGCATTCCGTCTAGGAATCGACACTCGCAAAAACGACCAGCAAATCCGTGGAGCAGTTGTGCTTCCAAACGGAACTGGTAAAACGCAACGTGTACTCGTTTTCGCAAAAGGCGAAAAGTTGAAAGAAGCGGAAGCTGCTGGTGCAGATTTCGTGGGCGACGCAGAGTACATTGCTAAAATCCAACAAGGCTGGTTCGATTTCGACGTTATCGTTGCAACTCCGGACATGATGGGTGAAGTTGGTAAAATCGGTCGTGTTTTAGGGCCAAAAGGATTAATGCCTAACCCTAAAACAGGTACGGTAACATTTGATGTTGCTAAAGCTGTAGGAGAAATCAAAGCAGGTAAAGTTGAATACCGTGCGGACAAAGCTGGAATTATCCACGCGCCAATCGGAAAAGTTTCTTTCGATAACGAAAAACTTGAAGAAAACTTTAAAACTGTGTTTGATACGATTCTAAAAGCGAAGCCTGCTGCAGCAAAAGGAACGTACATGAAGTCAGTGAACGTTACTTCTACAATGGGTCCTGCTATTAAGATCGATCCTTCAACAGTTGCACCTAAATAAAAAACCATTGACAAGTTTGAAATCTTATAGTAAGATTTCGTTTGTTGTGAACTAAATCATTTGTACCGTAGACAGCAGGTGCGTTAATCGCTTAATCTTCCTGCCGAGGACAAGACGCTCATTTATTAAGATGACGACTTTTCTGCCCTCGTGGTCTACTTTGTGGACTGCGAGGGCTTTTCATATCGGTATGAATGACCCGAATTCTTATAGGAGGTGTCAAGATGAGCAAAGTAATTGAAGCTAAACAAGCAGTTGTTGAAGAGATTTCAAGTAAATTGAAATCAGCGGTTTCTGTTGTTGTTGTTGACTATCGTGGTCTTAACGTTGGTCAAGTAACAGAACTTCGTAAACAACTTCGTGAAGCCGGTATCGACTTCAAAGTTTATAAAAACTCAATGTCTCGCCGTGCTGCTGAAACAGCAGGACTTGAAGGGTTGAATGAACATCTGGTAGGACCAAATGCGATTGCGTTCTCGACTGATGACGTAGTAGCACCTGCTAAAATTCTTAACGACTTCGCTAAGAAGAACGACAAGCTTGAAATCAAAGCAGGTGTGGTTGAAGGATTGGTCACTTCTGCAGAAGATATCAAAGCGTTGGCTGAACTTCCATCACGCGATGGTCTACTTTCAATGCTACTCAGCGTTCTACAAGCTCCAATGCGCAACTTCGCGCTTGCAACAAAAGCTGTTGCAGAGCAAAAAGAGGAACAAGGCGCTTAATATCCATTTTGCTGCCTGAACGACAACATGCAGGGTAGTCCCTGACAAACTAAAACCTATCTAGGAGGAAAATATAATGACTAAAGAACAAATCCTTGACGCGATTAAAGAAATGACAGTTCTTGAATTGAATGACCTTGTAAAAGCAATCGAAGAAGAATTCGGTGTAACTGCTGCAGCTCCAATGGCTATGGCTGGTGGCGGCGGTGCTGAAGCTGCTGCTGAACAAACAGAATTCGACGTAATCCTTGCATCTGCTGGAGACCAGAAGATCAAAGTTATCAAAGTTGTTCGTGAAATCACAGGTCTAGGCTTGAAAGAAGCGAAAGAAGTAGTTGATAACGCTCCTAAAGCTGTTAAAGAAGGCGTTACTAAAGAAGAAGCTGAAGAAGTCAAAGCTAAACTTGAAGAAGTTGGCGCTGGCGTCGAAGTTAAGTAATTTCTGAATAAATAAAGGAAGGCTCGTCAACAAACGACGGGCTTTTCTTTGTTTTTTTATCTGTACTAAAAACAACCCTTCGAACGGAAGGAAGGATTCAGATGGCTGAACATTATTATTCTAAAAATCCCTCTGTGAAAAGCGATCCGAAAGAATGGCAGGCGGTCATACGTGATGTGCGGCTGCGTTTTAAAACGGATGCAGGTGTTTTCAGTAAGGGTGAAGTGGATTTTGGATCCCGGTTACTTGCGGAATCCTTCACTTTGCCTGAAGTAGACGGGGATGTGCTTGATGTTGGTTGTGGATATGGACCGATCGGTTTGTCGATTGCCGCATCTTTTCCGGACCGGACGATCCACATGATTGATGTGAATGAACGCGCATTGTCATTGTCAAGGGAAAATGCTGGATTAAACAGCATCAGAAATGTAAAGATCCAAGCGAGTGACGCGTTAACGGCTGTGGAGACGGAAGGTTTTGCTGCAATACTTACGAACCCACCTATCCGGGCAGGAAAAGAGACGGTATTCAAGATTTATAATGGAGCTTTTTCAAAACTGAGAATTGGCGGAGAGTTATGGGTCGTCATCCAAAAGAAACAAGGTGCTCCTTCTACGATGACACACTTGGAAGAGTTATTCGGAAGTGTGGATATTGTCGAGAAAAGAAAAGGATATTATATACTTAGAGCCCAAAAAATATTGACGCCGCAATAATCTTGTGTTAATGTAGTAAAATGCATAAATAATATAATGCGGTCGTGTGCCCTTTTGCATAAGTTTTGGAAATCTAAGGCATACTGGCAATGGATAAAAGATTGTTAAACCGAAAATGAGCTCTTGCCGGAACTCGTTTTCTTTTTGTTTTTTCGATATCATACACCATTTTTATGATTTCGCAAAGGACTAATATTGTTTTGAGGGGTGAAAGAGTTGACAGGTCATTTAGTTCAGTATGGTCAACACCGTCAGCGCCGAAGTTTCGCGCGAATCAATGAAGTTCTGGAGTTGCCGAATTTGATTGAAATTCAGACGGCATCTTATGAGTGGTTCTTGGAAGAAGGACTACGTGAAATGTTCCGTGATATTTCTCCGATTCAGGATTTCACAGGCAATCTTTCATTGGAGTTCATCGACTATCAACTTGGGGAGCCGAAATACCCGGTTGATGAATCGAAGGAGCGCGACGTAACATATGCAGCACCGCTACGGGTGAAAGTTCGTCTGCACAACAAAGAAACTGAAGAAGTGAAAGAACAAGACGTTTTCATGGGTGATTTCCCGCTTATGAGTGAAAACGGTACGTTCATCATTAACGGTGCGGAGCGAGTTATCGTATCTCAGCTAGTCCGATCACCGAGCGTCTATTTCAATGATAAAACGGATAAAAACGGTAAACGCGGATTCGCCGCAACCGTCATCCCGAACCGCGGTGCATGGTTAGAGTACGAGACAGACGCGAAAGATGTCGTGCATGTCCGTATCGACCGTACCCGCAAATTACCGATAACTGTGCTTCTTCGTGCACTTGGATTTTCAACCGATCAGGAGATTATCGATTTAATCGGAGACAATGAATACTTACGCAACACGCTTGAAAAGGACAATACGGAAACTTCCGAAAAGGCTTTGCTTGAAATCTATGAACGCCTGCGTCCTGGTGAACCACCGACATTGGATAGCGCAAGAAGTTTGCTGTTCTCGCGTTTCTTTGATCCGAAAAGATATGATTTGGCGAATGTCGGACGTTATAAAATGAATAAAAAATTACACTTGCAAAATCGCTTATTCAACCAGACATTAGCTGAAACGCTTGTCGATCCTGAAACAGGGGAAATTCTTCTGGAGAAGGATCAGTTAATGGACCGCAGAACATTGGACCGCCTATTGCCACATCTTGAAAAAGGCGTCGGTATCCAGGAAGTCACACATGTCGGCGGAGTTCTAGAAGAAGACATCTCCATTCAGACGATCAAAATCTATGCGCCGAAGAGTGAAGAGAAACAAGTGATCAATGTAATTTCCAACGCATCAATTCCTGAAGAAATTAAACATGTGACGCCGGCGGATATCGTCGCTTCTATTAGCTATTTCTTCAACTTGCTTCACGGTGTCGGGAATACAGATGATATCGATCATCTCGGTAACCGTCGTCTGCGTTCAGTCGGCGAATTGCTGCAAAACCAATTCCGTATTGGACTATCCCGTATGGAGCGTGTCGTAAAAGAGCGTATGTCGATTAATGACACACAATCTATTGTGCCACAACAACTGATCAATATCCGACCTGTTATTGCTTCCATCAAGGAATTCTTTGGCAGCTCGCAATTATCACAGTTTATGGACCAGACAAACCCGCTTGCGGAATTGACGCATAAACGTAGATTATCTGCCTTAGGGCCCGGTGGTTTGACGCGTGAGCGCGCAGGTATGGAAGTGCGTGACGTTCACTACTCTCACTATGGCCGTATGTGTCCGATTGAAACACCAGAAGGTCCGAACATCGGACTAATCAACTCCTTATCCACGTTTGCACGTGTAAATAAATTCGGTTTCATCGAAACGCCATATCGTAAAGTCGATCCAGAGAGCGGTCATGTTACTCAACAGATCGATTACTTAACGGCGGATATAGAGGATAACTACGTTGTAGCACAGGCGAATGCACTGCTTAACGAAGATGGATCCTTTACGAATGAAGAAGTAGTCGGACGTTTCCAAGGTGATAACACGGTATTTAAACGCGAACAGATCGACTATATGGATGTATCTCCTAAGCAAGTCGTGTCTGCCGCTACAGCATGTATTCCGTTCCTTGAAAATGATGACTCAAACCGTGCCCTTATGGGTGCGAACATGCAACGTCAAGCCGTTCCGTTGTTGAATCCTGAAGCGCCTTTCGTAGGTACAGGAATGGAACACGTGTCAGCACGTGACTCCGGAGCAGCGGTCATCGCTAAATTCCACGGAATTGTCGAACATGTCGAAGCAAGAGAGATTCGTGTCAGACGAATCGAAACAGTCGATGGCAAAGAAGTGAAGGGCGACTTGACGATTTACAAACTTGATAACTTCATCCGTTCTAACCAAGGGACTTGCTATAACCAACGTCCCATCGTCAGTGTAGGTGACCGCGTGACGCCACGTGACATCCTTGCAGATGGTCCGTCGATGGAAAGTGGAGAACTTGCGCTTGGACGCAACGTCCTTACTGCGTTCATGACGTGGGATGGTTATAACTATGAAGATGCTATCATCATGAGTGAGCGTCTTGTGAAAGATGACGTATTCACATCGATTCATATTGAAGAGTATGAATCAGAAGCGCGAGACACGAAGCTTGGACCTGAAGAGATTACAAGAGACATCCCGAACGTTGGGGAAGAAGCTCTTCGCAATCTCGATGACCGTGGAATCATCCGTATCGGTGCAGAAGTGCGCGACGGAGACATCCTCGTCGGTAAAGTGACACCTAAAGGGGTTACTGAATTGACAGCTGAAGAAAGACTTCTTCATGCGATCTTCGGTGAAAAGGCACGTGAAGTACGTGATACTTCATTGCGCGTACCACACGGCGCAGGCGGAATCATACTTGACGTAAAAGTGTTCAACCGTGAAGACGGCGACGAACTTCCACCGGGTGTTAACCAGCTCGTTCGTGCGTATATCGTACAAAAACGTAAAATCTCCGTAGGGGATAAAATGGCTGGACGTCACGGTAACAAAGGGGTAATCTCTCGAATTCTTCCGGAATCGGATATGCCTTATTTACCAGACGGTACGCCAATCGACGTTATGTTGAACCCACTTGGTGTTCCATCGCGTATGAACATCGGACAGGTACTTGAAATGCACTTGGGCATGGCTGCGCGCAGTCTTGGCATCCATATGGCATCTCCTGTATTCGACGGTGCGAATGAAGAAGATGTATGGGCTACTATGGAAGAAGCAGGCATGAACCGTGATGGTAAGACGATGCTTTACGACGGCCGCTCAGGTGAGCCGTTCGACAACCGTGTATCTGTAGGTGTCATGTATCTCATCAAACTTGCGCATATGGTCGACGATAAGTTACACGCCCGTTCTACAGGACCGTACTCACTCGTTACACAACAGCCACTCGGCGGTAAAGCTCAGTTCGGTGGTCAGCGTTTCGGAGAGATGGAAGTGTGGGCACTTGAAGCTTATGGTGCTGCTTATACGTTGCAAGAGATTCTGACTGTGAAATCTGATGACGTCGTAGGACGTGTGAAAACGTACGAGGCGATTGTCAAAGGACAGAGTGTACCTCAGCCAGGCGTTCCTGAATCATTCAAAGTATTGATTAAAGAACTTCAAAGTCTTGGACTTGACGTGAAGATGCTAACGGAAGATTTCGAGGAAATCGAAATGCGTGATCTTGATGACGATGATGATATGCAACCAACGGATGCTTTGAATCTCATGACAGAAGATCAGACCGTTTAAAATCAATCAAATGTAATTAGCGACTGTTAGTGCTTGATTGAGAGTTTGAATACCTATAACAAGAAATGATTGAAATTGAATAGGAGAGCCCTTAGATAGCTCTCCTATTTTAACGATATTGATGAGGATCCATCGTGGAGATAAGATAAGAGGGAGGTAGGCTCCTTGATAGATGTAAACAATTTTGAGTATATGAAAATCGGCCTCGCTTCACCGGACAAGATTCGGTCTTGGTCATATGGTGAAGTAAAGAAGCCTGAAACAATTAACTATCGTACATTGAAACCTGAAAAGGACGGCTTATTCTGTGAGCGTATTTTCGGACCTACAAAGGACTGGGAATGCCATTGTGGAAAATATAAGCGAGTACGTTACAAAGGTGTAGTCTGTGATCGATGCGGCGTTGAAGTAACACGCCAAAAAGTACGCCGTGAGCGTATGGGGCATATTGAACTTGCTGCACCGGTTACGCATATCTGGTATTTCAAAGGGATTCCGAGCAGAATGGGTCTTATTCTTGATATGACGCCACGAGCACTCGAAGAAATCATCTATTTTGCATCTTATGTTGTCGTTGATCCGGCTGATACGCCGCTTGAGCGCAAACAGTTACTTTCCGAAAAGGAATTCAGGTTATACCGTGAAAAATACGGTTCGAAGTTCCAAGCGGCTATGGGTGCGGAAGCAATTGAACAACTGCTGTCGGCAATCGATCTTGATAAAGAAACGGAAAGCCTCAAGGAAGAGCTGAAGACTGTCCAAGGTCAACGTCGTACACGTGCGATCAGACGACTTGAAGTAGTTGAATCATTCCGTAATTCAGGCAATCGCCCTGAATGGATGGTCCTTGAAGTGTTGCCTGTTATTCCTCCTGAACTACGTCCTATGGTGCAGTTGGATGGCGGTCGCTTTGCAACATCCGATTTGAATGACCTGTACCGGAGAGTTATTAACCGGAACAACCGCTTAAAGCGTCTTCTGGATCTCGGCGCTCCTGGAATCATCGTACAGAACGAAAAGCGTATGTTACAGGAAGCTGTTGATGCACTAGTGGATAACGGTCGACGCGGACGTCCGGTAACTGGTCCAGGTAACCGTCCTTTGAAATCCCTCTCTCATATGTTGAAAGGGAAACAAGGGCGATTCCGTCAAAACCTATTAGGTAAACGTGTCGACTATTCCGGTCGTTCTGTTATCGTTGTAGGTCCAAACTTGAAAATGTATCAGTGTGGTCTACCGAAAGAAATGGCTATCGAACTGTTCAAGCCTTTCGTCATGAAAGAGTTAGTTGAACGCGGACTTGCGCATAACATCAAGAGTGCTAAACGCAAGATCGAACGATTGCATTCCGAAGTGTGGGATGTTCTCGAAGATGTCATCAGGGAGCATCCGGTTCTGTTGAACCGTGCACCTACTCTTCACAGACTTGGTATTCAGGCATTCGAACCGTTGTTAGTAGAAGGCCGTGCTATCCAGCTTCACCCGCTCGTATGTACAGCGTATAACGCTGACTTCGATGGTGACCAGATGGCTGTTCACGTTCCGTTGTCAGCAGAAGCACAAGCGGAAGCACGCTTGTTGATGCTGGCTGCACAAAACATTTTGAACCCGAAAGATGGAAAACCGGTTGTTACACCTTCCCAGGATATGGTTTTAGGTAACTATTACCTGACTTTGGAAAGAGCTGGAGCAATTGGGGAAGGCATGATTTTCAGTACGACCAACGAAGCGTTGATCGCTTACCAAACAGGTCATGTTCATCTCCATTCGAGGGTTGCTATACAAGCGGGTGCATTGAATAACCCGACATTTACAGAAGAACAAAACAGTAAGTTCCTATTAACGACGGTTGGGAAGCTCATTTTCAATGAAATCCTTCCTGAGACTTTCCCGTATATCAACGAACCGACGATTTTTAACTTGCAAACAGAAACGCCGGATAAATACTTCGTTGAGGGTACAGTTAATGTGAAAGAACATATTCAAAATGCTGAAATCGTCTTGCCGTTCCGTAAAACGATCCTTGGTGAAATCATCGCGGAAATCTTCAAGAGGTTCCATATTACGGAAACTTCAAGAATGCTTGACCGCATGAAAAACCTAGGATTCAAATATTCGACTCGCGCAGGAATCACTGTAGGTATTTCCGACATCGTCGTATTGCCAAACAAAGATGAAATCCTGCAAGAAGCGCAAGATAAAGTAGACAAAGTGACACAGCAGTTCCGTCGTGGTCTAATCACGGAGGAAGAACGTTATGACCGTGTCATCTCCTACTGGAGTAATGCGAAAGACGTTATCCAGGATAAACTAATGGACTCACTTGAAAATACAAACCCTATTTTCATGATGAGTGACTCTGGTGCCCGTGGTAACGCATCAAACTTTACACAACTCGCAGGAATGCGTGGTTTGATGGCCAACCCGGCAGGTCGTATTATCGAATTGCCAATCAAGTCATCATTCCGTGAAGGACTGACAGTTCTTGAATACTTCATCTCGACTCACGGTGCGCGTAAAGGTCTTGCCGATACAGCACTGAAAACAGCCGACTCAGGTTACCTGACTCGTCGACTCGTTGACGTTGCACAAGACGTCATCGTGCGCGAAGACGATTGTGGAACCGATCGTGGTCTTGAGATTAGATCCCTCACTGAAGGGTCTGAAATTATCGAGGGACTTGATGAGCGTATGGAAGGACGTCATGCGAAGAAGACGATTCGACATCCTGAAACGGGTGCAGTTATCGTTCAGAAAGATGGCTTAATCACTGCTGATCTTTCTCAGCAGATTATAGATGCAGGCATCGAAATGATTACGATTAGATCTGCATTTACATGTAATACAAAGCACGGCGTCTGTAAAAAATGTTACGGCATAAACCTTGCTACAGGTGAAACAGTTGAAGTTGGAGAGGCAGTCGGTATTATTGCTGCTCAATCCATCGGTGAGCCTGGAACGCAGCTTACAATGCGTACATTCCATACAGGTGGTGTTGCGGGAGACGATATTACATCAGGTCTTCCACGTATCCAGGAAATCTTTGAATCACGTAATCCTAAAGGGCAGGCGGTTATTTCTGAGATTAAAGGCGAAGTTACTGAAATTGATGAAATCCGTGAAGGTCAAAAAGAGATTACGATTCAAGGAGAAGTGGAAACACGTAAATATCTTGCACCTTACAATGCCCGTCTGAAAGTAGAAGTCGGCGATTCCATTGATCGTGGAGATAGCATCACAGAAGGTTCCATTGATCCGAAGGAATTGATCGTTGTTAAAGATGTAGCAACTGTTCAAGAATATCTTCTTAAAGAAGTTCAGAAAGTATACCGTATGCAAGGTGTTGAAATCGGCGATAAACACGTTGAAGTGATGGTCCGTCAAATGCTGCGTAAAGTACGTGTCATTGAAGCGGGGGATACAGATCTTCTTCCAGGTTCATTGCTTGATATCCATCAATTTGCTGAAGCGAATGGCGTCGTATTGAAAGCGGGCAAAGTCCCTGCGACATCACGTCCTGTCATTCTTGGTATTACAAAAGCTTCCCTTGAGACGGAATCATTCCTATCTGCGGCTTCCTTCCAGGAGACAACTCGTGTCTTGACGGATGCAGCTATAAAAGGGAAAACAGATGAATTGCTTGGCTTGAAAGAGAATGTCATCATCGGTAAACTTGTGCCTGCCGGAACTGGTATGCAACGTTACCGCCAGATCAAAATGGATCAAGAAAAAGAATCTGCAACAGTCACAGTGGAATAATTCACGATAAATGAAGACGGGGAGAAAATTCCTCTCCCCGTTTTTCTAATAATTGTTGACACAAACGATTCTAAATGATAATATACAAAAGGTTGAGAGTTGAATGTCTGCACTTTGGAGGATGCACGTATGTCTTATGAAAAAGTCGAACAGGCAAAGAAGACGATCATCGGTACAAAGCAAACAGTGAAAGCGATAAAGTCAGGCGTAGTAAAAGAAGTCGTCATTGCGAAAGATGCTGATTCGAGGTTCATTGATCCTGTAGTGGGAGCAGCTGAACGAGAAGGTATCCCAGTGAGTTTTGTCGAATCGAGGGAAAAACTCGGTCGATCATGCGGCATTCAAGTCGGTACGGTTGTCGTCGCGATTACTGTATAATGGTTTTTGTGTTATAGAAAACACAAAGACTTTGTTTTTACCCCAAAAATGAACCACCTGGATGTGTGGTCTTACAAAAAGCACAATGAAAGGAGGAAATCCGATGCCTACAATTAACCAATTAGTTCGTAACCCACGTAAGTCAAAATCGGAAAATTCCAAGGCACCAGCTCTAGGAAAAAGCTATAACAGCTTTAAAAAGTCGATGACTAACGTCAACTCGCCACAAAAAAGAGGTGTTTGTACTCGTGTGGGTACAATGACTCCGAAGAAACCGAACTCGGCTCTTCGTAAATATGCGCGTGTACGTTTGACTAACACTTTGGAAGTTAACGCTTATATCCCTGGTGAAGGTCACAACCTTCAAGAGCACAGTGTTGTTCTTATCCGTGGAGGACGCGTAAAAGACTTACCGGGTGTTCGTTACCATATCGTTCGTGGTGCTCTAGATACAGCTGGTGTTACTGGCCGTATGCAAAGCCGTTCACAATACGGTGCGAAAAAACCTAAAGAAAAGAAAAACTAATATCGGAATGATTATTTCGAAAGGAGGAAAACAATATGCCTCGTAAAGGTCCTGTTGCTAAGCGCGACGTATTACCAGATCCAATTTATAATTCCAAACTTGTTACTCGTCTCATCAACAAAATGATGGTTGACGGAAAAAAAGGTACATCACAAAACATCCTCTATGGTGCGTTTGAACTTGTGAAAGAACGTTCAGGTAAAGAGCCTATAGAAGTGTTTGAAGCTGCATTGAACAACGTAATGCCAGTTCTTGAAGTTCGTGCTCGCCGTGTTGGTGGAGCGAACTATCAGGTTCCAGTTGAAGTTCGCCCTGAGCGTCGTACGACTCTTGGATTACGTTACCTGGTCAACTATTCACGTACACGTGGAGAGAAGACAATGGAAGAGCGTCTTGCGAATGAAATCCTTGATGCTTCAAACAACACAGGTGCATCCGTGAAACGCCGTGAAGAAATGCATAAAATGGCTGAAGCCAACAAAGCATTCGCTCACTATCGTTGGTAAGATTGGACGGTTTATCTTTTTTCAGATGAAGGCGCAAGCTCGAGCTGAATGAAGATAAGTGCCTCAATCGGTTGTGTCGGATTTAACGGGGTGCTTTTCGATCGAACCCGAAAAAATCCGTGCGCAGCTACGCTGAGGCGCGTTTAATTGTTACCTTAAACCGAAATGGAAGGAGAAATACAAAATGGGTAGAGAGTTCTCCTTAGAGAATACTCGTAATATTGGTATCATGGCTCATATTGACGCTGGTAAGACAACGACAACTGAGCGTATCCTCTATTACACAGGTAAGATCCATAAGATTGGAGAAACACACGAAGGTGCATCTCAGATGGACTGGATGGAGCAGGAGCAGGAACGTGGAATCACGATCACATCTGCTGCAACAACAGCCGCTTGGAAAGGCCACCGTGTTAACATTATCGATACTCCGGGACACGTTGACTTCACAGTTGAAGTTGAACGTTCACTCCGTGTTCTTGATGGTGCTGTTACAGTTCTTGATGCTCAATCCGGTGTTGAACCACAAACAGAAACGGTTTGGCGTCAAGCGACGAACTACGGCGTTCCGCGTCTAGTATTCGTTAACAAAATGGACAAGACGGGTGCAGACTTCCTTTATTCTATAAGCACTCTTCATGATCGCTTACAAGCAAATGCGCACCCTATTCAACTTCCAATCGGTGCGGAAGATAATTTCTCTGGAATTATCGACCTAATCGAAATGAAAGCAAACTTGTATCCGGATGACACAGGATTGAACGTCGAAGTCGTAGACATTCCTGAAGAGTATATGGAACAAGCAGTAGAATACCGTGAGAAGTTGATCGAAGCTGTTACAGAATTCGATGAAGACCTCATGGAAAAATATCTTGCTGGTGAAGAACTTTCTATTGAAGAACTTAAATTGGCTATCCGTAAAGCGACATTGGCTGTAGAATTCTACCCAGTCGTTTGTGGAACAGCTTTCAAAAACAAAGGTGTTCAGTTAGTTCTTGACGCTGTTGTCGATTACTTACCTGCACCAACTGACGTTCTCGAAATGAAGGGCTTCAACCCTGAAACTGAAGAAGAAGAAGTACGTCCAGCTAGCGATGAAGCTCCCTTCTCCGCTTTGGCGTTCAAAGTTATGACTGATCCTTATGTCGGTAAACTTACATTCTTCCGTGTGTATTCAGGTGTCCTTCAATCAGGATCGTATGTTCAGAACTCTACAAAAGGTAAACGTGAGCGTGTAGGTCGTATCCTACAGATGCACGCAAACCACCGTGAAGAAATTGCTGAGGTACACTCCGGTGAAATCGCAGCTGCAGTCGGTTTGAAAGATACTGGAACAGGTGACACGCTTTGTGACGACAAAGCACCAATCATTCTTGAATCCATGGACTTCCCAGAACCGGTTATCTCAGTTGCAATCGAACCAAAAACTAAAGGTGACCAAGATAAGATGGGTAACGCTCTTGCGAAACTACAAGAAGAAGACCCTACTTTCCGTGCGCATACAGACCAAGAAACAGGCGAAGTTATCATCGCTGGTATGGGTGAACTTCACCTTGATATCATCGTTGACCGTCTACGCCGTGAGTTCAAAGTCGATGCAAACGTTGGAGCACCACAAGTATCTTACCGTGAGACATTCCGTTCATCTGCTGAAGTTGAAGGTAAATTCGTCCGCCAATCTGGTGGTCGTGGTCAATACGGACACGTTTGGATTGAGTTCTCTCCAAACGAAGAAGGAAAAGGATTCGAATTCACTAATGCTGTCGTCGGTGGAACTGTTCCTCGTGAATACGTTGGATCCGTCGAAGCAGGTGTTCGTGATTCCTTGAACAATGGTGTTCTTGCAGGTTATCCGTTGATCGACATCAAAGCTCGTCTATTTGACGGTTCATATCATGATGTTGACTCCAACGAGATGGCGTTCAAGATTGCTGCTTCAATGGCACTTAAAAACGCAGCTGCAAAATGTAACCCAGCTCTTCTTGAACCGATGATGAAAGTTGAAGTCATCATTCCTGAAGAATACATGGGAGACATCATGGGTGATATTACATCACGCCGTGGTCGTGTGGAAGGTATGGACGCTCGCGGAAACGCTCAAGTTGTTCGTGCAATGGTTCCACTTGCAGAAATGTTTGGTTATGCAACTTCACTTCGTTCGAACACACAAGGGCGCGGAGTATTCTCCATGTCGTTCGATCACTATGAAGATGTTCCAAAATCAGTTGCAGAAGAAATCATCAAGAAAAATAAAGGTGAATAATTAAAATTCATCCTTGTTAAACCAAGTGATAACTTGTAAGATATGGATAGTTGAAGGCGATGCATCACTTCAACTTCCATACCTATAAATATAAAAAACATTCATATTTTTAAGGAGGAATTCCATAATGGGTAAAGAAAAATTCGATCGTTCCAAACAGCACGCTAACGTTGGAACAATTGGTCACGTTGACCATGGTAAAACAACTTTGACTGCTGCAATCGCAACAGTTCTAGCAAAGCGCGGTGGCGGTGAAGCACGTTCATACGCTGACGTTGATAACGCTCCAGAAGAAAAAGAGCGTGGTATCACAATCAATACTTCACACATCGAGTACGAAACTGAAAAGCGTCACTACGCACACGTTGATTGCCCAGGTCACGCTGACTACGTTAAGAACATGATTACTGGTGCAGCACAAATGGACGGCGGAATCCTAGTTGTATCTGCAGCTGACGGCCCAATGCCACAAACTCGTGAGCACATCCTTCTTTCACGTCAAGTTGGTGTTCCTTACCTAGTTGTCTTCATGAACAAATGTGACATGGTTGACGACGAAGAACTTCTTGAGCTAGTTGAAATGGAGATCCGTGATCTTCTTTCTGAGTATGAGTTCCCTGGCGACGACATTCCTGTCATCAAAGGTTCAGCTCTAAAAGCTCTAGAAGGCGACGAAGCTTACGAAGAGAAAATTGTTGAATTGATGAACGCTGTAGATGAGTACATCCCAACACCACCACGTGACACTGAAAAGCCATTTATGATGCCAGTTGAGGACGTATTCTCAATCACTGGTCGTGGTACTGTTGCTACTGGACGTGTAGAGCGTGGAGTAGTTAAAGTTGGAGATGTTGTTGACATCATTGGTTTGACTGAAGAGCCAAAACCAACTACAGTAACAGGTGTTGAAATGTTCCGTAAGCTTCTTGACTATGCAGAAGCTGGCGATAACATTGGTGCACTTCTTCGTGGTGTTTCACGTGAAGAAATCGAGCGTGGACAAGTACTTGCTAAGCCGGGTACAATCACTCCACACACGAAGTTCAAATCAGAAGTTTATGTTCTATCAAAAGAAGAAGGTGGACGTCACACTCCATTCTTCTCAAACTACCGCCCACAGTTCTACTTCCGTACAACTGACGTAACGGGTATCATCCACCTTCCAGAAGGCGTGGAAATGGTTATGCCTGGCGACAACGTTGAAATGACAGTTGAACTTATCGCTCCAATCGCGATTGAAGAAGGTACTAAATTCTCAATCCGTGAAGGTGGACGTACAGTAGGCGCTGGCGTTGTAGCAACAATCGAAAAGTAATTCCGATAAAACCCTGCACTGATCATGCAGGGTTTTTCTTTTTTTAGCTGTCTTCTATAGAACAACTCGTAATTTGAGAATGCAGTGTGCTGCGCACGTACGTCAAAAGAAGTGAAGTTTACAAGACGAAGCCAATGGAAATACATTACGATTTTAAGTTACTACTTGATATTTTTATTGAAACTATTTATACTTAAAAAGTTGAGTAAAAGATTTTCGAGAAAACACTTGCGAAAACCTTTTTTCATGTGTATAATATTTAATGTTGGTCTTTGACTGCGATGAAGCGGGAGGTTACCGACACACCCGGCCGCTTTGCCATGGCATGTGTGTAGGAAAATTTCCGTGGAGAATGTCTAGAAAATAGGCGAGAAGGAGGGAAAGTAATGGCAAAACAGAAGATTCGTATCCGTTTAAAAGCATATGATCACAGAATTCTTGATCAGTCAGCTGAAAAGATTGTAGAAACAGCAAAACGTTCGGGTGCAAGCGTATCAGGTCCGATACCACTTCCAACTGAAAGATCTGTTTACACAGTACTTCGTGCGGTACATAAGTACAAAGATTCGCGCGAGCAGTTTGAAATGCGTACACACAAACGTCTAATCGATATCGTTAACCCGACACCACAAACTGTCGATGCGTTGATGAAACTCGATTTACCATCTGGCGTTGACATCGAAATCAAACTTTAATCTATAAAAATAAAAAACAAATGAAAATCAGGAGGTGTGACAAATGACCAAAGGAATCTTAGGGAGAAAAGTCGGCATGACGCAAATCTTTGCTGAAAACGGCGATCTCATTCCAGTAACTGTGATTGAAGCTGCTCCAAACGTTGTTCTTCAAAAGAAGACAAACGAAACAGACGGCTATGATGCAATCCAGCTTGGATTCGACGACAAACGTGAAAAGCTATCAAACAAACCTGAAAAGGGCCATGTTGCTAAAGCTGGAACGACGCCTAAGCGCTTCATTCGCGAAATCCGCGGAGTTGACGTTACAGGGTATGAAGTTGGTCAGGAAGTCAAAGTCGATACATTCGCAGAAGGCGATATCGTCGATATTACAGGAACATCAAAAGGTAAAGGTTTCCAAGGTGTTATTAAACGCCACGGTTACTCACGCGGACCAATGAGCCACGGTTCACGTTTCCACCGAGCACCAGGTTCTATCGGTTCGGTTGATGCACAACGCGTATTTAAAGGTAAGAAATTGCCAGGACGTACTGGTGGAGACACAGTAACGATCCAAAACCTTGAAATCGTACGAGTTGACGCTGAGCGTAACTTGCTATTGATCAAAGGTAACGTTCCAGGAGCACGTAAGACACTTATCCAAGTGAAAAGTGCTATCAAAGGGAACTAATTCTTAGAGGAAGGAGGAAACAAGAATGCCAAAAGTATCCGTTTTAAGTCAAACAGGTTCTTCAGTTGGCGACATCGAATTGAGCGAAGCGATTTTCGGTATCGAACCAAATGATGCTGTTCTATTTGAAGCATTGGTTCAACAACGTGCGTCGTTGCGCCAAGGTAACCATAAAGTTAAAACTCGTGGAGAAGTTGCTGGCGGTGGCCGTAAGCCATGGCGCCAAAAAGGAACTGGACGTGCTCGTCAAGGGTCGATCCGTTCACCACAATGGCGTGGAGGCGGTATCGTATTCGGTCCAAGCCCAAGAAGCTACAGCTACAAACTTCCTAAGAAAGTTCGTCGCTTGGCACTCCTTTCAGCACTATCTACAAAAGTGCGCGATGAAGAAATCATCGTTTTGGACAGCTTGACATTCGAAGCGCCAAAAACAAAAGAATTTACAAAGGTTCTTAAAGACCTTTCAATTAATAAAAAAGCATTATTTGTAACAGCTGACCTTGATGAAGCAGTGGCATTGTCCGCTCGTAACATTCCTGGTATTAGCGTAGTTACAGCAAATGGCATCAACGTTCTTGACATTGTCGCTCATGACAATCTTGTCATTACTAAAGATGCTGTATCTAAAATTGAGGAGGTGCTTGGTTAATGGAAGCACGTGATGTACTAAAACGTCCGGTCATTACCGAGCGTTCTTCAGAACAAATGGAATTCAAAAAGTACACTTTCGAAGTGAACACGCGCGCTAACAAAACACTTGTTAAGCAAGCTGTCGAAGAAATCTTCGGAGTGAAAGTAGAAAAAGTTAACGTTCAAAACTATAAAGGCAAGTTCAAGCGTATGGGCAAACATGCTGGATACACGAACAAACGCCGTAAAGCAATCGTAACTTTAACTGCTGATTCAAAAGACATCGAACTATTCGAAATGTAATTAATTCGTAATTAAACGAAGGAGGGAATACAAATGGCGATTAAGAAATACAAACCTACCTCCAACGGACGTCGTAACATGACTTCTTCTGACTTCTCTGAGATTACTGCAGACAGACCAGAAAAATCATTGCTTGAACCAGTCAAGCGTAAAGGCGGACGTAACAACCAAGGTAGGATGACTGTTCGTCACCAAGGTGGAGGACATAAGCGCCAATACCGTGTCATCGATTTCCAACGCCGGAAAGATGGCATACCAGGACGCGTTGCTACGATCGAATACGATCCAAACCGTTCTGCTAACATTGCCCTAATCAACTATGCTGATGGGGAAAAGAGATATATCCTAGCTCCAAAAGGATTGACAGTAGGAATGACAATCATGTCTGGAGCAGAAGCTGACATTAAAGTCGGTAACGCTCTTCCGCTTGAAAACATTCCTATGGGTTCTACAATCCATAACATCGAATTGAAACCAGGTAAAGGCGGCCAGTTAGTTCGTTCTGCAGGAACATCTGCACAACTACTTGGACGTGAAGGCAAATATGTCATCATCCGTCTACAATCAGGCGAAGTTCGTATGGTTCTTGCAACTTGCCGTGCTACAATCGGTCAAGTAGGTAACGAACAACATGAATTGATCAACATTGGTAAAGCAGGTCGTTCACGTTGGATGGGTAAACGCCCTTCAGTCCGTGGATCTGTCATGAACCCTAACGATCACCCACACGGTGGTGGTGAAGGCCGTACTCCAATCGGTCGTCCAAGTCCAGTTACTCCTTGGGGTAAACCAACTCTTGGATTCAAGACTCGTAAAAAGAACAACAAATCCGACAAGCTTATCGTTCGTCGTCGTAAAAAATAATGTGATGGCACTGCGGTTCACAGATAGAACCGTAGTACAGCTGTCACGGAGGGAGGTTTTTACATGGGCCGCAGCTTGAAGAAAGGACCTTTCGCAGATGATCATCTCTTGAAAAAGGTCGACGCTCAAAAAGATTCAGAGAAAAAACAGGTTATTAAAACTTGGTCTCGCCGTTCCACAATCTTCCCATCTTTCATCGGATTGACGATTGCTGTATACGACGGACGCAAACACGTACCTGTCTACGTGACTGAAGATATGGTTGGTCACAAACTAGGTGAATTCGTACCTACGCGCACATACAAAGGTCATGGCGCTGACGATAAGAAAACTAAACGCTAATTGAGAGGAGGTATTTCTGATGCAACAAGCAAAATCTACTGCCCGCACAGTCCGTATTGCTCCTCGCAAAGTCCGTTTGGTCGTTGATCTTATCCGGGGCAAGAAAATCGGTGAAGCTGTCGCGATTCTACGTCTGACGCCTAAAGCGGCATCTCCGGTTGTAGAAAAGGTTTTAAAATCAGCAATCGCAAACGCTGAACACAACTATGATTTGGATGTTGAGAATCTGATTGTCAGCGAAGTATTCGTTGATGAAGGTCCAACTATGAAGCGTTTCCGTCCACGTGCACAAGGTCGTGCAAGTGCGATCAACAAACGTACTAGCCATATCACTGTAGTGGTATCTGAAAAGAAGGAGGGGTAATTCGTGGGTCAAAAAGTACATCCTAATGGTTTACGGGTTGGTATCATTCGTGACTGGGAGTCTAAATGGTATGCAGAAAAAGACTATGCAGATCTTTTACACGAAGACTTGAAAATCCGTGAATACATCGAAAAACGTCTTGTTGACGCATCTGTTTCCAAAGTGGAAATCGAGCGTGCTGCAAAGCGTGTAAACATTACTATTCACACTGCGAAGCCGGGAATGGTTATCGGTAAAGGCGGATCTGAAGTCGAAGCACTTCGTAAAGCTCTTAACGACATCACTGGCAAGCGTGCACACATCAATATCGTAGAAATCAAGCGCGCAGATCTAGATGCGAAATTGGTTGCTGAGTCAATTGCACGTCAATTGGAAAGCCGTGTATCGTTCCGTCGTGCTCAAAAACAAGCAATTCAACGTACTATCCGTTCTGGAGCAAAAGGAATCAAAACACAAGTGTCTGGACGTCTTGGCGGTGCTGATATCGCTCGTGCAGAACACTACAGTGAAGGTACTGTACCCCTTCATACATTACGTGCAGACATCGACTATGCACACGCTGAAGCTGATACTACATATGGTAAGCTTGGCGTAAAAGTATGGATCTATCGGGGAGAAGTCCTTCCAGTGAAGAAGAACTCTGAGGAAGGAGGCAACTAATTATGTTAATGCCTAAACGCGTTAAATATCGTCGTGTTTTCCGTGGAAAGATGCGCGGAACTACAAAAGGCGGAGCAACAGTTCAATTCGGTGAATTTGGTCTTCAGGCTACTGAGTCTGCATGGATCACTAACCGTCAGATCGAATCAGCTCGTATCGCAATGACACGTTACATGAAACGTGGCGGTAAAGTATGGATCAACATCTTCCCACACAAGCCATATACGAAAAAGCCTCTTGAAGTCCGGATGGGTTCCGGTAAAGGTGCTGTAGAAGGCTGGGTAGCTGTTGTTAAACCAGGTCGTGTTATGTTCGAAATCGCAGGTGTATCAGAAGAAGTTGCTCGTGAAGCTCTTCGACTCGCATCCCACAAATTGCCGATTAAGAGCAAGTTTGTAAAACGAGAAGAAATTGGTGGTGAGTCTAATGAAAGCTAATGAAATCCGTGACTTAACAACTGCAGAGATCGAGCAAAAAGTGAAATCACTGAAAGAAGAGCTTTTCAACCTTCGCTTCCAGTTAGCGACAGGACAATTAGAAAACACTGCACGCATCCGTGAAGTACGCAAATCGATTGCGCGCATGAAAACTGTAATACGTCAAAGAGAGATCAGTGCAAATAACTGATGAAGGAGGTTGCAGCCATGACTGAGCGTAACCAGCGCAAAGTGTATACAGGCCGTGTAGTATCCGACAAAATGGATAAAACGGTTACCGTAATGGTAGAGACACAAAAGAAGCACGCTTTATACGGAAAACGTGTAAAGTATTCAAAGAAGTTTAAGGCACATGATGAACTAAATGAAGCGAAAATTGGCGACGTAGTCCGCGTAATGGAAACTCGTCCACTATCAGCTACTAAACGTTTCCGCCTTATCGAGATTGTCGAAAAAGCGGTCATTATCTAATATCGTTCGGATAGTAAATTCCGAGAGGAGGTAACCTCAATGATTCAACAAGAAAGCCGTATGAAAGTTGCCGATAATTCAGGTGCACGTGAAGTTCTAACAATTAAAGTACTTGGTGGAACAGGACGTAAAACTGCTAATATCGGTGATGTCGTTGTTGTAACAGTGAAAAAAGCAACACCAGGTGGCGTTGTCAAGAAGGGCGAAGTTGTTAAAGCTGTTATCGTCCGTACTAAAAGTGGAATGCGCCGTAAAGATGGATCATACATTACGTTTGATGAAAACGCATGTGTCATCATCCGTGATGATAAGAGTCCACGCGGAACACGTATTTTCGGACCGGTTGCTCGCGAACTCCGTGACAGCAACTTCATGAAAATTATTTCACTAGCTCCAGAAGTTCTTTAATTACATGACAGTGCCAATCAAGGAGGTGCGATGAAATGCACGTTAAAAAAGGCGATAAAGTTATGGTCATCACCGGGAAAGACAAAGGTAAGACCGGCGTTATCTTAGCTGCTTTCCCCAAAAAGGATCGCGTGCTTGTTGAAGGTATCAACATCGTAAAGAAACATACGAAACCGAACCAAGCAAATCCTCAAGGCGGAATTATCAGCCAAGAGGCAGCTATCCATGTATCTAATGTCATGCCAATCGATCCGAAAACAGGCGAGCCGACTCGCGTTGGTTTCAAAATCGAAGATGGCAAGAAGATTCGTATTGCTAAAAAATCTGGTGAACCACTAGATAAATGAGTAATGGATGAAAGGAGGTCCAACTGATGAGCCGATTAAAAGAGAAGTTCTCTAAAGAAGTAACACCTGCTCTAATGAGCAAGTTCGAATATACATCAGTAATGCAAGTACCAAAAGTAGACAAAATCGTCATCAATATGGGTGTTGGCGACGCTGTTCAAAACTCTAAAGCACTTGACGCAGCGGTAGAAGATCTAACAATCATCTCCGGTCAAAAGCCTGTAGTGACTAAAGCGAAGAAATCAATCGCTGGATTCCGTCTTCGTGAAGGAATGCCGATTGGCGCGAAAGTTACACTACGCGGTGAGCGCATGTATGAGTTCTTGGACAAGTTGATCGCAGTTTCACTTCCACGTGTTCGTGACTTCCGAGGAGTATCGAAGAAATCATTCGACGGTCGCGGTAACTACACACTAGGTGTGAAAGAACAACTTATATTCCCTGAAATTGACTACGATAAAGTATCGAAAGTACGTGGAATGGATATCGTCATCGTTACGACTGCAAACTCCGATGAAGAAGCACGTGAGTTACTAACGCAGTTCGGCATGCCGTTCCAAAAGTAAACTAAAGGGAGGCGAAAACGTGGCTAAGAAGTCAATGATCGCAAAACAGAAACGTGCGCCAAAGTTCAAGGTACAAGATTATACACGTTGCGAACGATGTGGTCGTCCGCATTCTGTATATCGTAAATTCAAGCTTTGCCGTATTTGTTTCCGCGAACTCGCATATAAGGGACAAATTCCTGGCGTTAAAAAAGCAAGCTGGTAATCCCCTAACTTGGGAAGGAGGTTAATGTAATGACAATGAGTGATCCGATTGCAGACATGCTTACACGCATCCGTAACGCGAACATGGTTCGTCACGAGAAGCTTGAAGTACCTGCTTCAAACATGAAAAAAGAGATCGCAGAAATCCTCAAACGGGAAGGTTTCGTACGCGATGTTGAATATGTGGAAGATAGCAAACAAGGCATTATCCGCATTTTCCTTAAATATGGTCAAAACAATGAGCGTGTTATCACTGGTCTTAAGCGTATCTCAAAACCTGGTCTTCGCGTTTATGCAAAAACGAACGAAGTACCTAAAGTTTTGAACGGCCTAGGTATCGCCCTCGTATCCACATCTAATGGTGTCCTTACTGATAAGGAAGCTCGTGCGAAACAAGTAGGCGGAGAAGTCGTAGCTTACGTTTGGTAATCCGTAACAATTGAATGGAGGTGCAATAGGATGTCCCGAATTGGTAAACGCCCAATAGAGGTTCCTGAAAACGTGACAGTTACTATCGCTGATAATAACTTCGTTACTGTTAAAGGCCCTAAAGGCGAACTTACAAATACATTTAACGCTGATATAAAAATCGAACAAGAAGGCAATGTCATTACTTTGACTCGCCCAACTGAATCGAAAGAACACCGTTCCATCCACGGAACTACTCGTTCCCTTCTGGATAACATGGTAACTGGTGTTTCTACAGGCTTCGAACGCACACTAGAATTGATCGGGGTTGGGTATCGTGCTCAACTTCAAGGTACAAAACTAGTGCTAAACGTAGGTTACTCTCACCCGGTTGAATTCGAACCGGAAGAAGGCGTAACAGTTGAAGTTCCTGCCAATACAAAAATTATCGTTCGCGGTATCAATAAAGAACGTGTTGGTGCTTTAGCGTCGAACATTCGCAAAGTACGTCCACCAGAGCCTTACAAAGGTAAAGGTATTAAGTACGAAGGTGAAGTTGTTCGTCGTAAAGAAGGTAAAACAGGTAAATAATGCCGCTTAAGGCATTCGGAAGGAGTGACCACGATGATCACGAAACAAGATAAGAACGCTACCCGTAAAAAACGTCACGCACGTGTGCGTACGAAAATCAGCGGATCTACAGCGCGTCCACGCTTGAACGTTTATCGTTCAAACAAACATATCTATGCACAATTAATCGATGATGCAACTGGCGTTACGATTGCTAGTGCTTCCACTATGGATAAAGAGTTCAATTTGGACTCTAAGGCGAATGCCGAAGCAGCAGCTAAAGTTGGCGAGTTGATCGCGAAGAAAGCCGTTGAAAAAGATGTCAAATCGGTTGTTTTTGACCGTGGCGGATACCTATTTCATGGCCGTGTAAAAGCTCTTGCGGACGCAGCACGCGAAAATGGACTTGAATTTTAATTAAGAAGGAGGGACATATTTCATGCGTCGTAATGATCAGAATAAAAGTGAATTCGAAGAACGCGTAGTTACGATCAACCGTGTAGCGAAAGTAGTGAAAGGTGGACGTCGTTTCCGCTTTACAGCACTAGTAGTTGTCGGTGATAAAAACGGCCGTGTCGGTTTCGGAACTGGTAAAGCACAAGAGGTTCCAGATGCGATCCGTAAAGCGATCGAAGATGCGAAGAAAAACTTGATCGAAGTGCCTATGGTTAAAGGAACGACTCCTCACGAAATTATTGGACGTTTCGGAGCAGGACAAATTCTTATTAAACCAGCAGCACCTGGTACTGGAGTAATCGCCGGTGGACCTGTCCGTGCGGTACTTGAACTTGCAGGAATTACGGATATCCTTTCTAAATCCTTGGGATCAAGCACACCAATTAACATGGTTCGTGCAACAATTGAAGGATTGACGAATTTGAAACGCGCAGAAGACGTTGCTAAATTGCGTGGTAAATCCGTAAAAGAACTGTTAGGTTAAGGGGGGAAACACAATGTCAAATAAACTTGAAATCACCCTTACGAAAAGTGTAATTGGCTCTAAGCCAGCACAACGTAAAACAGTTGAAGCTCTAGGTCTACGTAAGTTGAATCAGATGGTTGAACATCAGGATAATGTTGCAATTCGCGGCATGATCAACAAAGTAAGCCACTTAGTCACTGTTAAAGAACAATAATGTCAACTTTGAAATAAGGAGGTGCCGATGAGATGAAATTACACGAGATGAAACCAAATGAAGGTTCACGTAAATCACGCAAGCGCGTTGGTCGTGGAATCGGTTCCGGTGCTGGTAAAACTTCCGGTAGAGGTCATGATGGCCAAAACGCTCGTTCTGGCGGTGGCGTTCGTCTAGGATTTGAAGGTGGACAGATTCCACTATTCCAAAGACTTCCGAAGCGTGGATTTACGAATATTAATCGTAAAGAATATGCAATCGTGAATTTGGACGTACTTAACCGTTTTGACGAAGGTACCGAAGTTTCGCCTGAATTACTGATTGAAACTGGAATCGTGAGTAATGAAAAGTCAGGAATTAAGATTCTTGGAAATGGGACTCTTGAAAAAAAGATTACTGTCAAAGCTCACAAATTCTCTGCTTCTGCTAAAGAAGCTATCGAGAAAGCGGGCGGGCAAGTAGAGGTGATTTAATGTTTCAGACAATCTCCAACTTTATGCGCGTTAGAGATATACGGTCTAAAATCATTTTCACACTCGTGGTACTTATTGTCTTCAGATTGGGATCATTCATCCCGGTTCCGAATGTCGATGCCACGGCTTTGCAACAATCGACTAACCAATTCATCGGACTTCTAAACACATTCGGTGGCGGGGCATTAGGGAAATTCTCCATTTTCGCAATGGGAATCATGCCTTATATCACCGCTTCCATCATCGTGCAACTATTGCAGATGGATGTTGTGCCGAAGTTCACTGAATGGTCGAAGCAAGGGGATGTCGGAAGACGGAAACTTGCACAATTCACAAGATATTTCACAGTTGTCCTTGCTTTTATCCAAGCAATCGCCATGTCATTCGGTTTCAACCAAATGTTTGGTGGAACGCTAATAAAAGACGGAGGAATTTCCACGTATGTGGTAATTGCGATTGTCTTGACAGCCGGTACATCATTCCTGCTTTGGCTCGGTGAGCAGATTACCGCAAAAGGTGTTGGTAATGGTATTTCCATTATTATCTTCGCGGGAATTGTTTCTGGTATTCCAACAGCAGTGAACCAACTGTATGCAACACAAATTCAGGACGCAGGCGATGCTTTGTTCATCCGTCTTGCTACGATGGTATTACTACTGATTGTAATTGTTGCAATCGTAGTCGGAGTCATTTATGTACAAGAAGCACTCCGTAAAATTCCGATTCAGTATGCAAAACGCATGACTGGCCGTCAACAGACGACAGCTGGACAACAAACTCACTTGCCATTGAAATTGAATGCTGCAGGGGTTATCCCGGTAATCTTTGCTGTGGCGTTTTTCATCACTCCACAACAATTAGCGACCTTCTTCGGGGAGAACAGTGTAACGACTTTCATTGCACGGACGTTTGACTACAATCAACCGGTCGGCATGATCCTATACGTTGCATTGATCATCGCATTCACATACTTCTATGCGTTCATTCAAGTGAACCCGGAAAATATGGCAGATAACCTTAAGAAACAAGGCGCATACATCCCAGGCATTCGTCCTGGACAGAATACACAAAATTACTTAACGAGCACTTTGTATCGATTGACATTCGTCGGTTCGATTTTCCTTGCCGTCGTTGCAGTCATGCCGATCTTCTTCATCAATCTGGCGAACCTACCCGCATCCCTCCAAATTGGAGGAACGAGCTTGCTCATCGTGGTTGGTGTAGCTCTTGAAACGATGAAGCAACTTGAATCTCAACTTGTGAAGAGGCATTACAAAGGGTTCATGAAATAATATTCAATATAGGCGCCCCCTATGTTGAGTACGGATGGAGGGCAAGACGTATGAATATCGTATTAATGGGTCTGCCGGGTGCCGGAAAAGGTACGCAAGCAGACAAAATTGTCGAAAAGTACGAAATCCCTCATATTTCTACAGGCGATATGTTCCGTGCTGCTATAGCAGAAGGCACGGAACTTGGAGTCAAAGCAAAATCGTTCATGGATCAAGGCGCTCTAGTCCCTGATGAAGTGACAATCGGCATTGTTCGTGAGCGATTAAGCAAATCCGACTGTGATAATGGATTCCTACTTGATGGTTTCCCGCGTACTGTTCCCCAAGCAGAAGCACTAGCTGCTTTGCTGTCGGACATTGACCGGAAAATAGAGCATGTGCTCAACATCAAAGTGGAAAAAGATGAACTTATCGCAAGATTAACCGGTCGCAGAATTTGTAAAGTATGCGGCACATCCTACCACTTACTATTCAACCCTCCAAAGGTTGAAGGTGTTTGTGACAAGGATGGCGGGGAACTTTACCAGCGAGCGGATGATAATCCGGAAACTGTCACGAACCGTCTGGAAGTAAATATGAACCAAACAGCACCGCTACTAGCGTTTTACGATGCTCAAGGCGTGTTGACAGACATAGATGGTCAAAAGGACATCAATGAAGTATTCAAAGATCTGGACGCTATCCTCCAAGAGAATGCCCAGTGATCCTTTCCGGACGCAATTCATGCACGCCATATTGTGGACAGCAACGGACAATTGCACGGAAAGAACGTTTAATTAACGAGCTGCAAAAGCATATGGTGCCCGGTATAGGAATTGGTGATAATCCATTGGTGTTACGGTTTCAAGACGTCAAAAATGCATTATTTCACGTAGGTGAGTATAATGTAAAAGGTGTTCGGAACTGTAGTACGAAGCTGGAGTACACCTGCGGCAATCCTGTCGTTTGTGTCTTTTCCGATGCGATTTTCCACAACAATAGTCGGGGACTGACTAACGGGAAACGAAGTGTGACATACGTCTTTCGAACATCACTCATGCAATCCGGACATATGTTGAAGGAAGCTTTAACTTGACTCAGCTAGGTCAGTCATTACATTTAGTGTCAGGATTAAAGCCGGTTTATAACTAAATCAGAGGTATTCCAAATGCACGCTGATCCAAGTTAAGCCTCCGGCGGATGTCAAGGATTTTGTAAGGATTCAATCACGAAAGCGTGATTCAAAATCCGGACGCAATTACGCCAAGGCGTAATTGATTGGGACTGCTGCCGCTCGATGGTTAAGACCTTTATTGTATATAGAAGGGAGACAGGATTGATGGCGAAAGATGACGTAATTGAAGTTGAAGGTACTGTTATCGAAACATTGCCGAACGCAATGTTCAAGGTGGAATTGGAAAATGGTCATACGATTCTTGCGCACGTTTCAGGCAAGATCCGCATGCACTTTATCCGGATCCTTCCTGGCGATAAAGTAACGATGGAACTCTCACCTTATGACTTGACACGCGGTCGTATCACGTACCGTTTCAAATAAACTTTTGCAACTCCGGAATATTGAAGGAGGTTGGGTAAGATGAAAGTAAGACCATCTGTAAAACCGATCTGTGAAAAATGTAAAGTTATTCGCAGACGCGGCCGAGTAATGGTAATCTGTGAAAATCCAAAACATAAACAAAGACAAGGCTAATACTAAGGGAGGTGCACAATCTATATGGCACGTATTGCTGGTGTAGACGTTCCGCGCGATAAGCGCGTAGTCATTTCGTTAACATACATTTTTGGAATTGGTAAAACAACTGCACAAAAAGTTCTTGCTGCAGCGGGTGTTTCTGAAGAGACACGTGTTCGTGATCTTACTGAAACTGAGCTTGACAAAATCCGTGAGCAACTAGACGGCTTGAAAGTTGAAGGGGACCTTCGTCGTGAAACATCCCTCAACATTAAACGTTTGATGGAAATCGGTAGTTTCCGTGGAATCCGTCATCGTCGTGGATTACCTGTTCGTGGACAAAACACGAAAAACAACGCACGTACACGTAAAGGTCCTAAGCGGACAGTTGCGAACAAAAAGAAATAATAGGTAAAGGAGGTTTTTCGTAGACATGGCACGTAAACAACAAACTCGTAAACGTCGTGTGAAAAAGAATATTGAAACTGGTATTGCACATATCCGTTCGACGTTCAACAATACAATTGTAACGATCACTGATAGTCATGGGAATGCCCTTTCTTGGTCCAGTGCGGGTGCATTAGGATTTAGAGGGTCTCGTAAATCGACTCCGTTTGCTGCACAGATGGCTGCTGAAACAGCTGCTAAAACTGCTATGGAGCACGGCTTGAAGTCTTTGGAGGTTACTGTTAAAGGACCAGGTGCTGGTCGTGAAGCTGCTATTCGTTCACTACAAGCTGCAGGTCTTGAAGTAACTGCAATCAGAGACGTAACTCCGGTTCCACATAACGGATGCCGCCCACCAAAACGCCGTCGTGTATAATGGTTTGTTCTCCAATTGATTGAAAAGCACAGTTTTTGGCAAAAATGAATTGTGTGATTGCATGTTGATTAATTTTGATAATCGATTTCAATATGGAACGGCCAATATATTAGACGCTTTGAAGGAGGGTAAATGAATGATCGAGATTGAGAAACCGAAGATTGAAACAGTTATGATCAACGAAGATTCCAAGTTTGGTAAGTTTATTATTGAACCTCTGGAACGTGGATACGGAAATACTTTAGGTAATTCCTTACGCCGCGTGCTTCTTTCCTCATTACCAGGTGCTGCCGTTACTTCTATCCAGATCGACGGAGTTCTTCATGAATTCTCTACAATTGAAGGTGTCGTCGAAGACGTTGCAACAATTATTTTGAATGTGAAGCAACTTGCTCTCAAAATCTATTCAGATGATGAGAAAGTGATTGAAATAGATGTGAAGGGTGAAGGCAAGGTGACAGCAGCAGATATCACGCATGACAGTGATGTTGAAGTGCTGAATCCGGATCTTCAAATTGCTACCCTAGGTAAGAATGGACACTTGCGCATGCGTATGTATGCTGTTCGTGGCCGTGGATATGCACCTTCCGATCAAAACAAACGTGAGGATCTTGCGATTGGTGTAATTCCGATCGACTCTATTTACACTCCAGTTTCACGCGTCAATTTCCAAGTCGAGAATACTCGCGTTGGTCAAAGTACAAACTTTGACAAGTTGACGTTTGATATTTGGACAGATGGTAGCATCGGTCCGAAAGAAGCTGTTTCGCTTGGAGCCAAAATCCTGACGGAGCATCTGAACATTTTTGTTGGTATGACTGACGAAGCACAAACTGCAGAAATCATGGTGGAAAAAGAAGAGGACCAAAAAGAAAAAGTGCTTGAGATGACTATCGAAGAGCTCGATCTTTCTGTGCGATCTTACAACTGCCTGAAACGTGCAGGCATCAACACAGTACTTGAACTTGCTAACAAGTCCGAGGATGAAATGATGAAAGTGCGCAACCTAGGCCGTAAATCACTTGAAGAAGTGAAGGCTAAATTGGACGAGTTGAACTTAGAGTTACGCTCGGAAGATTAAGAACAATTGAATTGAAGGAGGTAAACTTCTATGGGTTACAGAAAACTTGGACGCACAAGTTCACAACGTAAAGCAATGCTTCGCGACTTAGCGACAGACCTTATCGTACATGAGCGCATCCAAACAACTGAAGCGCGTGCGAAAGAATTGCGTTCAGTCGTTGAAAAGATGATCACTCTTGGTAAACGTGGGGACTTGCATGCACGTCGT
Source organism: Sporosarcina oncorhynchi (assembly GCF_033304615.1). Taxonomy (GTDB): domain Bacteria; phylum Bacillota; class Bacilli; order Bacillales_A; family Planococcaceae; genus Sporosarcina; species Sporosarcina oncorhynchi. The sequence goes on along the minus strand of NZ_CP129118.1, from coordinate 3,172,263 downwards.
CAAGCAGCACAATTTATTCGTCGTGAGTTAGTAATGACTGAAGACGAAGAAGGCAATGAAAAAGAAATCTTTGCTATTCAAAAATTGTTTGATAACGTTGCACCACGCTACACAGATCGCCAAGGCGGTTACACACGCATCATGAAAATGGGACCTCGTCGTGGAGACGGAGCACCTGTTGTAGTAATTGAATTAGTTTAATTACAACTTATATAAATACATTGAAGGGTGTGTCTGTCATACGCACAGCCACACCCTTTTCATTAACATATTTATACGACAAAATATTAAAAGCTGAGCGTTACGATCGACGGTTTAGCCGATTGGTCTAGCTCTACGCATCTCATCCGCTGGTCCGGATTGAGCACCCGGCATCAGAATAGACTTGAGCGCATTTCTTCGGATGAGGTGCGCGCTTTTTTTATTTAATAAAATAAAAAAATGGACAAATCAATCTTTTATACATAGGAAACGAAATGCTGGAGGTGAATGATGTGAAGGAAATACTATCTTTGGATCATATATCATATACATACGAATCTGAGGACGAGGAACCACGCAAAGCGATTGATGATGTGTCATTTACTGTACAGGATGGTGAATGGATTGCCATTGTCGGCCATAACGGTTCAGGGAAATCGACTTTGGCCAAGCTGATGATCGGCCTCATGTATCCCGATGAAGGGAAAGTGCATGTTTTCCTTGAAGAGTTGAATGCGGATACGGTTTGGGAAATTCGTTCGAGAATGGGAATTGTCTTTCAAAATCCGGATAACCAATTCGTTGGGTCTACTGTGCAAGACGATGTCGCTTTTGCACTTGAGAATAACGGTGTTCCTTACGAGAAGATGGTGCCCCGTGTACATGAGTCACTTGCACAAGTTAAGATGGAGGCATTTCTGGATCATGAACCACATCATTTATCCGGCGGACAGAAACAACGCGTTGCAATAGCAGGTGCCTTAGCTTTACGGCCGCAGATGCTTATCCTGGACGAAGCAACTTCCATGCTTGACCCGCAAGGACGCGAAGAAGTCATTCGAGTTGTGGATGAATTGAAAAACGCGACGGGTTTGACAGTACTTTCTATTACACATGATTTGGAAGAAGTACTGCTTGCAGACAGAGTCATCGTCATGAATGAAGGAAAAGTAATGATGACAGGCAAGCCGGAGGAAATCTTTGCCCATGGAGATCAATTGGAGTCTATCGGATTGGACTTACCCTTTGCCTTAAGGGTGTCACGTGAACTTCGTAAAAGAGGTATTGGCATTCAAGGGGAACATATGACAGAAAAAGAGTTGGTGAATGAATTATGGACATCTCATTTCAACAAGTAAGCTATTCATACGCAGCGGGGACACCATTTGAAAAGCGTGCTCTATATGATGTGAATGGTTCAATTAAGTCGGGTTCATTCACTGCGATCATCGGACATACGGGTTCAGGTAAGTCTACCTTGCTTCTTCATTTGAATGGATTGCTTAAACCGACGGATGGTGTTGTCCGTGTGGGTGATGTGAATATTACTTCACGTACAAAGTCTAAAGAACTGAAATCGATCCGCAAACATGTAGGCATCGTTTTCCAGTTTCCTGAACATCAGCTGTTTGAAGAGACGGTAGAAAAAGACATCATGTTTGGACCGATGAATTTCGGTGTGCCGGCAGATGAAGCAAGACGTCGGGCGCATGAACTTATTAAACTGCTTGGTTTACCTGAAGATTTGGCACAGAAATCACCATTTGATTTGTCGGGCGGACAGATGCGACGGGTCGCCATTGCGGGAGTTCTTGCATTTAAACCATCCATTCTCATTTTGGACGAACCTACCGCAGGATTGGATCCGAGAGGCCGCAAGGAAATCATGGAATTGTTCTATACGTTACATAAAGAACAAAACTTGACGACAATTCTTGTAACGCACAGCATGGAAGACGCTGCCCGGTATGCAGATGAGATTCTTGTCATGCACGAAGGACGCTCTGTCATGGCAGGAACGCCTGAAGAGGTTTTCGGAGACGTTGATACGCTTAGTGAATACCGCCTTAGCTTGCCGCGCTCAGTGGCGTTTCAGAAGGATATTGAAAAGTTGTTCGGAAGAAGTATTGGTAAATTGGCGTTAACTGAAGAACAGCTTGCTTCATCTATCGCAGATGCGCTCCAGGAAGAAGGTGAGCGCTAATGTTGGAAAAGATGATATTTGGACGGTACGTGCCGGGGAATTCTTTTGTCCACAAGCTTGATCCGAGGTCAAAGCTATTATTTGTCTTTCTGTTCATTATTGCGGTCTTCCTTGCAAACAATACGATCACTTATGGTTTATTATTGGCTTTCACTGTATTGGTTATCCTTATCGCTAGAATCCGCTTCTACTTTTTGTTCAACGGATTAAAACCAATTCTATTTCTAATTGTCTTCACCTTACTCATGCATTTCATCTTCACAAAAGAAGGGGCATTGCTGTTTGAGTGGAAGTTCATAAAAATTTATGAAGAGGGAATTAGGCAAGGGATATACATTTCTGTCAGGTTCCTCGTTCTTGTTCTCATGACGACGGTGCTGACGTTGACGACATCACCGATCTCGATAACGGATGGAATGGAGACATTGCTCAATCCGTTTAAAAAACTGAAATTGCCTGTACACGAATTGGCTTTGATGATGTCCATATCTCTTCGTTTCATCCCAACATTGATGGATGAAACGGATAAAATCCTGAAAGCGCAACTTGCACGTGGATCGGATTTGACAAGTGGGACGGTCAAAGAGCGAATACGTGCCGTCGTACCACTTCTTGTTCCGTTGTTCGTCAGCGCCTTCAAACGCGCAGAAGATCTTGCGATTGCCATGGAAGTGAGAGGTTACCGGGGCGGCGAAGGCAGGACACGCTATCGCCAGCTTGCTTGGAAGGGCCGCGATACATTTGTCATTATTCTATTCGTTATACTCGTAGCCGTTCTCGTCTGGTTAAGAGGGGGGAATTGAGTGAAACGTGTAAAAGCGACTGTTGCTTATGATGGGACAAATTTTTCAGGCTATCAATCACAGCCAGGTATGCGGACAGTTCAGGCAGAAATCGACAAAGCTTTGCGGAAAATCCACAAAGAGGACTCGGTCTTTTCTGTCGCAAGCGGACGGACGGATGCTGGTGTTCATGCGTGGGGACAGGTGATTCATTTTGACACGCCGCTCGGCTTGCCGTTGGATCGTTGGAAGACGGCACTCAATGTTTTATTGCCAAGAGACGTGAGAATCCTGGATGCGGTTTTTGTGGATGATGATTTCCATGCACGCTATTCTGCAACGGGTAAAACGTATCAGTTTAAATGGTCATCGAGTGAAGTGCAAAGTCCGTTTGAACGGAATTATGCAGTTCATTTAGAGAGATGGCGACCTGATATCGAGCGTATGCGGGAAGCAGCGCAATACTTTATCGGCACTCACGACTTTACAAGTTACTGTTCTTCCAAGACCGCTACATCGAATAAAGTACGAACGGTCAGGGAATTGACGCTCCAACGTAAAGGCGAGGAACTGATTATGACGATTGAAGGCGACGGATTTTTATACAATATGGTTCGAACGATTGCGGGAATGCTTTTTGCTGTCGGAATCGGTTGGAATGAACCGATTGACTTGAAAGAAATACTTGAAGCGAAAGACCGAAATAAGGCTGGCAAAACCGCACCAGCACACGGTTTGTATCTAATGAATGTGACGTATGATAAGTGAGTCAACTTTTCCAGGTGTTTTCTAGAAAATCGCTTGACTTATTTTCAAATTCAGGATAAGATGATAAATGGTATTTCAATAACCCCACAATAAGCCCCGGAATGTTTATTTGTGTTTAGGGATATAGAAAACGGAACAGATTGATATTTTTAGGAGGAAACAATACATGCGTACAACATTCATGGCTAAAGGTCACGAAGTAGAGCGTAAATGGCTCGTTGTCGACGCTGAAGGACAGACGCTTGGTCGTCTTGCTTCTGAAGTTGCATCTATTTTGCGCGGCAAACATAAACCTACGTTCACACCACACGTTGACACTGGCGATCACGTCATCATCATCAACGCTGAGAAAATCCAACTGTCAGGTAACAAGTTGAAAGATAAAATCTACTATCGCCACTCTGGCTATACTGGTAATCTGAAACAACGTACTGCTTTGGAAATGCGTACTAACTACCCAACTAAGATGTTGGAACTTGCGATTAAAGGGATGCTTCCAAAAGGTCCACTAGGTCGTCAAACAATCAAGAAACTTCACGTCTATGCTGGATCGGAACATCCACATACGGCACAAAAACCAGAAGCATTCGAGCTTATTGGATAATTAAGAGGAGGAAACACCTTTGGCACAAGTACAATATATCGGCACTGGCCGTCGTAAAAGCTCAGTAGCTCGTGTACGTCTCGTTCCTGGCGAAGGCAAAATTGTCGTCAACAACCGTGACGTAGAAGACTACGTACCATTTGAAACACTTCGTGAAGTGATCAAGCAGCCGCTTGTAGCTACACAAACACTTGGCAGCTATGATATCCATGTAAACGTCAATGGCGGCGGATACACAGGACAAGCTGGCGCAATTCGTCACGGTGTCGCACGTGCTCTACTTACTGTAGACCCTGACTTCCGTGGTACATTGAAAGCAGCAGGTCTGCTTACACGTGATTCACGTATGAAAGAACGTAAGAAGCCAGGTCTTCGCGGCGCTCGTCGTGCACCTCAGTTCTCAAAACGTTAATCGATTTTCAACTCAACAATACAGCCTCTTCCCGATTTTTCGGGGAGAGGTTTTTGTGTTTTAATTGAATGGGGTGAGATTGAAATGGTGACCATTAAACAGGGGTATAAAAATGCCGTTATTGTCGTTCATGAAATTTATGGACTCAATCAACATATTCGGGAATTTTGTGGACATTTATCTGCACTGGGTTTTGATGTTTATTGTCCAAGCTTATTGAACCGTGATGAATCTTATCGATATGATGAGGAACAATTGGCATATCGTAATTTCATGGAGAATATAGGCTTTGTAGAGGCGGCCAAAACGGTGAAACAGTTGGCAATTGATATTGAACAATCCTATGAGAAAATATTTGTTGTCGGTTATAGTGTGGGGGCTACAGTTGCTTGGCTTTGTGGCAATAAAAAAATGATCAAAGGAATCATTGGCTATTATGGATCGCGCATTAGAGATTATCTAGACAAACCGCCGGAATGCCCCACACTGTTGTTCTTTCCGAAAGAAGAAAACTCTTTTGATGTTAACCGGCTAATTACATCAATTGATGCCGGCAACATCGAAATATATACATTTGAACGAAAACATGGGTTTGGTGATCCCTACAGCCCGAATTATCAATCGATGTCAGCAAGTAAAGCATTTAACCAAATGGCTGATTTTCTTTTAAAGCATTCTACTCGGTCTTAGCGATTAACAGCTTTCTTATTCTTTTCGTTTCCAAATCTGCTATTCTAACGGGTATTGGCAACCGGCTATCTTTATTGATTAAGCTAAGTGTAAATTCTGTGGCAGTGTCTAAATCTATAAAGTTGCCACAAGAAATGAAAATAGGCCGGACGTCTTTATGTGAGCGAAGTGCCCTTCCAAGTACTTCGTTTCCTATAGTAATATTTTCAAATGCACCCACTTCGTTCTTCGGAATCTCAAAGTAGGCATCATTGACTTTAAAGTAACTCTTTGCAATTCCTATAGTTGGCTTATGAACAAAAAAGGAAGCGTGTGTAGCAATTCCCATACGAAGCGGATGTAAATAACCATTACCATCAAACATATATAAATCAGGTGCAATCGTTAGTTTCTTTACGGTTTCGATAATAAGTGGAAGTTCCCTGAACGCTAAATAACCAGGGATATATGGAACTGTGACCTTGCCGCTGCTAAACGCTTTTTCAATTACTTTCAGTGTGACAGAATCAATGATGATTATACTGCATATTCCCCATTCAATTCCTTCATCTAGCCAATATGCAATATCTACTCCTGCAATGTATTTAAAATTGTTTGTGTTTAGAGTGGTTGTCAGATCGACTTTTTTGGAAAGAGACTCCTGAATGGATTTGAAAAGTTCTATTTTTACGGGTAGCTGGTGTATATAATGAACTTTCATAGTATCTTAATCCCCACTTTTTTAATGTAATTTCGTTAAGCTTTTTTATAGACTGTATACCTACGGGAGTATATGATAGAGCTATAGTCAAGACTTTAATCATCAGAGGAGGTTTTTGGAATGAAGGAAATAACAACAACTGAATTACAAGCAAAACTTGAGAATGGTGAGACCGTGCATATGATTGATGTACGTGAAGATGAAGAAGTGGCTGAAGGCATTATTGAAGGCGCAGTCCATATTCCATTAGGTGAAATACCCAATCGTATGGAAGAACTTGATAAGCAAACCCCTTATGTGATGATCTGTCGTTCTGGAGGTCGTAGCGGCCGCGCTACGGAGTTTTTATCGGGTAACGGATATAACGTAACGAATATGACGGGCGGCATGTTAGAATGGTCTGGTGAGGTTAAGTGACAGTGAGTAAAAAGAAGCCATGACGGCTTCTTTTTTTATTCTGAAATTGACAATACAACGCATTCATATCTTTTCCTACAATTACGTATAGTGATGGAAAAAGGCGGTGTGTATGTTGAAACGATGGCTGGTCATTGGTTTATTGTTTGCGACTTCTCTTCTTGTTGTCGTGTACGGAGTGAAAGCTTCGGATCGGGGATTTTTCATGCCTGAGCAGCTAGGCGGGGTGAAGATTGTCATTGATCCGGGGCATGGCGGATTAGACGGTGGTGCTTCTGTTGGTGAAGTGGTAGAACGTGATATTACACTGAGCATCGCGCATGAGCTAAAGAAGAAGCTTGAAAAGAAAGGTGCTGTCATTGTCATGACCCGGGAAAAAGGCGGAGATGCCATTGCGGAGCATGCGCCGAATGAGAAATTCAGCACGACACGTCAACGGAAGATGGCCGATTTAAAATTACGCGAAACCATTGCAATCGAAGAAGACCCGGATATGTTTTTAAGTGTCCATGTCAACGCGATTCCTGAAGAAAGATGGAGAGGTTCACAAGTGTTTTATCATGCAGAAGGACATGAAGGTGGCGAGCTATTGGCGAAATCCATACAAAGTTCGTTTGTAGAAAATCTTCAAAACACAGATCGGGAAGCGATGGCAATTAAAGGAGTTTATTTATTGAAAAAGGTGCCGATGCCTTCTGTCCTTATCGAAACAGGCTTCATTTCCAATCCCGAAGAGCGCAAGTTGCTGATGGATCCTGCCTATCACGCAAAAGTGGCAGATGCCATCGTTGAAGGAATCATTCTATTCCATACATCTGAGCAAAATTGAAGGCATATCACCATTTGAAAAAGAATCACTATGGTATACTTGGAATAGATTGAATTACCTTCTAAGGAGTGGCCATATTGTTAAATGAACAGATTATCCGTGATGTTGTAGGCGAATTGAAAGATCCATTTTTACATAAAACTTTGGCGGAAACTGATGGGATTGTAAGTGTGACTATCAAGCCAGAGAAGCAGCATGTCAGTGTAAAATTGGCTCTCGCTAAAATCAACACGGCAGAACAGATGACATTACAAATGAAAGTAGTGGAAGTGATCAAAGCGGCAGGTGCAGATTCTGTCGGCATCCGTTTTGAAGAATTACCTCCGGAAACACTTGAAAAGTTTCGTGGGACAGTAACGGAATCTGAAGCACAAGATCTCTTATCCCCACTGAATGATATTGAATTCATCTCGATTGCGTCCGGGAAAGGCGGCGTCGGAAAATCAACGGTATCCGTGAACTTGGCTGTCGGTCTCGCTAGACTGGGCAAAAAAGTTGGGTTGATCGATGCGGACATTTATGGATTCAGTGTGCCGGACATGATGGGTATTACTGAACTACCAGTCATTCGTGAAGACCGCATCATACCTGTCGAGCGTTTTGGAGTCAAAGTGATTTCCATGGGCTTCTTTGTCGAAGACAATGCGCCTGTCGTTTGGCGTGGCCCGATGCTCGGGAAAGTACTAGATCAGTTCTTCCGCGATGTGGATTGGGGAGATCTCGATTACCTCATTCTCGATTTGCCACCAGGTACAGGTGATGTAGCACTTGATATTCACCAAATGATTCCATCTTCTAAAGAAATTGTTGTGACGACACCGCATCCGACTGCAGCATTCGTCGCAGCTCGCGCAGGTGCCATGGCATTGCAAACGGAGCACACGTTGCTCGGCGTTATCGAAAATATGGCTTGGTTCCAATCTTCGGCAACGGGCGAAAAAGAATACGTATTTGGCAAAGGTGGCGGTACGCGTCTTGCTGAAGAATTGCGCACTGAATTGCTTGGACAGATTCCACTCGGACAGCCTGACTGGAGTGAAACTGATTTTGCGCCTTCTGTTTATGCAAAAGACCATCCAATCGGTCAAACTTACGCAACCATCGCGCAAAATGTTATTGAAATGACTTCTAAGTAAACGAATAAAAGAAAGCGGGGAGGTCATTTACCTCCGCCGCTTTTTTCTTTTTGATCTCCTGATTGATCTGAATTATCTCCGCCACTTCCACCCCCGGATTCTTCGCCTTTTGCAGAAGAGGTCACTTCGCCCGCTTTTAAAATCAACTCTTGCCATTTTGCTTTCATCAACGGATTATTAATCGTATCTTCAACGGATTTTTCAATCTCCTTTTTCATGTTAGAGGACTTCAAAATCGTTTCTAATTGCTTCTGCATATCGGCCTGACCAAAAAATGATTCCATCTCTTTCAAGAAAGATGAGTCATTCATCAGATTCGACATAATATCCTGCTGTTGCTCTTTCATGCTTTTTGCGATGGACTCCGTGAACTTCGGATCTTCAAAAGCATGTTTCCAGAAATCCTCACCCTTTTTCGACAACAATATATCTTCAATGGACTTCTTCACTTCGGGCTGCTCCAGCACAATCAGTTCCCGGAATTCGGGATCAGCGAACATTTTTCGGATAGCTTTTTTGCCATCTTCCGTTTGTAAAGCATCTGTCATCATTTTTTTCATCTCGTCGTAGTTCGGGCTTTGTGCTTGTTGGCTACAACTTGCAAGTAGAAAGACGAGAAGTAGGCAATAAACCCATTTTTTCTTCATGGAATCAAAATCCCTTCGGTTAGCTATTTCAATTATTGTTCACAATATAAGAAGGAATATGCATGAATCGTGCAATGAAATAGATTTTTGCACAAAACGTTGATACACTATTGAAAGCAATTGAAAACGGGGGAACACTATCGTGACCATACGAAATTGGGTTAAATTCTTTTTTAATGCCTTGCTAATAGGAGGAGCTGTCACGGCGGTCGTTGGTTTGATCGTACGTTGGGAGTTTTTCTCGCAATTTTTATCCGACGGCGAGTACTTTCAATTCATAAGTGCTTTCGTTTGGATGATCTTTTTAGGATTCACTATGAGTGTCGTCGCCCAAATGGGATTCTTCGCCTATTTGACAGTCCATCAATTCGGCGTCAATATGTTCAAAACGCTGACATTATGGAATTGGGTACAGATGCTAATCATCGCCGTTGTACTTTTTGACCTCGTCTTTTTCCGATTTAAATTGACAGAAGGCGATACGGGGCGAACAATTCTTTACTTAACCTTGCTGTTTTCATTATTGGCGGTGTCGGCTGTAACAGCTTATTTCAAAGCGCAATGGACAAAGAAGCACGCGCTTATATCGGCGTTGTTCTTTATGATTGTCATCACCACACTTGAATGGTTACCGGCACTAATGGTGCGTTCAGGCAATATAGATACATGGGTCACCATCTTATTATTCCCGCTTCTGGCCGTTAATGCATATCAGATTCTAATGCTGCCGAAGTATAATCGTCAATCAGACGAGGACAAAGCAAAACTGGATGCACGCAGAAAAGCCCGCAGAGACGCTGCTCAGAATTCAACAAAGGCAAAGGGTAAAGCTGTGAAAAAAGCAAGATAACCTAAAAAGGCACAACTTCCACATACAAAATGGGAGCTGTGCCTTATTTTTTTAATAAACCCCTCACTAATCTCAACAAAAGTCCAATAATCCTATAAAAAATCCATAATGAAGTCTAAAACTCCATAACGTCTTACAAAAGTCCATAACTTCATTTAAAAGTCCATAAACGCCCATAACGTCGCTTCATTCAGGTATCCTTTTCGTTTTAACGGACATCGTAAATAGGACGTTTTCCAAAGCTTGATATTGTCGCGTCTCATTCAACTTTTTCAAAGAAGCTAGACGGATACGTTCTTCCCGATGGTGAGGCAAAGAAATGATTTCTCCTTCAAGGACTGGAGGTGGTTCACCATCGAGCCATTTCACAGTAGAGCCTAATGCATTCACTTCGATATCCCATAAAGCATTGCGTAAGGATAAAGGGAATTGTTCATCTGAAGTCCTGAACCATAAAGGCTTTGTGCCGAAATGAGCATCGAACTGTTCAATCTGTTCCATCAATGCCGGTATGTTCTTTTCGTATTCCTCTCCGGCATGTCCTAAAAGCCCGACCGGGATATTTTTCTTTTTAATCAAAGCGATGATATCGGGAAATCGCTCTGCCCATTCCATATCCAAAAAGAGCACAGGATAGGGTGTTTGCAATTCGCGGATTAATTGTTCGACTTCATCCTCTCCGAATGAAATATTAATCGTCAATGCAGAACCCGATATTCCACGAACAATCACTTCTCCAGGTTCATCAGTCAACCGAAAGACCGCCTTCAACGAATCAGCCCCAGGTATTTGAGTGAAAAATAGTACAACCGCAGTGAGAATCACTGTAAGAACGAATAATTTTACTTTCAAAACGCACGTCACATCCCCTTTACAACAAAATCTATAAAGCATTTTATGATAGTGCCTTGACCATTATGAATCCTTCATGATACTATAATGAAGTCTTCACAAGAGAAGTTAAAAAGTAGTTGATTTCCGCCAGGATCTTAGCTATAATAAGTCTTGTCGTTGGAAAATAAAAAAATAATATATTATTCCGCAGTAGCTCAGTGGTAGAGCAATCGGCTGTTAACCGATCGGTCGTAGGTTCGAGTCCTACCTGCGGAGCCATTTTTTTTATGCTTCCATAGCTCAGTAGGTAGAGTGCTTCCATGGTAAGGAAGAGGTCACCGGTTCGAATCCGGTTGGAAGCTTCTGATAAGAATTCAGACGGTTTCCTATATGAAAAGCAAGGCGCTTTTTTTATGTCTTCGAATTGTTAAATCGACCTAACTAGCGGCGCAAAGCAAAATTATTGAAGTAAAAAAGAAAATGGACTTGCACACTCTTCGTAAGTTTGCTAATATAGCATTTGTGCGATTCGTCAAAAATATTGACGAGTATCTGCCTTATTATAAAGGCCCCTTGGTCAAGCGGTTAAGACACCGCCCTTTCACGGCGGTAACACGGGTTCGAATCCCGTAGGGGTCACCATGTTTTTTATAATCATACACAATAACTTTGGTGGGGTAGCGAAGTGGCTAAACGCGGCGGACTGTAAATCCGCTCCCTCCGGGTTCGGCGGTTCGAATCCGTCCCCCACCACCATTTTATTTAAAAAAAAATCCGTTACTCATATTTATTACAATTGGGGTATAGCCAAGCGGTAAGGCAACGGACTTTGACTCCGTCATTCGTTGGTTCGAATCCAGCTACCCCAGCCAATCTTTTTTAACGAGAAGCGTTAAAAAAGATTTGCGAAAAATACCGCAAGGTATTTTGAGCACTGAGGTTTTATAATGAAACGAGAAGCGTTAAAAAAGATTTGCGAAAAATACCGCAAGGTATTTTGAGCACTGAGGTTTTATAATGAAACGAGAAGCGTTAAAAAAGATTTGCGAAAAATACCGCAAGGTATTTTGAGCACAAAGGTTTTAATGACAAGAAAAAATCAGGTAAAAAGAGCGAGCACAAAGGTTTGAATAACAAAAAGAAACCAAGTGAA